>CAYSYX010000019.1:0-49515 GCA_964435055.1 uncultured Polyangium sp. | reverse complement strand
GTGCTCATGCGTGCGGCTCCGATTGCCATGCTCATCGTCGCCGTCATCTGGACCGTGGGCATTATCGTGGCCAATTACGTCATGCGCCGCGAAGGTTTCAAACATGGAACCATTCGAGTCGATATCGCCCGCCAAGAGATCATTCAAGAAACCCGAGGAATCGTCCGGAAATTCCCATTCTCCGACATTACCTCGATTGCCACGCCCGTCATCGACGGGCTCGAAGCGCAAGAAAATGAACGCGGATTCGAACATCGCTGGCTTCTTGTGACCTTGGCCGATGGTCAAGAATTGCGCCTGGCGCAAGGGCCATCCCACGAACTGCGCCCGACGCTTGCATTCTTACGAAAATCGAACGTGCCGGGGCTGCGTTGACGACGTTGCCTTAATGCGCCGCCGGTATGACTTCGTCGCGACTTGGGATTTTTTCTCCCGAAGGCGCCGCGACCATATCCGCCCATTGACATTCCGAAATCATCGCTTGCGCTTCCGCCGGATCCAATACCCAGCGCACCGATATCGTGAGAATTTTGCTCACGTCGTGCTGCAAATAATAACGTCCCCCGGCATCCACCATAATCGCCGCGTCCGAAATCTCGTCGGTGCCGAGATTTTCGTCGATATCGTCCCCATAACGCGTCATGATTTTATGCAAACCAGGTTCGGCGAGCCAGCAAAACCACGTCGGTCCCTTGGTCATTCCCACGAGGCGGCGATTGTCCCGTACGACCGCCGGGACCAACAGCGCCACGTTGTGCGGACGTACGACGCAGATTTGACCCGCATTCGCAGGCAATGCATCGAATACTTTCGCCGGCGCGTCATCGTGAAGCGCAATTTCATACCGCGTACACGCGCTCGAACACACGCATGCAAGCACAACGCTCGTGCAGAGCGAAAATCGCAAAAGTTTCCCCATCACGTCGTTCACAATGGCACGCGCAGCGTCCTCGCGCCGCACGAAATTCACGTTGTCGGTCGACGCAGAGTTTCGATCCAACCACGCAAATCTTCGGGCAGCGGACTCTCCCATCCCACCGCTTCATTCGTACGCGGATGCGCAAATCCAAGGCGCGTCGCATGCAAAGCCAACCGCGGAGCCTGTAATGCCGTCGCTTGGCCATATTTGCGATCGCCCAGCACCGGATGGCCGACATGCAGGCCGTGCAATCGAATTTGATGGGTTCGTCCGGTCTCGAGACGCACGCGCACGAGCGTCGCGCCCGGGGCGATTCTTTCTTCGACATGAAAGTGGGATACCGCCCGTTTTCCCCCGACGGGGTGATCGACGGTAAGTTCGTCCCACGAAACCACTCCTTGGAGCACCGTCAGGTATTGCCGATCGAAATCGTGCACGCGAATGCGCTCGGACAACACCCGATTGGCCTCGTCGTTCCGCGCGAAGACCACGAGGCCGCTGGTGTCCAGATCGATACGATGCACCAAGAACAGCGTTTGTCGATACGATCGTTTCAATTGGTCAAACAGGTTGCCGCGATCGCTCTCCGGCGTGGGTGCCGTCAACAGCCCCGCGGGTTTGTCCACGACCACGACGTCCGCGTCCTCGAAAACAACCTTGTACGGCGGCAAATTCGCCTCGTCTTTCGCTCGCGCCGCCGTTCCCACTTCTTTGGTGGCTCGTTCGAGCGCGCCGCCGATGTTCGCCACGATGGTTTGTCCGGGTCGAGGCGTCTTGCCGGCGATCTTGACGCGCGCTCCATCCAAGAACACGCCGCCCAGATCAATCAGCACGCGCGCCTTGCGGCGACTCAGCCCTTCGACGTTCGCTGCCAATACCTGATCGAGTCGTTGCCCCGCATCTTCCGGACGAACCACGAATCGCACGCGTTGATGAGACAGTTCCGCCATGAAAAACCTCGTCCACCGCTCCGCTTCACGCGCGCCGGATCATCGCGCCGCCGCTTCCGGATAGTGACTCAATCCGATGATGTTGCCCTCGGGATCCCGCACATACAGCGTATATGCGCTCTCGCGAAATACCTCGACCCCCGCCGCCTCGAATCGCTTGCGCCACGCGTCCCGTTCGTCTGGACGAATCCCCAGGGCAATGCAGTGAAAGCCGGGCGAAGTGTCGTTGCGTCGCGGGTCGGCGTGTTCGGCTCGTTCGATGGCGAGGAAGGCGTTTTGGCCGAGTTCGCACCAGATTGAGCGCTGGTTTCCGTGCGGATCATCCCAGCGGCGAATTTCGCGCAGGCCGAGCACATCTTCGTAAAACGACGCGGCTCGTTGGAGATCGGCGACGACGACCGCCAGATGATGCACGGGCAGGGGAGGCGAGATGTTGGTGGAGGCCATGCGTGGACGGTCGAAACGTAGGCATGCCTCTTGGATTGCGTCGAGTTTTCGTGAGCGTGCTTGACGTCCGCCGGTCGAAGCGGCAAAAATCGCCGCCATGCGTGAAGAAAACATGGCCGTTCTGAAGTCGCTCGTGAGTGTCGCCTGGGCCGACGGCACGTTCGACAATGCTGAAAAAGAAATGGTCGATGCCCTCATCGCCGCCTTCGAAGCATCGGACGAAGAAGCAAAAGAGATTCGCGAGTACGCCGTGGAAAAGCGGACGCTCGACGACATGCCCATCCTCGATCTCAACGCCGACGATCGTCGTGTTCTTCTGCAACACGCCGTGTTGCTCACGTACGTCGACGGTTCGCAACACGAGGCGGAAAAGGCTTTCATCGGCGACATGTGCAAGACGCTCGAGATCCCCGATCACGAAGCGAAAGCGCTCATTGGTCTCGCTGAAGAACGCGCCAAGCGGTTCTTGAATCTGCTCTGATCGATTCGACAAACTTGCGGTGGCGAGGAGCGATCATGGACGATCGGCATCGAGATGGGCCGGCGAGTTCACGACGTGACGAACGTCGCGATGATCGTCGGCGAGACACCGGTCCTGCCGGCACCGACTTCTTGGACCTCGAAATTTCACAAGTTCTCTACGGTGAAGCGGCCGGAGTCGCGCGCGAAGCGTTTCGCGAGCTGCTCAAAGACGCCGTCAAAGCGCGGCTCGCCCAGCGGTTTGGCGCGAAGATCGACGCGCTCGCCAAGCTGGCGGCGGATGAGCTCCTGGATGACGTAGAGACAAACCTCTCCATCGAGGCGCTCATCAACGACCGCAAGCAGTCTCGTCGCGGACGCGAAGAAGCCATTCGGCGGATCTTCAGCGAAGACAAACCCAAGGGCGACGCGGGTTGACCTCGCCCTCGGGTTTTTCCTTTGATCACCAAAGGTTTGCTGCGTCAAACAGCACACACGGGCTGTTTGTCCCCGTGCGCGGGGAGCTGGAACGTGGCCGGTGGAGGCGGCGGGAACGCATCGAGCGTTTGCTCGAAAAACACCGCCCGCACATCACCTTGGTATTGCACGAAATCCAAGGGGCCGAGCAGAGCAGCGGCCTGATCCGTCGATTCCGGATTTCCGTCGAAAAGCTCCGCAATGACCGCGGCCACGTACGCGTGAATGGCATACACCACGCCATCGAGGCATTGTTTCAGCACACGCGACGACCAGGCGCCCGATTCCGTATGGCTGAGCAAATTTGCGTAATGGGCATGCGCCGATCGAATTGTTTCGACAAACGGTTTACCGCCCAGCGCCCATAACGTCGGCTCGAACCCGTCCTTGTCGATTCGTGCCAATCGCGCCTCCGATTCCGCCCATTCCAACAGCGGCGGTGGTCTGACGAGCGCCATTCCATGCGGGAAAATCCCAATGAGCAATTCCACCGCCGTCCGCGCGGCTTCCTGATGAGCCGGCAATGCCGCCATGGCTTCGAGCCAATCGTGCAAAGCCACCCAGCCCGCATCGAGCGTGCGTCCTGCCAAAGCCAATGACGTTCGTTCATTTTGCGGATTCACATCGTGCCCGGGCAAACGCGCCGCAAGGTTGTCCAATCGATTTTCCAAGAGTCGGCGCGCACGCAAAATCGGCTCCGACAAACGCGGCACAAGATCGGTCGCTACGAGCAGCGCTCGGCCCAAGGCAAACCCGCCCGACAAATTGACGCGCGGAATCCTACGAATGTAACGGTGCATCATGACGCATCTCGATCTCTCTGCGAGCGAAGACATGTCGCGGTAGGGCGTGCTCGCGAATCACCCTCCACATCATGTCCATCGTCACGAGCGCGTCGTCAGTTGCGTACTTTCTTCAAAATAGTGATTTGGTGATCTGTACTACCGCCCGAGGTCGAGCTGGTAAAACCGATTGCAGCCAAAGTGCCCGGTGCATCCCTGCTGTTTGTCCAAACGTCGAAACCCCAGGTGCTCGTAAAGGCGCTGCGCGGCGTCCATTCCGGTGAGGGTTTCCAGGTAGACGTGGGCAAACTCGAAGTCCCGCGCGAGCTTCAACAGATGCCGCAAGAGCGCGCTGCCCGCGCCGATGCCTCGAGCTTCGGGCAAAAAGTACATCTTGCGCAATTCCGCGGTTTGTCCGTTACTGCCTTGTAATGGCGCAATGCCTCCGCCTCCCACGACGCGGCCTTGCGTTTCGACCACCCAATACGCTGCGCGGGGAATGGAATACGCCGAGCTCATCCCATTGACCTCGGGATCGTGAATGGCGAATCCGGGACCGTCCGCGCCAAACTCGGGCATGACCGTGCGAATGATATTCGCGACGGCTGCGTCGTCTTCCGGACGAATGCTACGAAGTGAAAATTCCACGGCATTCATACGGGCGCGCCCAGGTCGCGCAGGAATGCGCGCACGATGGCTTTGGCCACGTGTTTTCGATAATCGCGGGTCGAACGTACGTCGTCGATGGGCGAGATATCCGCGAGAACCGCGGCGTCCAATTCTTCACCCGCAATATCCGGCAATGGTTTCGAAAGGACAAGCGCTCGGGTTTTCGGTAAGGTCGCCGTAACGGGCGCAACGGACGCCATACCCAGGCCAAACCGCACGACACGTTGGTCCGAACGAACCGCAATGCCCGCCAGGGCCATTTTGGAAATGGCTTGCGCGCGTCGAGTGCCCACTTTGCGCCAAATCCACGGAGTTCCTTCCCCGGGCAAATTCATTTCCACCGCCACGATCATTTCATCCGGCGCCCGCGTGCTTTGCTTGTATCCCGTCTGCAAATCCGTAAATGCAATGCGCCGTTCGCCGCGAACACTGCGCACGACAATCGTCGCGTCATACGCGGCCAGCGCGGCCACTCCATCGGCTGCGGGCGAAGCCGTCGCCAAATTACCGCCCAATGTGCCGCGCCCCTGAATTTGTAGAGCTCCAAGTTCGCTCGCCATTCGTTCGAGCATCGGAGCGCGAGCCAATACGTCGGGATGGCGGCGAATTTCGAGGTACGTCGCGGCGGCACCAATACGAAGCACGCCGCGCTGCAATGAAATGCCCCGCAAATCCGAAAGACGCGAAATGTCCACCACGAGCGGCAAGGTTTGTCCCGGCGCTAGAGGCTTGCGCATTTCTTGTTCGACGACCCAATCCGTGCCTCCGGCGAGCAGGACCGTTGCTTCACCGCGCGCATGGCGTTCCGCCAAAATACCGCATACCGAATCAATCGATTCGGCATGTTTCATGTCATAAGCCACGAGGTCCGCGACGGTCATGCGGCACCTCCTTCTTCGCGCCTCTGTTTCGCGGCTTCGCGAATGCTGTCGACGATGCGTTGATAACCCGTGCAGCGGCAGAGATTTCCCGCAATGGCTTCGCGAATTTCGTCATCCGATGGATTCGGGCGCCTTTGCAAAAGTGCCTCGGCGCTCACCAGCATCCCCGGCGTGCAAATGCCGCATTGCGCTCCGCCGTGTTCGATGAAACATCGGGCGAGTGGCCCGTTTTTCGTCGTATCGGGCAAACCTTCGACCGTCGTGACATTTCGCCCTGCGCATTGGCCGATCGATACGAGGCACGCATTCACGGCGACGCCATCGAGCAATACGGTGCACGAACCGCATTCGCCTTCGCCGCAGCCTTCTTTGGTTCCCGGTAAACCCAAAGGACCACGCAATGCATCGAGCAAGCGACTGAGCGGCGGAAGCTCGACTTCGCGCGATTGCCCATTGACGTGCAAGGAAATTTTCAAGGCTTATTCCTCCACCTTGCGCTGAATGAATTCAATCTTGTACCCATCGGGATCTTCGCAAAATGCAATGACCGTCGTACCGTGTTTCATCGGTCCGGCTTCGCGGGTGACTTTGCCCCCGCGGGTCTTGACGTCGGCGCACGTTTTGTAGGCATCTTCGACGGCAATGGCAATATGTCCGTAACCATTCCCAAGCTCGTACGATTTCGTATCCCAATTGTGCGTCAATTCCAGCACCGCCGTGGACTCTTCATCGCCATAACCCAAAAACGCCAGCGTAAATCGCCCCTCGGGATAATCGCGCTTGCGAATGACGTGCATCCCCAAAACTTCCGTGTAAAACGCGATTGATTTTTCCAAGTCGCCGACTCGGAGCATGGTGTGCAGAATGCGCATGGTGATCGTCTCCTCGAGGTTTGTCGAAAAATCAGATTCCGCTGAGTTGCAATGCCAAGAGTTGTTCCGGCAAAAGTGGTAAATCGCGCGCGATGATGCCCGTTGCGTGTTCAATGGCGGCCGCGATCGCCGGCGCTCCACCGTCCATAGGCAATTCGCCCAGACCTTTGGCGCCGCCGCCCGGACCATACGCATAAGGTGCTTCGACGAGATCGACGTGAAATGGCGGCGCATCCAGGGCGGTTGGAATGATGTAATTCGTCATTCGTGGATTGAGAATCTTGCCGTCTTTCCAAACGACGTTTTCCCAAAGCGCCCACCCGATGGCTTGCAAACTCCCGCCTTCGATTTGCCCTTTGCACATCAAAGGATGAATGGCTTTTCCCACGTCCGTGGCGCTCCAGAATCCCAGCACCGTGACCTCCAACGTATCGAGATCGACTTCGACTTCCGCAACATCGCACGCATAACCGAAAACCGGATACGCATCGCCTTTGTACGTCTTGTCGTCGAATTTCACCCAATCGGGATGACTGTATTGCACCAGCGCCGTCACGGTCTTTTCCCGCGCCAAAAGCCGATCACCGGCCGTCGCAAAATCGCCTCCGCCGTGATCCATTTCAGCGCGCACGCGCGCCGCGATTTCTTTGGCCGCTTTTTCAACAATCGATCCGACCACCATCACCGTTCGTGAAGCGACCGTCGGACCGGAATCGGGCACGTGCGTCGTCGAAGGAACCGTAAAATCCACCGCATCGAGGCTCAGGTTTGCCGCATCGGCCGCAATTTGTCGAAAAACCGTCTCCGTACCTTGGCCGATATCGGTCGATGCCGTGCGAATGTTGAGCCTTCCGCCGGGGAGCAAATCCACGGCCACGCGACCTTTGAGGTACGTTTCACCCGTACCGGTAAAACCCGCGCCGTGCATGAAGACGCTCGCCCCGATACCTCGAGCTTTGCGTCCATGAATGACCGGTCCGGCCACACGTTTTTCTTGGTACTTGCTGGCTTCGAGCGCTTTGTCGACGCATTCGGCAATGCCTACGGAACCTCGGAGAACTTGACCGGTCGACGTAACATCGCCTTCGCGCAGCATGTTTTGTCGTTTGAAGTCGAGCGGATCGCGCCCCGTCTTTTTGGCGACTTCATCCAAATGGCGTTCGATGGCCCAAATCGTTTGCGGCGCGCCAAACCCGCGAAATGCACCATTGGGCGGCGTATTCGTGGCCACGGCGATCGCATCGATGCGGACGTCGGACCAACGATACGCGCCCGCCGCATGCAATGCTCCGCGCGACAAAACGACGGGCGACAACGTCATGTACGCGCCCCCGTCCATGAGGATGCGCATTTTCAGCGCGCGTAATGTGCCGTCGATATCACTGCCCGTCGTGATTTCACAAATCGCCGGATGCCGCTTCGTCGTCGCTTCGATGTCTTCTTTGCGGTCGTAAATCATCCGCACATGCCGACCACTCTTTTTCGCCAACAGCGCCGCATGCAGTGAAATGACCGACGGGTATTCTTCTTTTCCGCCAAACCCGCCGCCCGTGACCGATTGCGTCACGTGCACCCGATCCCCGGGCAAACCAAACGCGTGCACCAATGCTTTGTGCACATAATAAGGACATTGAATCGAACCGATGACGTGCACACCCGCGTCGTCCCAATGCGCAATCACGCCTTGCGGCTCGATGTACAGCTGTTCTTGGTGATGCGTGGAATACCGGTTTTGAACGACAACCGCGCACGCGGCGATCGCTTCGTCGATCGCCTTGATACTCGCGTCATCCGCGGCTACGTCCGCGCAACCTTTCGAAATCGTAATTTTCTTCAGGACGTTGTCGTCGCCCCAAATGATGTCCTGCTTGGCGAGTGATGCTTCGGGATCGAGCACGGGGACGCGCTCTTCGATGTCGAGTTTGACCGCGTGGATGGCTCGGTTGAGCTTCTGTTTGTCCGAGCAGGCCAACAGAACGATCGGTTCGTACGCGTGCAAAATGCGGTTCTTGACCAAGATCGGTTGTTCCGCCGAGATGCACTGCACTTCGTTGATGGCGATGTCCGCAGCTTGGACCACGGTCACGTCGCTCCAATCGAACGTCGGATCGAGCGTCACGCCGCGCAAAACTCCGTGTGCGCATGGGCTGCGTACGGTGGCTCCGAAGAGCTCACCCGCTGCCGGACGAAGGTCGTCGACATAGGCCGCTTGACCGGTCACTTTCGCCAGACCGTCGACGCGAGGGACGTTGGTTCCGACAAACGTTGTGGGGTTTTTGGCGGAAGAAGGTGTCGCGATAGTCATCGGCAAACCTCATCTTCGCGAGCCTGTGCCCGCAAAGAAAGTCTCTTTTCATTTTCGGGTCGCTGCGTCGGCAAATTCCAACAGGACCTGCGGGTGATAGTCGTAACGTAGCCCGGCCAAATCGCTCGATTGCATGGCTTGCAGAACCCGCGTCTCCCAGTGCTCGGGGATCGCTTCGTGTCCGAAACGAGCTCCAAACAGGGCACCCACGATCGCGCCGTTCGTATCCGCATCACCGCCGCGGTTGACCGTGTCGATGAGCGCCGCTTCGAACGTCGGGGCATGCAGTAGCTCCCAAAAGGCCAAGCGAAAGGCGACCCGGACAAACCCTTGCATCCGATGAATGTGCAGGTCGGCTTCGTACAAGCCGGGATCGTCGCGACGCGCCATTTCCAGGTCGCCCAGCAACGCTTCTCGGGCGCGCTCCGTATCGGGACCGTCGGATGGGGCCAGATCGATGAGCGCCGAGGCTGCGTCGTCCACTTCGGTAACGGCGGCGGCGAGCATCTCTTCGGGCTTGGTAAAACCCTGTCCGGCAGCGGCGATCGCGGAACAAAACGCCGCACACGCGAGGCGACATCGTGGGTCGTAGTGCGTGATGGCGCTGTCGGCGAGAGCCGCCAAGCGTCGCGCGATGGGATCGTCGACAAACGCTACGGCGATCGGCGCAATGCGCATGAGCGACCCGTTGCCTGCGGAGTTCTTCTCCGAGTGAAGCCACGCACGGCGCGAAGCTTCGCCAATCGAAACACCACGTCCGATCATCGACAAACTCGCATGCGTCAAGTTGCCGATGTCGAACGCATGCAGCATCCACGCGACGTACCGGTGAGCCACGTCTGTCGCGTGAAACCTTCCGTGGGCCTTCAGGCTGGCCGCCAAACAAGCGGCCATTTGTGAATCATCCGTGACTTGTCCCGGCTCGACCGAAAACGGACCGCCCCCGGTGATGTCCACGTGCGGCCCGGTGGCGAGCGTCGGAAATGGCGGCGCTTCGAGCGCTTGGAACTCGAGCGTCGTGCCCAACGCGTCCCCGACGGCCAAACCCAGAAGCGTCCCGCGAGCCCACGAACTACGCCACTCCGACAAACCCGTTGCTGCTCCAACGATTTCGTTCATCGCGACCGTTTGCCCCTCTCTCGAGTCCGTAGCTTATCCGTTCAAGAACGTCGGTGGGCCTTGGAGATATCGGGCAGCTTCCGCGGGCGTATCAATGTCCACGAGCACATCGTTGTCCCGTACGTCCACACCGATACACGCGTCACCCAACGCCCGCAGGTGATCGCGCAGCGGCGGCGGATTCGCCTCACGGTAACGCTCCAGGGCTGCTCCTTGCATCGCGACGGGATGCCCAAAACGCTCGCCGACTTTCGGTCGTGTGGCGAGCGGCGCGGCGCCTGAAACACCCAGCGCGGCCAAGAGGACTTCGGTGGTTTCGCGACGCGCAGGCAAGGTATCGACAGGACAAACCAGGACACGATCGGTTGGTTTGAGGCGTGAAATCGCCGTGGCGATGGACCCGGCCGGACCGAGTTCGTCCGGGGCGTTCGAAACGACCAAATCCAGACCCGGACAAACGAACGGAATGAGCGCCTGCACGACGTGTTTTCGCGCCACGACAATCGCTCGTTGCGATTCCGCTTGGAGACGTTTTTCCGCGTGAACAATGGCAAATGGTCGAGGTTTGGTCCCTTTGGCGCCGGGCCACAAAAGCAACGCTTTGGGTCCCCCGAGGCGCATGCCTTTTCCCGCGGCAAGAATGATCGCAACCGTGTCCGACATGGCCGCGACTCTGATGCCGGATTCTCGCGCGTGCCAGTCGTTATCTACGCACGTGATGAATCTGGTTCGTCGGTTTCGTCCGAGGCACGTGGCGTAGGTTCGCCAATCTTCGAACCGTGCCGCACGAGCCCCGTCATGCTCGCGCGCCAAGCGACGATTTCCGCCGCGATCGAGACGCCGATCTCCGCCGGCGTTCGGGCTCCGATGTCCACACCGAGCGGCATGCGCACGCGCTTCATGTCCGCTTCCGACGCGCCCTTCGCTTCGAGTCGATCCCGCGTCTTCGCAGCTTTGCGGCGACTTCCCACGCCTCCGACGAACCCGAAGCCCACGCCGATGGCCCACTCGATCGCGGCTTGGTCGATCTGATGATCGTGCGTCATGACCAACATCGCTACGCGCTGCAGATCCTTCGGCAACGACTGCCGCACGATCGGATCGTCATGCTCGGCGCAGAGGAGCTGGATGGGCGTCGCGTCTGGTTTGTCTTGGCCCAAACGTTCGGGCACGGCCGCGGATTCTCGAGCGTCACAAATCGTCACGGAAAAACCCAGTGACGCGAGAAGTTGTGCGAGAAACACACCGACGTGTCCCGCGCCGACGACAAGTACGTGATGCGGCGGAATCATAGGCTCGAGCAGCATATCGCCCGAACCTCCACAACACATGCCGAGCGACGGTCCCAGCCGAAACGTTTCGGTTCGCGGCAGTGGAGCCGACGCAGCGAGAAGCTCGGCCATGGAACGAAGAACCGCGCGTTCGACAGCGCCTCCACCCACCGTGCCCAGCGCTGTTCCGTCCTGAAAAAGGGCCAGCTTTTGTCCCGGCGTACAAGGAGCGGATCCGTGCCGAGCCATGACCGTCGCCACGACGACTCGTTCACCGCGATCGAGCTTCTCGAGCACGGTACGAAGCACTTCGATGGCGCCCGCGGTTCGGGGCATCAGAGCAGAGGTGTCGAGCACTGCGGCGGAGTGTACCGAGACGTTCATGGGTGGAGAAGACACGCGCTGCCAGTCCTGAAAAATGGGTTGTTTTACCCGCGAAGGGTGGTCGATCGCGACGCACGAAGTATGCTCGCGCCGCGCACGCACACGCCAGGCATTCAAGCGAGCGTCGATTGCGGAGCAGAGAACGAGACAGGCAGCATGACGGCGCGCAGAGGCAACGATTTCAGCCTCGAAAAAGCAGTCGAAGATCCGGGGTTTTTCCCGAGAAAAGCAGACCTCGACGGGTTGATCGACTTGATCGCGAACGGTTCGTCCGCCGCGGATGCAGCGAAAAAAGCGCTCGTGCGATTTGGTCCGGACGCAGTTCGCGAAGCGATGGCCAAGACGCAATCGGCCGCCCCCAAAGCTCGCGCCCGCTTGGTGCCGCTCATCGGACGGTTTGCCGCGGAACGGACAAGCGAAGAGCTGACACAGTTCCTCATGACGAACCTTGGCGACGAAGATGCTGCGGTTCGTCGCGCCGCCGCCAACGCGCTCTCGAAACAACGTACGCTCGAGGTCGCGCAGGCCCTGGCCGCAGCGCTGGACAAAGAAACGGATGCGTCGGCGCGTCGAGCCCTCGCCGCAGCCCTTGGAAAAACAGGCGGAGCCGACGTCGTCGCGTCCCTCGACAAACTCGACGTCGAAGGCGATGAACTGCTTGCGCGAACTGCATCCAAAGCCGCGCTGATCGCCCAACGCACCGCAGGTCGTGATGTCCCGTCGTCGTTCGATCCGACCAAAGCGTTGACCGTACCGACGGCAGTCGTGCTGCATTGCCGTTCGGGCGTTGCGCCGATCATGCTCGGCGAAGTCGACAAGAAGTTCCTGCCGCGTTTGTCCCCCGAAACGGACCAAGTCGATCGGGTTTTCGCGACGCTCGTGGGACCGCCGGAACAATTGTTTCGAGTTCGTACGATGTTGAACTTTGGGTTTCCGTTGCCCGCCGAACCCATCGGTCCTTCGGGCGAAGTCGCCGATGCTCTCACGCGAGCTCTCTCGACGCCCGTCGCGTTACGCATCTTCGAAACGTTCACGAACGGTCCCGCCCGCTTTCGCATCGACTGGGCCGACGGCGGAAAACATCGCGCCGTCACGTGGCGCGCCGCGGAACAAATCGCCGCGAATTGCCCGAACATCATCAACGACCCAACGTCGACCACGTGGGACGTCATCGTTTCGACCTCCAACGATTCCAAGAAGCTCGAGGTGGAACTGCGTCCTCGTTTCGACGACCCGCGTTTTGCCTATCGCCTGGGCGATGTGCCCGCAGCATCGCATCCGACCATCGCCGCCGCGCTCGTGCGTGTGGCGGGAGTTCGTCCGGACGATATCGTCTGGGATCCCTTCGTCGGATCGGGCATGGAGTTATGCGAGCGAAAAATGGCCGGTCCTTATGCACGGCTCATGGGAACGGATCGTGATGCTGCGGCGCTCGAGGTGGCCCGGAAAAACCTGGATTCGGCGGGAGCCAACGATGCCGCGTTGTTCCTGGAAGACGCGCTCACGTTCGTGCCTCGTGGGACGCGGCCGCCGACGTTGATCATCACGAACCCGCCGATGGGCAGGCGCGTGTTGCGTGGCGAAGACTTGCATTCGTTGCTCGATCGCTTCTTGGCGCACGCGGCGGCCGTACTTGCTCCGGGCGGGCGCATCGCGTGGATCACGCCCGTACCTGCGCAGAGCGCACGCGTGGCCAAGTATGTCGGTCTCGAACGGCTCATGACCGCGCGGATCGACATGGGTGGATTCGACGCGGAGATGCAGTTGTTGCGGGTTCCCGAAGGCGGACGGAAAACCGATCGGGGACGCGCGGACGAACGTCGCGGTCGTCGTTAAGGTTTGAGCACAAAGAAATAAACGGCGGCGGCGGCGACGAGGATCAGCACCGCGATGCCGACGCCGATGAAGAGCCCTTTGACGGCGCTCGGCTGTTCTTCTTCGGGGGCGACCATGGGTGCCGGGGCTGGTTCTTTGGCCGGTGGAGCGGGCGGAGCGACGGGAACCGGAGTCGCCACGGGCGCTCGCATGCCCGGCGTCGACGGCGCATTGAGCCCCAGGGCCGACGCGGGTTGCGGTATGGGCGGCGCGAGCATGCCCGACGTCGAGGGGGAGGTCAGTGCGGACGTGGCCAATCCCGGCGTGGGTGCGGGGGTCGGCGTTGCGGAGCCCGGAGTTTGTCCAAGTGCATTGGCCGCGGCGGCGGGCGTCGTGCCGGCCAAGATCGCCTTGACGTTCAGACCTTTGGACGGTGATACGGGCGTTTCGCGCGGCTCCACGACGCTGCCGGTCTCGGATATCTCTTCGACCAACGAGATCGACCCGAAAGACATGCTCGTTTCAGCGGGGGGCGAAGCAGGGTTTGTCGCGGCGGGCGGAGGGGTCGAAACGGCGGTTCTTGCCGCCACGGCGGCCGAAATTGGATCGACGGGTGTCTTGCGATCGGCAGGCGGCGCGATCGAAGACTTCGCTCGACGCAGCACCTCCGCCGGTGCCTCGCGCATGACCGTGGCGTCGTTGTCGACGTCCTCGAGAACCGCTTCGCGCGAGATGCCCGGGACAGGCGGGGGCTGGGGCGTATAGGCCGGAGTTGCGGCTGCTTTTTGCGCTTGCTCCATCGCGGCTTTGGCTGTGAAACCGCCCGCAATGGTGCCTTTGGCCAAATTGGTCCGAGCCGCCGGGGCTCCCGGAGTACGAGCCGGTGCTGCTCCGGCAGAACGCATCATGCCGAAGCCCGTGCCCTGCGCTCCCGGCGGTGGCGTCGACTTCGTCATGTTCTCCGGCGGCGGAGCGGGCACGGTCGCGGGCGCTCCCGTCACCTTGGCGATCATGGCCAAGGGCGAGACCGAGATCATCGCTGTTTTGGCGTTCTCGTCGTCGTCTTCGAGCAACCCGTGGTTGGGTTTGGCCGGACCACCCCTTTGAGCACCAACGGATTCGTTCGAGGGCGAAGGATTTGCTTTGGCTGGTGTCGCGGCGGGAGCGGCAGGCTCGGAAGCTCGCGCCGCTTGTTCACGTTGGGCCATCAACGCGCGTACGGCATCGGCAGCGGAGACAGGACGCATCACGGTGCGCGCGTCGTCGTCGTCATCTTCCGGCTGGTCGTCGACCATCGGCGGCAGTTCCCGCACTTTCGAATCGGGATGCCATCCTTCGAGCGCTTCGCGGAACGCGGCGAGGCTTGCTGTTCGCTGCGCCGCGTTGGGGTTGAGCGCGGCTTCGATGATGTGCTGCAGGTCGTCGTCGCCGACATCGAAGGACGACAAAGGAGCAAAAACACCTTCACGAATTTTTTTTCGTGTGGTGGCGTCATCCGCCGCGACAAACGGGCTCGAGCCGGTGATCAATGCATACAGCGTCGCCGCCGTGCCCCAGGCATCGTCCGTGGGTGACGAAGGTCCCGTGTCCAAACGTTCCGGCGAACGATATTCGAGCCGGCTTCGAATGGCGCCCGTCGGGATGAGCATTCCAAGAGACAACCGCGATGCACTCGCCGTCTTCATTGCGTCAGGCGACACCGCGCCATGCGCGAGACCGCGCGAATGCATCGATTCGAGTTTCTTTGCGAGTCGCACGATCCAGCCCACTGCGTCGAGCTCGTTGATTGGACCTTCTCGCGTTATGCGCTCCGCAAGCGTTTCCACCGGTCTCCTGATTGGCGTCGTCGATGTATTTCGCTTCTACATCGACGATCGTCGTGGGAAAGCAAAAATCTGCTACCGTCGGGCCCGATGCTCACGACCCCTCGTCGCAATGCACGCCCCGATCAAAACGTACCCGCGCAGGGTATTGCAAAACGTGGTCATAAGGCGAGCGTCCACCTCGTTTGCTTGCTGGCTTTTGGCCTGGTCGGATGCCAACGCCAACTCGACATGGCGAAGACCTACGATGATCGCGGCGCCGAAACGACGATTCGTTACATCGGAGTGCGCGAAGGAACACGTCAATACGCCGATTACAGCAGCATTCAGGGCACGATTTTGACCGACCCTGCGAAAACGGAGCGTTGACGATGCCTCAGCCCATTGCGCGTTGGTCACTCGCGATACCAGTTGTAATCGTGACTCTCGTTATGACTGGTTGCGCAACTCCGCGAGATCGTGCAGCTGCGCTCATCGCCGCGTCCACGGCGGGCCATTTACGCCCCGTCGTTGCGTGCTGGGAAAAGGAATACGAATCTTCTGGATTCGAAGGTGAATACATCGCCGTCGTGGATTTCGAGGTTGGGAGAGACGAACACTTTTCCAACGCGCACGTGACGTCGCTCGTGCCGAAAGACCAAAGCGCACCGAGTCACGACCTCACCCCATTTCGCGAATGCATCGAAAAGGCGTTTGACGAAGTGGAACTTCCCACGTCGACCGACTCCGGCGGCCCGGGATACAGCACGTTTGTCGGCGTCGCGGTGACAAACTACCGCATTGCGTTTCTCGGTGATCAAGAAGGACGACGCCAGGAAGCCGGCGGGCGGCAAGCCAATATCCTCATCGGACCTCGCGCCGATCGTTGCCAAGGCATGTACACGTACAAGCCCCCGCGCGATTCCTCGGCGCTCTTCACCGAGATTTCGCTCATCCAAGCCAAACCCGCTCCGGCAAACGACAAAGACGCTCAAGCTCGGGAATTGCAGCGGATGTACGACTTGCAGCTCGAGCTGGTCGCGCGCCTCGAAGCCGACCTGTCGAATCGCTCCATTCCCAACGCCAATCGCAAACGCATGGTCGAGGCGCTCGAAGTCGCCGAACGCGAAACCGTGTCGATCGGCGCACGCATCGGCTGCCCTGCTCGAAACAAGTAGCCGTCGTTTACAGCGGGACGAATTCAGCGCGACAAACCCGCGTTCAGCTCCCGCGAGCCGGTCGTTTGCGCTCCTTGAACCACTTGCGCATCTTCCGCATCCGCGCGACTTGCTTCCACGGCGCGTGCAAAACACACGTCGCCGCTTCCTCGGAACCTTCCGGCGCTCCCCAGCGTTGTTCCGGACAATCGTTTGGATTGTACGCCACCTCGAAGGCTTCGGCGCGCTTGACGACGTCCGCCAATGACAAACCGAACTTCGATTCGTCTGTCCGGATGTACTCGAATCGTCGCTTGCTCAACTCCTCGGTCAACGTGGTTTCGAGCTTTTTTCGGACATCGTCCGGCGTTTGTCCCTTTTCAACCGCGTAACGCGACAAACGACGCGCGATTCGCGCCGGCGCCCCCGTCACCATGTCGATCGCCACGAGCAAACGCAGATCCCGTGACGGCGTCGAAAAGTCTTCCCAAGGCCCCACGGTTTCAAAAATAGCCGCTCCCTCGGGCATATCGATCCGCGGCTTGCCGCCTTGACGATACTTGCGCCCATTGTCCACCGACCCGACGCGCACCTTCACCTGCTCCTCGAGCGCATCAATCATCTCGAGCAACGCGCGGCCTGGATCCAGCGGCGCCGGAGAAAGTACGTCGTCGACGCGATCGTAAAACCCTTCGACCTCATGCTCGTACTGCTCCATTGCCCAGTCGCCGTAATCGGGATGCACTGCGATCTCTTGGTTCTTCAGCGCTCGCAACACGTTGTTCTCGACCACCACCGGACGGAAGCGCTTGAAGCCCGGACTGCCCAGCGACGGATCCAACGCAAACAAGAAATTCCCGCGCCAATACCGCTTACGCCCCACCGTTCCATCCGGTTGCCCATCCACCGCCAGCAACATGCCGGCATGTTCGGAGGTCTGCGGCAAGCGTCGCACCACAACCAGCACGTGCCCGTACGGATCGGCGTAAATCGTTCCCGGTCGTAACGATCGTTCGCTTAGACGAACTGGATAGAAGTTTGTCTCGTCATCATCGCCCGCCGTGCGCGGCGTACCGGAATGCACCGTATCGGCCAGCGTCGTTCGGACAAACTCGGCAAACTCCGCCATACGATCGGGATTTCGGTGCACGGGCCATTCCAGGTTCGACCGAGGATTCTTGCAATCCGGCGCTCGTCCTCCGCCCCCGCGTGTACATGACGAATACGCGAAAGGCAGTTCGAGCTTGAACGAAAAGTACGCGCGCAAAGCAAATGGAAGGTCCGCGCAATCGGGATCGATCACCGGAGCTTTGGGCCCGTCGGCATCTTCGTTGGGGGTCAAATGATCGTGCAGGAAATTGCGACGGGGATCGCGAAGCGCATCGTGCAAAGCCGCAAACGAGAGCGGTTCGCCGACGGGGGCGTCAAAAAGCGCTTGGATCCAAGCCGAATACAGGTTCTCCGTTTCGCCGTTCCACACGCGCGTCGCCGGCCACATGCCCGGCGGCGGCGGCAGTTTTTCCTCGACGTCGTCGACGATCACCTGCTTGCACGTCTGCACGGCATTTTCCGCGGTGAAGTAGACGCGATACGTTCCTTTCACCGCCGAATCGACGGATGCGCGCCAAAAATACGGCGGTCCGCCTTCCTGCGTTTCCGCTCGGGCGACTTCCGCCCCCGACGCATCGCGCACGATGATGCTTCCGTCCTGGGTTTCGTCTTTCGCAACGACAAACCGCAGCGTTTTTCCGGGACGTGGCGTGCGCGGGGAAACGAAAATCGAGGCTTTGGCAGTTTCCCGGCAATCGTCGGGCAACGGTAGGGCGGGTTTGGCGGACGGGTTTGGCGGGGCAAATGAGGCCATAGCGCTCGCAATGCCCGCCGTCGCGACAAGACGCGCAGACTCCTCGGCCGGCTCGCTACATGCGGGTAGTGTCGCGGCGAGAAGCAAAACCAAAGTGGAGCGCACGGAGGTCAACAATCAGAAGCTATAACGCCCGCGCGTCCAAAGAACGTTCCCACCTGTCTCCGCAGAACCGAACTTTGTGTACGACTTGCCCAGCTGGAATAAACCGCCGGCACTCAGTTCGAGACCATTGCCGAAGTTGTATTCGAGCGACGGGAACAGAACCATCGAGAAACCTTCGGCGCTGAAGGGCGAGATCTTACGCGTGACGCGTTTGCTTTGTTCGTCGTCCCAGGTACGTTCTTCCAAACCCGTCACATCGAGAATGGTGAAGAGCCGGAAGAGGGCCGCGTCATTCATGAATTTCAGGTCGGTGCCGAGAATCACGTAATCACCGAGGCGCGGCCGGAGTATTTCTCGCGCACACGTTTCGCCATTTTTGGACAAAGCGCACGAAAGAATGTTGGCCCCTTCGACGACGCCGCTTTGCCGCACGGCATATCCGGGCGTGATGAAATCGCCGGCGCCGAATTCGTCGACCATGCCGTGCACCCACATGGCATTGACGTACACGTGCTCGCCGAAGGTGTAATCGAGCCCGAGAACCCATTTCAAAAAGGGTTTTTGTTCCAGGACGAGCGGTTGTTTGCCGCCGCCGGGCTGGCCATCGCCGTCGTAATCGTAATCGCCTGCGGGCTGCGGAATTCCCAGCGGCAAGTCGTCGTTCGTAATGCGAATACGTTGGTCTTTCGGAACGATCAAAGCGCCTTCGAATCGATACCCGATGCCGTTGATGTCGTCTTTGATCCACTTGAACGGATTGATTTCACCCGCGGCATTGAATCCGTAGACGTACATCTCGGGATATTGCAACGTGACATCGGTCTGGAGCGTCCCTTCGACGCATTCGGCCGGTTTGTTGGGATTGCATTGCTTGTTGGCGACGAGTCGCGTGTGATTGGCGACAGGTTGCGGAAAATCGCTGCGACCGCGGTAAAACGACAACGCCAGGTCGTGTTCCTTGATGGATCCGGCAATGCGATAAGCGAATTGCATATTGCCGAACGACGGTTCGGGCAATTGCGGCGTCACGCTGCCGACGACGGTGGGAAAACCGAAAATCGTTTGCGCCGCGGCTTGTTCGGCGATCACGCGATGACGAAAACTCTCGTCGACGAACGGCATGCGATCGAGTTGCGCCAAAGCGAGCGAGCCGGAGAGCGGCAAAAGGGCCGGTTTGAAGATCGGCGCCAATACGCCTGAAATGGACCAATCTTCATTGATCCAATAATCAGCCTTCACCATGAAATTCGCTGCTTGTCGACCGAACAGCAACGGATCACGGAGATCGTCCGAATTGAGGTTGTTTGTCGGATTGAACTGGTCGCCGACGCCCCACGAGACAATTTGTTGACCGATACGCAGGTCGAGGTTCTTCAGGAAAATCCCGCTCGCTTCGATGTACGCCGCTCGAGCTTCCACACGATACGGGTCCGTTTTCTCAATGCGACTCAAGTCCGAGACACTGTTGAGTTGTTCCGGAAAACCGCTGTACACGAAATTCAGCTCGGTGACGCCTTTGAACTTGCCGTAGGTGGCGTTGAGTTTTACCGCGAGCGTGTTCCAATTTCGTTCGACGCCGGCGGGAAGTTCCTGACGGCTGTAAAAGCCGCCGACTCCCACAGGCGCAATGCGAAAACGCAAATCGGATTGGATGCGACCGCTCCAATCGAGCTCGAGTTCGTCGGCGTAAACTGTGGTGGATGTACCGAGGGAAAGGGCGGCGGCAAGAATGCTCGCGCCGCCCAAACAGGCGTGACGCTTCATGACGAGCGGGACGTTATCACTTTTCGAGGTTGCGCTTCGAGAACAAATCGTCGCTCAGGTCGGGATTCAGTTTCCACTCTTTCGTGGAGAACTTCGTCCAGTGACCACCCTTGGAATGATCGGTCATTTTGAGCGTCTGCGGAATACACACGCCCTGCTCGCACTTGTAGTCCGAGCGCACTTCAGTCTTGATGTGCTGGCCGCCGGCATTGAAGTATTTGATTTCCGAGGGCAAGCTCTTGTCTTTCATGACGGTGAATTCGAGTTTGCCGTAGGGAGTGGTTTGTCCCGTTTTGGGCGTCAAAGCGAGCTTTTGATCGTTGCCGGATTCGCTCAGCAATTGTCCCGCATAGACCGGGCCGTAAACCTGCGACGCGAAATCGTCCTGCGTAAAGGTCATCCCCATGAAGCCTTGATCGGTCGTATGGCTCGCGATGCGGCGGACTTTGCCGAAGGCCGGCAGGTATACGTACATTTGCGTCGGGCTCAGAATGAGGACTTTGGTGCCCTTCATATCCGCGGGCGCGGTGAATTCGGTCATCCGCTTTTCGCCCTTGATGTAGACCTTCATGCCGATCTTCTTTTCGGCTTTGCCCGGCTCCTGATTGATGACCTCGTATTCGAGGTACTGGGTTTTCGCCATGTTCATGGCTTTGTCCATCTTTCCGACCAATGCATCACCGGGGGGATCTGCGCCGGCGCTCCCCACGCCCACGAATGCGACGGAAAGGACTGCACCCACGGAAAGCCAACCACGGAAAGACTTGTTCATCGGGATCCTCGTTCGTTCAGGGCCGATTTGCGTCCGGGGCAAGATCGGCGTCGGGCGCTTCAGACGGAAGCGCGGGTTCGAGTATTCTATCCACACTGCGATAATAGCTAAGTTTTCGGGCAAAAAGTGGGATGACCAGTATCGTCGCAAGCGCTGCCGTCACCATCGCCGCCGCCGTCAATCCTCCCACATTTTGCAGAGGACGCGCATCTCCGAGCGTCAACACGAAAAATCCCGCCGCGACCATCAATGCATTCACCCAAATCGCAGGGCCGGTCTCGCGCGCCGCCATACGCGCCGATTCGCTGATGTCCGCGCCTTGGGGCGCTCGCCACGAAACCATGAGATGCACGGCATAATCCACACCGGCGCCAATGATGAGGCTCGCAAGCATCGACGTGCCAATGTCGAGTTTCACGCCGATGGCTCCCATTCCGCCGTAAATGATCGACGTCGTCAGCACAATCGGCAGAATGCCCAAAAGACCGCTGTACAGCGATCGAAACAGCGCCACCATGATGATGAGCACCATTCCGAGCGAAAATCCCAAGCTCCACCATTGATTGGCTTCGACGCTCTTCGACAAACCCGCGTGCATCACCGGCAGACCGGTCACCGCCACCGCCATCGTTTGTCCTTCTTCACCCGCTTTCGGCGGCAAAATAACGGTCGGGACCTCCACGTCCATCAACGCCGTCGCGATCGCGGTCGTCAATCGAGCACCCTTCGGCCCTTCCGGTATGGCTAAATTCGTCGCCGCAATGAATTGCTTGGCCAATTCCGCCGTGCTTGCCCGCCGCCAAATCTCGTCGAGCGGGCGGCGCACCGTGCCCACGAGGTCACCCACGAGTTCATCGGTCGCCGGCTTTTCCAATGCACCGGCTACGGCTTCCGTCATTTTTGCTTCCGCGGGCTTGGCGCCGAGGGTAGCGAGTGCCGAGGCGACTTTCCGAATGAGATCCGCATTTTCCAGCTCGACGGAGCATTCATCCGAGCCAAAAAATTCAATCAATCCCTTTTCGACGGTCTTCGTCACATCGAACGCTTTCGTTCCAACGATGTGTTTTTCGATTTCCGCCGGGGCGGGCATGGGCACCGCATATTGCGCTCCCAACGCTCGAATTCGTTCGACCACGAAAAGTCGCCTGCGGGCCGCGATTTCGTCCATTCGATTGGAGGACGCATCGGCGATCACGTTTTTCGTAATCATCGTGTCAAGCGTCAATTTTCGCAGGTTTTCAACGAGCGGCTCCGTTTCGCCGGCATTCGTCGTATCGAGCTTGGCCACGATGAGCGCGTGTTGTTTATCGTCCGTGACCAACTGTTCGACGGCCTTTTTTCCGGCCAAAAATTGATAAAGTAGCTTTACCTTGGCCGATGTGTCCGGAACGCGCCGGTCGCCCTCCATCGCTTCATTCACTTGGGCGATGACATTGCCGATGTGATTGACGCTCGTGACGTGCGGAACGGTGGCAAGCCGATCGGCGAGCAGCCGGACTTCGCGCAGAACGGCGGGATCAGTCATATCGCCGCTGACTTGAACTTGCAGAAAGAGCGAACCGCCGAATCCATCGTGCAAAAACCGTTCGGCTTGGTCGGGCGGGCTGTTTTTCGCAAAAAACGCCGCATTATCCATGCGACTATCGAGCTTGCCCACGAAAAACGTGCTGGCAATGGATACGATGGCGACGGCTGCGCCCACCAACATACGTTTGCGTTGCGGCAAGGTCGTCAGCCAAATATGGAATGTCGCCGGCCCCAAATCTTGCGGTTTTTTACCTTTGAGCCGAGCGAGCAAAATGATCGCCGGCACGAACGTCATGGCCAAAACGAGCGTAATGAAGATCCCGAGCGCCGTAAAAACGCCAAACGTTCGCAGCGGCGCGATGTCCATGAGCAAAAACGACAACAAACTCACCGTCGTCGTCAAACCGCTCGCAATCACCGGCGGTCCTACTTCCTCCAGGGTTCGACGCAGGGCGGTTTGGCTGTCCGTACCATAAGCAATGGCGTAATACCGACTGAGAATATGGACCGGATATGCGCTGCCCAAAGCGAAAAGAATGACGGGCAACGAGCCGAGGACGACGTTGACGGACACATGAAGCATACCCATGAGCCCAAGCGACATGAGGATTCCGAGGCCCGTGGACAAAAGGGCGAGACCCGCGCCGATCACATCACGGAAAGAGAAAACCGTAATGAGTACGATGATGAGCACGGCCCAGGGCGCGAGCCGCCGCATGTCTTCTTGCGTGATATCGTAGATGTACGTGGAAATAAAAGGCGCTCCGCCCCAATACTTTTTTTCGTTCGGAAAAGCTTCCTCAATCGCCGAACGAACTTTTTGCGCCGTGACTTTTTGCTCGGTTCCGTACCCGGAAAAACAGTAAAGCAACGTCGATTTACCGTCTTTGGAGATCAAATTGCCGACCACGTGATCGCGGGACATCACTTTCTCCCGTAATGCGGCGCGATCGGCATCGGATTCCGGGATCTGCCCGATGAGGTAATCGGTGGTGATGCCGCCGTGCTGCAAATCCGGGGCGAAATCTTCGACGTTGGCCAAACTCATCGTATGACCAAGCCCCTCGGTTTCATTGAGTTTTTTCGTGACCGCGCGCAAACGTTTCAAAAAATCCGGCGCCAAGACGTCATCCGATTCAATACCCACGAGCGCGATATCGAGACTTCCGAAGCGCTTGCTGACATCATAAAAAATGCCGACTTCAGGGTTTTGTCGCGGCAAAAAAGCCAGAACGTCGTCGTCCCGATCCACGCGCGAAGCATAAAAAATGCCCGCAATCGACAGCATGAATACGATGAATACCGTGGCCCAAGCCGCGCTGCGTCGAACGAGAAATTGAGCAATCACGTGCATAAAAATGTGTCCTCGACGAGATGCCCGCGTAGCTAAGCCGACCGGGGCGAACGTGTCAAGCGTTCGTGACCGATGATCCTCGTGCGGAAAGTCATTCGCAGTGATGTCGCCAATACCGACTTTTCATTGCAAATGTCGCTCGGGTGCGAATGCGGCTTCGCGTTTTACCGTAATGGTTGGTACGTTTGAACGGAAATGCCGTCGGGTGTTCGAAGTGGGGTAAACGCCTATTTCTGGGAAAAACTGATTGCCGCGATAATCGCCAGAAGTGCGAGCAATCCAATGCCGATGCCCATGGCGACGGCGACCCAGGGGCGCAATTGGCGTGGAGGTGTTGCTTCGGCCGGCGGGAAGGGGACGACGGCGGGATTTTGTCCCGACGTACGCATGGCGGCCTGCTGCTGGGCTTGTGCCTGGGCTTGTTGAAATTGCTGCTGCTGCGCTTGTTGCGCTCGCCATTGCGCCAGATTCGCTTCGTTCATCTGCGGCATCATGGCTGTTCCGCCAAGACCAACCCCGCCGCTGAGGCTTTGCAGTTTGAGGGGTTGTTGCGGCACGGGCGTCGCTTGAGGGTTGGGTTGTGATGACGGCGTAGGCGACGGCCACGAGATGGGCCCACCTTGTGGGTTTGGCGTCGCCACGGCATCGTTTGTCGGCGGAGGCGGCGCGGAGCGCATGATGTTGTTCGCGCTCATCATTGGAATGGTTTTTCCCGCCTTCGAATACGTTTGCACGGGCAGCGGCGACCCGGCTCGATACACCTGCGTCACGCCCAGATCGGCATCTTCATCCATCGAAGGCATCGCGTCGCGTTGACCACCTTCGGCTCGATCGGCTCGATCGGCGAGCACCTCGAGGCGCGCGACGACATCCGCGGTATGGGCAAACCGTGCGTTGCGATCGCGGATGATGCAGCCGGCGATGACTTCGTCGAGATCCGGATCGATGTTCGGAACGACGTCGCGCAATCGTGGAATCGGATCCTTCAAAACAGCGTGGATCAAGTCTGGTCCGCGACCCTGAAAAGGCCGTTTGCCCGCGAACATCTCGAACGCCAGGACCCCGAGCGCCCAGATGTCCGTGCGCGGATCGATGTCGGCGACGCCGATGATTTGCTCGGGCGCCATGTACGCGGGCGAGCCCAACATACCTCCGGGCGTCGTGAGCATTTCGTTGTCGCCCATGGGCTTGCAGAGGCCGAAATCGAGCACCTTGACGATCTCGCCGCTGCTGCCGGCTTCACGATGCAGGAACACGTTTGCGGGCTTGAGATCGCGATGAATGATCGCTTGAGCATGAGCGGCGACGAGAGCTCGAGCGATGTCTCGCGCGATCGTGATGCCCCGTTTTTGATCGAGCGCGCCTTCGCGTTTGATCACCGCGTAGAGCGTTTCGCCGACGAGCAGCTGCATCACGAGAAACGGGTCTTGTTCTTCCGTTTCCCCGACGTCGTAGACCTCGACGACGTTGCGATGCGAGATCTTTCCGGCGGCTCGTGCTTCACGGAGCAGGCGCAGGCGCAAGTTGTCCGTCGCGTTCACGATGAGTTTCATCGCGACGTGGCGCGCGGTGACGTCGTGCACCGCTTCCCACACGACGCCCATGGCCCCCTGACCGAGCCTTCGGACGAGGCGGTATTTGCCTCCTACGAGGTCGCCGGCCTTCATGCGTCGGAGATGCTAACACCAGGTAGGGGCGAACAGAAAGATCCGCGCAAGTCGAGATTGCTCGAAACAAGAACGAGCGCCTAAAGTGGCCGCATGCTCTCGAATTCTCCGTCTCGAAAAGCCCTTGGTTTTTCATTCTTGTTGACAGCTCTGTCGGCCGGCTGTCGAGAGGACCCGGCACCCAAACCGGAAACACGCGCGACACAAGTCCCGTCGAAGCAAGAAAAACCTGCTCCGGACAAACCCGCGCAACCGGTACCCGCGGCGACGACCGTGGCCGTCCCGTCCACGCTCAAACCTGCGGCGGACGTCGCTTCCACCGTGCCGAGCGCATCCGCGGCCCCGAGCGCATCGGCCGCCGCCGCGCCCGTGCCCGATCCGCCTCTCGACTGCGACAAACTCCTGTCGCTGGATGACGTCTTCGCCGCTTGCAAGATCAAGGTGGAAGCGCCTGCGGATCAACCGACCGAGGACATCGGGACCGAAGGGCGCTGTGTGCGTCGTTTCAACAGCAAAGAAGCCGGACTGCTCACGCTGATCGTCGTGCGTCATGCGAGTGACGAGGAAGCGAAGGATCGCTACTCCAAGGACTTCACGGTGGAGCTCAGCAAGCCCGACGTGGTCGCCGACGGTCCTGCCGGTTTGTCGCGTTTCTTCTTGAAGAAGGGCGTGAGCGGCGATCCGATTTTGACGGCGGAGGCGGTCAAAGGTCGCTTCAACGTGACGCTCTTCAATCCCAAGGTGACCGTTGGAGGTCAAACGGTCGGCCCGGTTTGTGAAGAAAAACCGCTGGGGAAGCTGCTCGTCCAAGCGTTGTCGCACATCCCGTGATGCGCATGTCGCAGCCGGCGCGGGTCAATGTCCAACGTGCTCAAACCATTTGAGCTCCAAGGAAAAACCCGCGATGAAGTGCGGCCGTGATCAAGCATGACCTGGCGGCTGTCGCCTTGTAACGAACAGACATTGTCGATATGGTTGTGCTCGAGTGCTCTTGACGCGGCGGCTCGTCTTTTGAATCATCCCGTCGCGCTGTTTTTCGGCATGTTTCCGATGCCGCTCGAATGGAAGGCTTATCATGCACGATACTCGCATGGACGTATACGAAGCGATCGCGTTCGGCCGCTTTACCGCAGCACAAATCCAAACCTTGTTGCTCGGACTCGACGTCGAACTCGACACAACCTTGAAGCTCGTCGCCAATCGCGTGTCCTCGGCCAGCGACGCTCTCGAGTTGGCGATGATTCGCTCGGGTATGCCGGAATTTCTCTTGCATCGAGCTCCTTCGGGACAACCCGACCCTTTGCGTGAAGCACGTGATGCGTTGCGCGGGGTCGTGCACGATGCGGAAACAGGACGTGATGGTTTCATGTTCGCGTCCCGCATTCTCCAAGGCGAATCGTTGAGCACGACGCTGCGTCGAACTCCGGCCAAACTCCTTCTGCGACTCGAGCATGCGCGTGTGGAAGTCGAAGAAGCAAAAGCGACATTTCCGGCCCATGAACACTGGCTCGGTGTGCTCGAACGGGCGCGACAATCCCTCGTCACTTTCGACGCGACCGTTCGCGCGGCTCGTGCGGAACGTCGAGGGATCCCGTCGGAAGTATTTTCCGCCTGGCAATCCTGGCAACGCACGTATGCGGCGGCGAAGCATATCGTCATCGGTACGCTCGCCGGATGCGAACAGCTCGCTTTGGTGCGCGAAGTATTCGACGATTTGGCCGATGAAACCGAAGCTCGCCTCAGCCAATTGCCCCCGCCGCCGAATTTCTGATCCAATTCCCGCCTAAACCCGCAAGGGCACTCGAACGAGCGCCGAATACATCGATCCTCGAGCGTTTTGGACGCTTTCGTAAAGCACCACTTCCCGAACCACGGTTTCCCCGAACGTTTGTCCCTGCAATTTGTCCAGACAATCGCACAGGTGTTCGTCGCCGCGCGGATCGGAGGATCGAGCGAGCGTCAAGTGGGGCGAATACTCACGATGTTCGGGCGGCGATCCCAGCGGTTCGAGGCGCTCGGCAACATCTTTCTGCAATGCGCGAAGTGGGGCCAATTCGCCGCCGATGCCCGCCCAAAGAACTCGAGGACGTTTCTTTTCGCCAAACGTGCCTCCTTCGGCAAACTGCAATGCAAATGGAGCGTGAAGCGGGACCACCGAGTGCATGATGCCTTGAATCGCGGAAACCTTCGTGTTTTCGACTTCGCCCAGAAAAACCAAGGTCACGTGAAGTTTTTCCGCATGAACCCAGCGAGCTTTGGGGACCAGCCGGCGCAGCTGCGAAATGGTTCTGTCGAATTGCGCGATGGTCTCCGGATTCGGATCGACCGCGAGAAAAAGACGCAACGTTTTGGCTGCCGCCGTCTCGTTCATGGCCAAAGCTGATTCGATGAATATCCGTTTTCGGTCCGCACGTACAAATATCGATCGTGCAGTCGACTGTCCCGGCCAAACCAAAATTCAATCCGTTCCGGGGCTACGCGAAAACCGCTCCAATGCGGAGGTCGCGGGACGTCGCGGTCGCGATATCGTTCTTCCACGTCGGCGAAGGCTTTTTCCAGTTCTTCACGTGAAGCGATGATTTCACTTTGCGTCGACGCCCAAGCGCCGATTTGACTGCCGCGCGGACGACTGGCGAAATAGGCATCCGCTTCGGCGTCGCTCACCCGTTCGACGTGTCCCTCGATGCGAACTTGTTCCGCTGCTGCGGGCCAATGAAAACACAATGCGGCATAAGGATGTTTTTCGATCTCTCGGCCTTTGCGACTCGTGAAATTCGTATAAAACACGAATCCCTGTGAATCGACGGATTTCAAGAGCACCACGCGGGCCGACGGGCGTCCATCGGCGGATACCGTGGCCAGCGTCATTGCCGTCGCATCGCTCGTTTCGCGCGTTTTCGCTCGGGCAAGGGCTTCTTGAAATGCGGCAATCGGGTCGGAGACTGGGTGGTTCATCGCGGCGCAGCATAAGAGCCGATCGGGCCCTGGAAAAGTCCCAAATGCATCTCGGGCGAAAAATTTCTTGCATCCCGAAGCTCATCGGTTACGTTGCGACGCATTCGATTGGAGAGCCATCCGTGAAATTTCCTGCATTGAGCCTGGCTTTGTTGGCTCTTTCGGTTCCCGTCACGAGTTACGCGGAAGCCTGAGGCGCCTGAAGCAATCCCAACCTGCCAGTTGGCGGGTCGGAAACGAAAGCCGTGACGCCCGGACGTTTGGACGTTCGTCTGGGAATCAGCGGACTGTATGGCTCGGCGGGACATTTGGCCGAATGTCCCGATCTGGGACCGGCATGCAATGGTTCGTCCCCGCCCGTGCCGTATTATCATCACGTCGCATTGTGGCTCTCCGATGTGACGGCCGATGTCGCGTATGGATTGACGGATTCATTGGCTGTCGAAGGGCGCGTCGTATTGCGTGTTGTCGGTACGACGCCCACGTACACGGAGCTCGACGGTTCGCCAAAGTTGGTCCCGAACGATATTCATCATCACGATCGCACCATGGTTGGTCTCGGCGATCCGTGGCTGGTATTTCGCGCGGGCGCGGCTTGGGGAAAGTTGCAGACGGCCGCGCGCATCGGGGTCTCCTTTCCGGTTGGTCGAACCGAACCGGATCCTTATGCTTTGGCGGCGCAGGGGAAATGGCACGAGCACATCATGATGGGCACGGGGACGTTTTTGCCCATCGTGGGAATGGGCGTATCGTATCCTGCCGGCTCATTTGAACTTTCCGCATCTGCGCTGGGACTTTTCAGCGTGTACGAAAATGGCGACGGGTTTCGCGCGCCAAGCCGCATTTTCGGGGGCATTCGCGTGGGATATCCCATCACGAAGTTCAAACTTTCGCCGTTTGTTGCCGCGGATATCGCTCATGAAAGTGCCGAGATTTGGCACGGCGCGTATGCACTCGAAGGTTTTAATGCGCGCACGGACGTGCTCGTGGGCGTGGGCGCGTCGTGGGAATTTTCGCCGCAATGGCGCCTCGAAGCGAACGTCAAAGCGCGCGTGTTGCGATTGACGGACGCGCCGGCGTTCAATTATCCGGGTTTGGCGCAGTTGGCCATTTCGCACGCGTGGGATTTCGGGAAAAAAGAAGACGCGCATGGCCATGGGGACGAGCACGGTCACGGTGACGAGGACCATCATCATTAGCGACTCCCAAAGCAGCGTTGGCGTTGGTGGACGATCTCCCGGTCGACCCGGAGCAACAAAACCTCTTCGCGCCCGGCTCCGGTTGTGCTTCGCTCGCGCTCGAGGAGTTCCCCATGAAAGCCATGTCGTTCGTGTTCGTCGTTCTTGCTGCATCGATGCTCGCCGGTTGTGGAGAAGAAAAAGCCAAGCCCACGGCTGAGCCCGCAAAGCCCGCAGCAGCAGCTCCGTCGGCGAACGCTGCTCCGCCCGCTGCACCGGCCAAACCCGCCGAGAAAAAAGACGAAGGCGGCTGGTGAACTTCGCGCGCTTTTCGTGATTTTCTCCGCCTCGAATTTGCCGAAAAGCCTGCTGCTCGCGTTGCTCGTTCTTCTTTGCGGCAGCGCGAGCTGCGAACGGCCTCGTGCGTCTGTTGAAACCGTTCTCCAAGACCCGCCGGATCCGTTTCCCGCCCTCCGCGCCTTCGAAGCGGAGCGTCGTGCCCAGACAAACTTCACGACGCTGCCGTCGAGCGACCGTGTGCTTGGCCCGGATCCTTATGCCATCACCTCCGTCGGCCGGAATTTCGCGGCGATCCTGCGCGGTCGGGACGAACTGGTGGTGCTCGACGCCGATCTGAAGGAACTCCAGCGCCTGCCGACGCCTCGTTCGCCGACCGGGCTGACCGTGAGTTCGGACGGAAAAACGGTGTTCGTCGTGGGCGAACGCGACGCGTTTGTCGCGCGGTACTCCGTGCTGGATACGGCGCCGTTTCTTCAGCCCGCAGGCCGCTACGATTTGCCCGATGTGCGCACGCTACGTGACGTGACGTTTGGACCGGAAGGCGTTTTGTACGTCGTGGATGAGGATCACGGCCACCTGATTTCCTTGGTGCCCCAACCATCGGAGGCTGCTGCTCCGGATGCGGTTCTTTCAGCGCGACGCGTTGATCTGAAGCTGGGTGGCAACCCGATTCAGGTGTCTCGAGCAGGTAAGTTCATCTTGACGAACTGCGTGTCGGCGCATTCGGTCGTGGTGCACGCGGTGGACGCGGACGGAGCGATTCGGGTCGACACACCGGAAGTGCGCATCTCGCACGACGGCCCGATCTGGAGCTTTTCCGCGGTCGCTTCCGGTGATGGCTTGTATGTCTTGGTGGGTGGTGTCGAAGATCATCCGCTCGATCGACGCGGTGGGTTTTTCGGGTACATCGATTCGTTCGTGACTTTGTACAAGGTGCAGGCGGGCAAAGCCGAACGACGCTCGACGATCAACGTGTCAGAATTCGGCGTGATCACGCCGAAAGCCGTGCTGCTCGAAGAAGTCGAAGGCGGGAAGCATCGTATTTTCGTCACGGGGTATGGTGGCGAAAAACTCGTGCAGTTTACCCTGGGAGACACGGACAAACAGCCGACCGATGTCCGGACGGAGCCCCTGGCCGCTGGTTCTCGAGCATTTGTGAAGAATGCCGACGGCGGATTCGTCGTGGCCAATCCGTTGCTCGATGCGGTGGTCGTGTTGAATGCGGACGGGACAACGAAGAAGATCGTGCGTGTACAGGATTCAGAACAAGAATCCGAGGCTCGGCGGACATTGCGCCTTGGCGAGGCGCTCTTTTTTACGAATTTGATGGCGCCGAACAATGCGACGGAAGATGCCCACAGTCGTTTTTCCTGTGAAACGTGCCATTTCGAGGGGTACGTCGACGGGCGAATTCATCATACGGGGCGCGGGGAAGTTCGAGTCGTCACGAAGCCGCTCTTGGGACTTTTCAACAATCGGCCGCATTTTTCGCGGGCGCTCGATCCGGACATGTCTTCGGTGGCGCACAACGAATTTCGAGTGGCCGGGGCGGGTAATGACGTCTCGCCCTGGTTTACGCTCGAGCCGGCGACGCATCCAACGCTCGTCGCCATGAAACCACCGTTTCAAAAGCCGCTCGAACCTTTGGAATTACGCAAAGCGCTCATGACGTTTTTGATGGCGTTTTCGCCGCGAACGAATCCGGCTATCGAGGGGAAAACGGCTTTTTCGGACATCGAGCTGCAAGGCGCGAATGTTTTTCGAGACAAATGCGAATCGTGTCATCAGGCGCGTACCTCGACGGACGAGCCTGCGTCGCGTGTGTCCTTCGAGCAATGGGAGAAGCTGGTATTGTCGTCGTCGGGGCCGATTGTTTGGGCAATGAACGAATATCGGCAGACGGGGGTCGTGCCTTATGTGCACGAGCGCGGTGCGCGCGTGCCTTCGTTACGGCGGCTGTACAAGAAGCGACCCTATTTGACGAGCGGCGCGGCGAAAGATGTGCACGGAGTGCTGGAACGGATTGGTTTTACCGAGCAGAACGATTTCTATCACGATGGCGCGTCGGCATCGGCGAAACGATTAAACGAGCGCGAGATGCAGGCGCTCGAGGCGTTCTTGGCGTTGCTTTGAAGTAAGTTCAAGGCACCTTCGCATGCACGATGCTCACGGCATCCAGGTCGAATCCCGCCGTGGGCTCCGCGCCGTATCCCAGCAAATCGCGAATGCGGACAAACCGCACTTCGGACAAACCCAGTGTGGCCAAGTCAAACGCGTCTCCCCCGGATACCGCCGGATCATACGCCGAAATGCCCAAGTCGCCGTTGGCCAAGACGGGCGTGGCGCCCGCGCATCCCAGCGGAGGTATCGCGCCCTGATCGCACGGGAACGCAAGCCACGTTTGACCATCCAAACTTACCGAAACTTCGCCCAGTTCGCGGAAAAACAACCCATCGCCATATTGAAAAGGGTTCTCGAAGACGATGAAGTCGACGCCCGGGCCGTCGACGATGGCGTTTCCCCCAAATCCGACGGTAATCACGCCGTTTTTTCCGAGCGACAAGACATCCACGCCGCCCGCGGTCAAACCATTGCCATAAGGCTCGCCGTAAATCACGTCGGGATATCGATTGGACCCGTAACCCGCTTCATCGCCCGCTTCGAACGATTCCACGCAGCTTATCGTCCGGGTTGCCGATGCCGCCGCATCACACGCATGAGGATTCGGCGTTTCCGTATTTTCCTCGATCGTCGCATCGCCACAGCCCAGGACCAAAAAACATATCGAACTCAAACCGAGCAGCCATTGCGTTTTCATCATGTTCGCATAGCACAAAGCAATTCGCGGGAACCCGAGATTCGTGTTGTGTTCGCTCGCGGGATACACCCGGGACGCAATTCGTGGAAATTGTGCGGGCATTCTTTGTCGATTCGTAGTACATCTTCCGCGTGATTCGTCGTCCGCCGTTTCCTCGTCCATCCGCGGCCGCGGTTGAAAAAGCCCGCATTCTGCTCGATCGTGCGCTGGGGCCCTCCAAAGTCATCACGTCCGCCGATGGTTGCGCCGCGTATGCCGGAGATGAATCCGATCAAGAGCCCGTCGTGCCGGATGCCGTCGTGCTGGCTTCGTCGCCGGAGGACATCAAGCGAGCGCTCGCCGCGGCGAACGAAGCCGAAGTTCCCATTGTTCCGCGAGCTGCCGGAAGCGGAAAATCAGGCGGATGCGTGCCCGTGGGCGGGGGCATCGTGCTCGCGACCATCGGGATGAAGTCCATCAAAGAGATTGACCGGGACGAACTCCTGGCCGTGGTCGAACCCGGCGTGATATTGGCGGATTTTCACGCGGCGGTGGAAGCCGAAGGATTGTTTTACCCGCCAGACCCGAATTCGCTGCAAGTCTGCGCGCTCGGCGGAAATCTCGCGGAGAACGCCGGAGGTCCCAGGGCCTTCAAATACGGTGTCACGCGCGAATACGTTTTGGGCTTGGAAGCGGTGCTCATGAATGGAACGCGCATTCGTTCGGGGCGACGAACCGTCAAAGGCGTTACGGGATACGACATTACGAGTTTATTTGTCGGGAGCGAAGGGACGCTTGGAGTATTCACCGAAGCGACTTTGCAATTGATTCCCAAGCCCGCGGGGGTCGTGACGCTCCTTGGTTTATTCGAAACCGCGAAAGACGCCGGGCGTGCCGTATCGGCGATGATTGCCGCGGGGCTCGTGCCGCGGTGTTTGGAATTCATGGATCCGGGCGCGTTGTCCGCGGTGCGGGCGCGAGGGGTTTCGGTGGACGAACGTGCCGGAGCGATGTTGCTCATTGAAGTGGATGGCGAGCCGTCGACGACCGACGCGGCGATGGAGCGGATTGGGGAAGCGTGCGTCGCGGCAAACGCCATCGATGTGCTCGCGGCGCAAGATGCGTCGCAGCAAAGTCGATTATGGGCTGCGCGCAGGGCGCTTTCTCCGGCCACGCGCGCGATGGCCAAGTTCAAGATCTCCGAAGACGTCGTCGTTCCGCGCATGAAATTGCCTGCGTTGCTCGATGAAATCGACCGTATTTCCGAAGAAACGCAGATCCGCATGTTGAGTTACGGGCATGCGGGCGACGGCAATTTGCACGTGAACTTCTTGTGGGACGATCCCGACGCGTCCGTACGCGTCGAACGTGGCCTTGACAAACTCTTTCGCACGGTCGTCGCGATGCGCGGAACGCTCTCCGGTGAACACGGCATCGGCACGTCAAAAGCCGAGTATTTGCCTTTGGAACAGTCGGCGGAGCTCATCGAACTTCAGCGCGACATCAAACGCGTGTTTGATCCGAAAAACCTTTTGAACCCCCATAAAATATTTCCGCGGCGTGGACACGGGACGTGTTGAATCGCCGCCGGGTTTTTCGAGAGAAACACTTGCTTGCCGCCCCGTCTGTGCCATAGCGTGCGCGATTGCGATCTGTCCGGACTGAAACTCATGTTGATGGAAGCTCTTGGAATTTGCGCGATGGTGCTCATTTTGGGTGCGTACGCGTTTTCGAGTTTGGGGTACTTGAGTCCTCAATCTTCGAGGTATCAGGCGCTGAACTTTGTAGGTTCGGCCATGTTTGTCGTGTACCTCAGCGTAAAAAACGCGTGGGCCTCGGTGGCGCTCAACGCGATATGGGCGACGATTGCGTTGATCGTGCTCGTGCGACGATGGTTCACATCCGCGACGAAGAAGCAGGAGCATCTTTCATGACGGTGTTTGAAATCTTCGCTCGGATGGATGTCGTCTGCTAAGAGCGGCGCGTGCGAGTTCTTGGCATCGACCCGGGCAGTCGACATCTTGGTTGGGGTGTTTTGCATCGCGAGGGCAGTCGCATCGAGCATCTGGCTCATGGGGTGATCGACGTCGACCTCGACGGAAGTTTTGCGGATCGCTTGGTCGACATCGACGATCGACTTGCGGAAGTGATCGCGAAGTACGAGCCGACGGTAGGCGCTGTCGAGAGCATCTTTTTCTCGAAGGACGCGCAGAGTGCGGCGAAGCTCGGGCATGCGCGAGGGGTGGTGTTGCTCCGGCTCGCGCGTGCGTCTTTACAAACGTGTGAATATCCTCCGGCGCTGGTGAAGCGCACGGTGGTTGGTCGCGGGGCCGCGGACAAACGCCAGGTCGCGATGGTCGTTACGGCCATTTTGCGCCTTGGAACGCCGCCGCGATCCGACGCTGCGGACGCTCTGGCGATTGCTCTAACGCATCTCAATGTGTCGAGCTTTCAGTCCGCGTTGCATGCATCGAAGGTTGTGCCTAAAAAAGTCGGGCGATAGGTAGATCTGCCTTGACCTTGCATGACTTTCGCGAAGGCTCCGTCCAAGCGCCGACCTTTACGAAACACAGACTCTTCGGTTACGTACCCATCAACGACAGGACAGAACGATGCGCCAGTTCCGATTTTTCTCCGTAGCTTCCGTGTTTGCCACGAGTGCGTTTCTTCTGTGCGCCCCCGGTGCTTTTGCCGAAGCACCCGCGGCGGCTCCCGCAAAGCCCGCAGCCAAAGGCCCGACGGCCGAAGAGATCGGCAAGAAAGTCCAAGCTTTCTACGATTCGCTCAAGACCTTCAAAGCCACCTTCACGCAGACGTACACGATCAAAATTCAGAACGTGAAGAAGGAGTCGAAGGGCAAGGTTACGTTTGAAAAACCCGGCAAGATGAACTGGGTGTATGACGCGCCAAACGGCAATCGCGTCGTGTCGGACGGAACGACGATTCGCGTGTACGAAAAAGAGAACGAGCAGATGTACGAGACGCCGGTCAAGACATCGCAATATCCGGCGGCGCTCGCGTTCTTGATGGGCAAGGGGCAGCTCATCAAAGACTTCGACCTCCGACTTCTCGACGCGGCGCAAATGAAATTCGAAGGCGGATATGTGCTCGAAGGAACCCCCAAAGAGGCGACGCCCGCGTACCAAAAAGTGCTTCTCTACGTCGACGGACAAACCAGCCAAGTTCGTCGAGTGTTGATTTTGGACGCGCAAGGCAACAGAAATCGGTTTGACTTCAGCGCTCCGGTCGTCAATCAGACCGTCGAGAAGAGCGAGTTCGACTTCACGCCGCCCGCGGGCACGCGTATCATCAAGCCCTGAAATCGTTTCAGTACAAACGAGTGCAACCATGAACGCGTCCGCCTTGGACGCGTTCTCGTTGGAGGCGTGATGAAGTCTTCAAAGTTGGCAAAAGTTCTGACGTTGGCGTTGGCCGTATCGGTCACGGCGTGCGCGCAAACGTATGTGGTCAAAGGAATGCAAGGCGCACCCGATGCCGATGCAAAGATCTCGGCGAAGGTTGTCGCGGAAAACAACCTGACGCAGATCTCGATCAAGGCCGAGCACTTGGCGCCGCCCGAGCGATTGCTCGCGGGGTCGAACGTGTACATCGTGTGGGCGCGTCAAGGCGATGGGGATTGGATGCGCGTCGCCAAACTCAACTACGATCCGAGCGGTCGTACGGGAGCCGTGGACACGGCCACGGTGCCGCTGACGGGATTCGAGTTGGCGATCAGCGCGGAGAATCAGCCGATGCCGAAGTCGCCTTCGACGACGATCATCTTCTCCCAAAAAATCTCGAACTGATCGAATCGCTTCTGCCGAACCTTCCGGCGAGCACGTCGTTACTTCGCGAGCGTCGAGCAATCCGCTCTCGCGTTTTTCCGTTCACGGGCGTTAGGATGTTCTTCTCGCGACCACGTTTGTGGTGTCGAGCATCCGCACGCCAGCCATGAACAACCCCTACGGATCTCGTCCTGCGGCGCCTCACGGCCCCGTTTCTTATTCGCCTCAGCCTCCGCCCGGATATGGTCCCGGTTATGCCGGTCGTCCTCCGACGCCGGTGGAGCCACCCGACCCGGACAAACGGCGCCGGACGTTGGGGTTTGGCCTTTGGGGCTTGGCGATCGTGGTGGGGGTCATCCTCAATATCTTGTTTACGTTGACCGAAATTGCGTTCTCGAAAGCGCCGGGGCGCATGTTTTCCGCGGTGCTGACGGGGGCCTTATTCGCATTTTTGCCGCTTGGGTTTTACCTGTTCATTCCCATGGTGATCGATCGCTACGATCCCGAACCGTGGTGGACGTTGGCGATGGCGTTTTTGTGGGGCGCGATCGTGGCGACGGGTTTTGCCGGGATGATCAACACGGGCGTGCATATCGTCTCGGCGGGGATATTCGGTCCCAAGGCGGGGGAATTCATCACGACGGTCATCAGCGCGCCTTTGTCGGAGGAATTCTTCAAAGGTTTGGCCATTTTCGGGATGTTTTTCTTTTTACGGCGTGAATTCGACGGCATCGTCGACGGCATCATATACGCCACCTTTTGCGCGCTCGGGTTTGCCGCCGTGGAAAACGTCAGTTATTACGCACGTGCGGAAATGGCCAATCAGCTCGCGGGAACGTTTTTCCTGCGCGGGATCCTCGCGCCGTGGGGACATCCGCTTTACACGTCGATGACGGGCATCGGGTTTGGCATTGCGCGTGAATCGAGCCAAGGGTGGGTACGGGTCTTGGCGCCGATCGGCGGGTTTTGCATCGGCGTGTTTTTGCACGCGCTTTGGAACTTCGTGCCGACCGTGATTCCCGACGCGTTCTTCATCATGCTCCTTTTCTGGTTTCTGTTCGTGGGCATTTTCTTCGTCATTCTCATCGTCCTGGTGCGGCGCAAAGGGGCGATCATTCGCCAATTTCTCCGCGACGAAGTGCTCATGGGCAATATGAACCAGCAGGAGGTGGACCTCGTGTGTTCGCCGTTCGGACGTTTGTCTTGTACATTCGGATGGCAAGGCGCGGAGGGGCGGGCATTCATCGGGGCGGCCAGTCGCTTGGCGCTGTCGAAGTGGCATACGGCGCGGGCGATGAAGGGCCAAAAACGCACGATCAGCGCGGATTTCATTGCGCCGTTGCGTCAAGAGATCGCGCGCTTGCGAACGCAGCTCAATGCCAAGGCGCCGCGGCGATGATGTTTTTCCCCGGATATTGCTCGATGCGTCGATTTCAGCCGGAAATCTGTCGGGCGGCGCGCAGGCCCGACGTGTACGCTCCGTGCACGGTGCCCCAATCGTCCTGGCTGGTTGCTTCCCCGGCAAAATAAAGCTGTTCGTTGACCGGCAAGGCCAATTGCTCGCGCGTTTTTTCTCCCATCCCGAGCGCATTGAAGGAATACGAACCCAAGGTGAACGGATCCTTGGACCAGTTTGTCCGTAAATAACCGCTCGGTGTGGGGATCGCGTTGCCGTAGATGCTTTTCAGGCGATTCATGGCGTCGTCGACGATGGCCTGGTCGCTCAGCGTTTCAAGCTCCACGGCGGCGTCGGCGGCGCTGAAACCGAGCAGGATGGGTTTGCCCAAGGGCCGCTTCAAATTCACCCATTCGGTCCAACGTTGGGCCGGGTCGGTGACCGCCGGAATCGATTCGATCCAGTCATAATTGCTGGTGGCGCTCCAGAAATCCGAGTCGAACTTCAAATAGAGTTTGTTCAGCACGCCCATTTTGATTTTGTTGATCGCGTCCTGGTGTGTACCGGGCAAACTTGGCGTAAAGCTGATATGCCCGGCTTTGAGCACGCCGAGCGGCACCGAAATGACGACGCGATCCGCCGTGTATTCGCCCTTGTCCGTTTTGACGACGATATCGGCTGCCGAGTAATCGACGCTCAGGACTTTTTCGCCGAGTTTGATGTTCAGATTCTTGGCCAAGTGTTCCGCGATTTGGCTGTACCCAAGAGCAAACACGACGTCGCCGCCGCTGATGTTCAATGGGTTTGCCGAGGTGTCATGCCAATACGTGGACAAATCCCCGACGGTGACTTTTCGGGCATTTCCCAAGCCGATGCCGCTGACGGAGCCTCCGAATTCGGTTTCCAAGGTGCCGCTCATGATGAAGCGGAGCAATTGCTGGTCTTCCGCGAACATGGAGGCAGCTTGGGTTCCGTTCCAAATCGTGTCGTAAAGCGTCGCATCTGCGGGCGCCGATTCTCCCACTTCAATGGCTTTCATCACGGCTGTTTGCAATTCGTCCAGGCGCGCTTGACGTGCCGCACTGATTTCCTGGCCGTCGCTATCGAAGAGAATGCTGCTATCGTACGACGTGGCCGCTCGGGCCGCTCCAATGGTATCCGCCAACGTGGTAATGGGATTGTTCGTGATGCTGTGAATCCACGAAGCCCCGAGATCCAATGGGACGCCCAATACAGAATTTGTCCACAGTCGACCGCCGATGCGATCCCGCGCTTCGAGGACCATGACGGTATGGCCCTTGGCCTGTAATTCTCGTGCGGCGGCCAATCCGGCAATGCCCGCGCCAATGACGAGAATATCCAGGGAATTCGTAGTTGTCGGGGTTTGTCGGCTGCCACAAGCAGGCAATGCGGAAGCGCCAAGAACAGAAAAACCAGCCTTGAGGAAGTTGCGACGTTTCATGTCTCTGAATTGTGTTCCAAGTCATTGGCGCCGAGGATGCTCGCGGTGAATTTGTGTCCTCGGCATAAAAACGGCGGGTCAGTGTAACAAGCGCCTACCGTTCGAGCAAGTTTGTTCGCCGTATTCAGCAAAATCTTCCAAGAAAATGACGCATCGAGCATTTCATGCGCATGCGTAATTCGCCTCAAACATCGCGGATCCTCCGTATCGCCACCTTGTTGTTGTCGCTCAGCGTATTTGCGGTGCTCATTGTTCAAGCCTCGCTGACCGCGGGTTGTGGCGGAGCGGAATCTTCGCAAAAGAAACCGGCTGATCCCAGCGCCGAACCTCCTGCCGTGAATCCCAATGCCCCGGCTTCGCCAAAGCCGAATGAAACTCAGCAGATCGACGTCGGTCCGCCGCAAATGGGTGGGAGCAAATCCGGGGCGATTCTTTGGCCGGAAGAGCCGAAGCGCGATGTTCAGGCAAAGTCGTTGAATGCGCCGCCTTCCAACGTCAATGCCAAGCGCTGATCTTTTCGCGATTGTCGTTTCCCTGAAAGCGGCGCTCGGCAGCTTCGCGATTCTCGCCGTGATGTTTGTCCCATTGGAACGAATGTATCCGGCGCGTTCGAAGCAGGGGATCGTTCGTCCGGGGCTGCGCTTGGACATCGTGTTCTTTTTCGGGCAATACTTGGCGTGGAATGCGGCGGCGATTTTTGTGGCGGTGGAAATCGCTTCCTGGCTGGGCGGCTATATGCCGTCGGCGCCCAAAGCGGCATTTCTGGCGCAACCGTTTTGGCTGCAAGCGATCGAAGCTATTTTGATCGGTGATGTGTGCGTGTATTGGTATCACCGCGCGAGCCATCGATTCGATTTCTTGTGGCGGTTTCACGCCGTGCATCATTCCAGCGAGCATCTCGATTGGGTGGCGGCGCATCGGGAACATCCGGTCGATGGCATTTTGACGCAGCTGGCGATGAACGTACCGGCGATGTTGTTGGGGTTTTCACCGCGAGCGATTGCGGGATTCATCGTCTTCAGTTCCGTTTGGGCGATCTTCGTGCATTCCAATGTGCGTATTCCGCTCGGGCCGCTGAAGTGGTTGTTCGGCGCGCCCGAATTTCATCATTGGCATCATGCGCGAGTGGAACGAACCAAGCATAACTTCGCGAATCTCGCGCCGTTTCTCGATGTGCTTTTCGGGACGCACCATTGTCCGGAAAAAGAAGAGACGTATACGCTGGGCGATCCGACGGAAAAGTCGACGAAGAGTTACCTCGCATTTATGGTCGAGCCGTTTTTGCCCCGTGATCGAGAGTCCGCGCGGGGGTGAATGCCCGAGCGTCGTCGTGGACGGATCGAGGTCGACGTGTCTCGGTTCGAGATCTTGTCAATATCGTGTCAATGTCGCGGGTGCGTCATTCTGATACCATTTTGAAACCCGAAATTCACGTAATTGTAGCAATAGCTCGAATGCCGGCATGATCATTTCACGAGCGCGCCATACGGACGTTACATTGACCATCTAGAGTCCGTTCTCGATGGCGACCATACTCGTGATCGAGGACGAGCCCGCGTTGCTCAAAGTTCTCGATTATAACTTCAAACTGGCCGGTCACGAGGTACTTTTGGCGCCTCGTGGAAGTGAGGGATTACGTCTGGCGCGTGAGCGGCATCCGGACGTGGTTCTTCTCGATCAAATGCTGCCCGACGTGCAAGGAACCGAGGTTTGTCGCTCGCTCCAGCTCGATCCGGATACGCGGCGTGTGCCCATTGTATTCGTGACGGCGAAGGGAGACGAAGTCGATCGTATCGTGGCGTTCGAGCTCGGGGCCGTCGATTACGTGGTCAAACCTTTCAGCGTGCGCGAGCTCGTTTTGCGGGTGCAGGCGATTTTGCGCCGATCACGGGCGCTGGATGTGTCGCAGCGGATCATCGAATTCGGCATGTTGCGCATTGATGAAGACGCGCATCGGGTTTGGGTCGAAGGGCAGGAGGTCGTCTTGACGCTGCTCGAATTCAAGCTGCTCGTGGCGCTTTATGAAAACCGCACGCGTGTACAAACGCGCGCGGCGCTTTTGGAGAGCGTGTGGGGCATGGACGTGGACGTGACGACGCGGACGGTGGACGCTCATGTCAAACGATTACGGGACAAACTCGGTGTCGCGGGCGTGTATGTGCAGACGGTGCGCGGATTGGGATATCGATTTGCGCATTCGCCCGAAGACTCGTCGTTCGCGGAGTGAGACGTGAGGCGCGGGCACCGGTTACGTGATGCCGCGAGGATGATGAAATGAGCTTTGAAGCTTGGAATCTCGAAGAAAGTGATCCGGGGCGAAAAAAACGTTTGGCCGTCGGGTACGCGACAGCCATTGCCATTTGTTCGGTGGTTGGTGTCGCTTTTGCCTCGATCAAAGCCGCGGTTCCGATGCTCGAAGAAGAGCAGCCCATTGCGGTGGAATTGACGCCCACGGTCGAAGCGCCCAAACCGCCTCCGCCTCCTCCGCCGCTCGAGCCTGAAGTCAAAGCGAATGCGGGGCCGAAGGTAGTGAAAAAGGCATCCGTCGTGCCGCAGGCCGTTCCGACGGATTTGCCGCCCGAGGGTGATCCGGAAAAACCCGTTTCGTCCGCAGGCGAGGGGGAAGGTGAAGGATCCGGGGAAGGCTCGGGAAATGGCGCCGCCCCGCCGCCTCCGCCACCGCCGCCTCCGCCCCCGCCGCCGCCGCCACCTCCTCCGAAAGTGGCCGGGCCCATTCAATTGCCGGAAGACGGCACGCCACCTTCGCCGATATCCAAGCCGTCGCCGCCCTATCCCGAGTCATTAAAGAGCGAAGGCGTGGAAGGCACGGTCGTCGTTCGGTTTGTCGTGACCGAATCGGGGGACGTGAGCGGTGTATCGGTCGTCCGCGGGCATCCGCGATTGGATCCCATTGTCATCGACACCGTAAAGACCTGGAAATTCAAGCCCGCCATGGTGGAAGGGCGACCGGTCGCCACGTACCAAGTGGCGCGGTTCAATTTCAAAATAAAGACGTAGGTAAGGAGCAAAGAACATGCAATTCGATCTTGCACATATCTGGGCGAGCATGGGCCTCGTGTCGAAGCTCATTGCGTTTACGCTCGTGCTGATGGCCATTGCGAGCATCGCGGTGGTCGTGGAGCGCATCATCGCGTTGTCGCGAAGCAATGCGGAAACCGGCCGTTTCATGAAGGTCGCCGGGCCGCTGCTCGACGCTTGGGATATGCCGGAAATCGTGAAAGCGGCGGATCGACACCGCATTTCGGCGCTTGCACGGCTCGTGGGTGGAGCGGTTCGTCGTTACGTACGAGCGGAAAGTGAACCGGACGGGAATTTGTCGGCCGTCGAATTGGCACGGCGGGAAGTCGGGCGTCGGCGCGAAGCGATTTCCATGGACTTGCGTCGAGGAATGTCGGTGTTGGCCACGGTTGGATCCATTGCGCCGTTCGTGGGGCTTCTGGGAACGGTCGTCGGTATCATTACGGCGTTTCAAAGTATTGCCGCGACGGGATCCGGTGGTCTTGGCGCGGTGAGCGCGGGTATTGCGGAGGCGCTCATCGAAACGGCGCTCGGTTTGTCCGTAGCCATTCCCGCGGTGCTTTGCTTCAACTGGCTGACGGGCAAAATTTCGGTGGTCGAAGCGGCGCTCGATCGCAGTGCCGGTGAACTTCTGGACGAAATGGAGAATCAACATGGGCGCTCCAGTGGCGAACGGTTGGTCGAAGAAGCGGCAGCCTGAGCCCGAGATCAACATCACGCCGCTGGTCGACGTGGTGCTCGTGTTGCTCATCATATTCATGGTGATTGCCCCGGAATTGGAGCACGGAGAGCGGGTGGAATTGCCGAGCGTGGTCAAACCCGACGAAAACTCGAAATCGAAGCTGGATCCGATTACGGTGACGGTGACGTCTCGAGGAAACGTTTTTCTGGAAAAAGAGCTGATGGGGAATTTAGCGACGCTCGAGACGAAGCTCGTACAAATTCGCCAAATCGAAGCGGATCGGCGCGTTGTTTTGAAAGGCGATGCGTCGGTTCATTACGTCAAGATGCGCGATACGTTTGCCACGTGCCAACGCGCCGGATTCAAAGGCATTGCGTTGAGCGTGAGCCAAAAAGGTTCGGGCAAGCCGGGCGAGGAGGGCTGACATGGGCATGCAGGTCGGTGCGGACAAGAAAAACGATTCCGTCATGCCGGTCATGAACGTGACGCCGCTGGTCGACGTGGTGCTCGTATTGCTCATCATTTTCATGGTGGTGGCGCCGCTGCTCGACAAACAAATTTGGTTGCGGCTTCCCATGAAGGACAATACGCAGAAAAACGAACCGCCACCGTTGGATGCGGACAAACCCGTCGTGCTCACGGTCGATGCGCAGGGAACGATTCGCGTCAATCAAAACGTGATCGATAAAGCCGAATTGCGAGAACGATTGCGGAAAATCTTCGCGGCTCGTGCGGAGCAGGTGCTGTATTTCGACGCCGCGGATGACGCTCCTTATGGCGTCACCGTGCAGGTGATGGATATTGCGAAACAAGGTGGCGCCAAAGGGATTGCCATTCTGACGGAAAAAGTCGCCGGGAACTGAGTTTTACATGCTCAACGGCGTTACGGACGCGCGGGGATTCGCGCGAACAGGATAGGTCCATGCGACGAACGACGATTTGGTTGGCTTTGTGGGTTTCCTTGTTTGTCCAAACTGAAGCATTTGCGGGCGATGAAGCGTCGGCCCCGGATGCCGCTCCCACTCCGATGGATGACGCCGCATTGGGTGAGGACGATCCGGCACGTCCTCCGCAGGCGGGAAAAGGCGTGATTTGGGGGGTTGTCACCGATGCGAAGACCAAAGAGCCGGTCATTGATGCGCAAGTTTCCGTGGTCGGGACCAATAAAAAGAACATCGCCGACTTTGATGGTCGATTTCGACTGGAGCTTCCTCCCGGTGTCTATGAATTGCGTGTTTTTTACCAACTGTACAAAGCGCAACGCGTGCAAAACGTCCGCGTGGTTGCCGGGAAAGTCGAAAAGGTCGATGTCGCCTTGTCGACGGAAGAAAACAAACAAGAAATCGTGGTCGAGATAGAAACCGAGCCGGATCGAGCGACCGCGACGGCTCAAACGCTGATTCGCAAAAATGCCGCCGCCGCCGGCGATGCGATCAGTGCGCAGGAAATCGCTCGCACGCCGGATCGAAATGCCGCCGATGCGGCAAAACGTGTCGTCGGTGCGTCCGTCGTGGGAAATCGTTATGTGTTTGTCCGAGGATTGGGTGAACGATACACGAATGCGCTCATCAATGGTACGCCGCTGCCCAGTCCCGAGCCGGATCGTCAAGCCGTGCCGTTCGATATGTTTCCGACGACCGTATTGAGCGATTTAACGATCATCAAGACGTTTACGCCGGATATGCCCGGTGACTTCACGGGCGGTTCGGTGCGTGTGCGAACGCGGGAATTGCCTGAAAAGTTTACGATTTCCGGGACGATCAACCTGGGATTCAATACGGAGAGCACGTTTCGCGATCGATTGACGTACCGCGGTTCGAGCACGGATTGGCTGGGGATCGACGACGGGACGCGAGCTTTGCCTTCGTCCATTCCCAATTATCGTGTGACGCGCCTCGGCCCAAAGCCCGACGGTACAGTGATCACACGCGACGATTTGACGCGCTGGGGGCAAGACATCAATGCCTATATGAGCACGCAGCGCGCGATGGCCCTGCCAAACTTCAGTGGGAACATCACGGTGGGCGATACGCTCAAACGCGGCGAAAATCACGAATTCGGATACATCGCGGCGCTGACATACGGACGCCGTTATCAAATTCGAAAGGACGAAATCGCGCGGACGTTTACGACGGATCCCAATGCGACGACACCTGAATTGAAGCTCCTGAACGATTATCGCATGGAAACGGGGCTCGATAGTGTCACGTGGGGCGGTTATGGCGGATTGACCTACCGTTATGCCAAAGACCACAAGGTGTCCTTGATGGGATTACACACGCGTTCGTCCGAGAACGAAGGTCGTGAAATCGCCGGATTCAATGAAGACGCGGGCACGACCATTTATGATACGCGATTGCGATTTACGAGTCGGGCGTTGACGTTCGGGCAATTGACGGGCGAACACAAATTCCGCAATCTGAAAGACGCGGCGCTCGATTGGAGTTTGACGCTTTCCTCGGCGTCGAGCAGCGATCCGGACATGCGTGAAAATGTGTATCAATTGGCGGAAGGCGGGCGCAAGGTTTGGGACGATGGAACGCAGAGCGGATTGCACTTTTTCGGCCGTCAAACCGAGACGATTTACGGCGGACTGTTAAATTGGACGCAACCGCTGACGTCGGGCGAGCGGCCGACAAAAATCAAATTCGGCGGTTTGGCGTTGGTTCGCGCCCGCGATTTCGAAGCGCGGCGTTTTCGTTTCTTGGCGCGAAACCCTCCGGGCTTCGATTACGCCAAGAGCCCGGACGAACTGTTCGTCCCAGAAAACATCGGTCCGGCGCTCGAGTTGGATGAATGGACGCGGACGAGCGATTCGTATACGGCCGAGCAAAGTCTTTTTGCCGGCTATGCCATGAGCGACACTTCGCCTACGCGATGGATGCGCATCATTTTGGGTGCGCGTGTCGAGGCATCGACGCAAACGTTGGAATCGTTTGACCGGTTCGATCCGACGATTCGATCGCAAAGCACGTTGGCGACGGTGGACCTTTTGCCTTCGGCGAACTTGGTCTTCAAGACGACGGCGAATTCCAATTTGCGTTTGTCCGTCACGCGGACCATTGCTCGCCCCCAATTACGCGAACTGGCGCCGTTTCTCTTTACCGAATATTTCGGCGCCCGAGATGTTTACGGAAATCCAAACCTCTACCGGACGAGCATCGTCAATGTCGATGCGCGTTTCGAATGGTTTCCGACGCTTTCGGAAGTCGCGGCTGTGAGTCTCTTCTACAAGGACTTCACCAGGCCCATTGAAAAAATCGTGTTGGCGGCGGGAGGTCGAGGAACCGATAGCTTCGAGAATGCCGACGGGGCGAAAAATGCCGGCGTGGAGCTCGAATTGCGAAAGAACCTCGCTTTTGCTCATGCCCGATTGGCGAATTGGGGAGCATTGGCAAACCTGACGCTCGTGTATTCGCGCGTAAATTTGGGCGAATCGCTCATTGGGTTGCAAACGAACAACGAACGACCCTTGGCCGGCCAATCGCCGTTCGTGATCAATCTCGGTGCGGACTACGCAAACGATACATCGGGTACTCGATTCCGCCTGCTGTACAACGTTTTCGGACGGCGTATTACGCAAGTGGGTACCTATGGTTTGGCGGACACATACGAGCAGCCGAGGCACGTGGTGGATGTGACGATTGCGCAACGAATCGGTAAATACCTCGACTTGAAGCTTGCGGCGGAAAATATTCTTTTTGCGCCGGTGACGTTTACCCAAGGTCCGGAAAAAGCCGCGGACGAATCGAATATCGTCGGGCAATTTCAGCCGGGAGCGACGTTCACGTTGAGTGCGACCGTGCAAAATTGATTCGACGCGAAAATGTTTCAATCCGCTCGCTTGTCCGTAACGCGCATGCGCCACAATGCGCGCCAACCAGGAGGAACCATGAAAAATCGAAAAAGCTTGATGATGTTGGCGGGCGTGTTGCCCTTGACGATGTTGGCCGCATGCGGCGATACCGATAACGACAAACCCCCGACGGGCAGCGCCACATCGAGTTCCAGCAGCTCGAGTACCTCCACCAGTTCGAGCGGCAACGGTGGCGCGGGTGGTGGCGGTGGTACGGGCGGAGCCGGAGGCGGCGCGGCGTCGAAATGCGTCGACAAACCGATGCCCGCGGAAATTGTGGCGACGGTATTCGATGCGGTCAATGACGAATACGAAATCAAGACCGATACGACGCTCACTGCGGATAAGGTTTGGACTCTCAAACACAAGGTGCACGTTCGATCGGGCGCGACGTTGACGATTGAGCCGTGTACGACGATCGTGGGCGACAAGAGCACGCTCGGTACGCTCATTATCGATCCCGGAGCGAGGATTTTGGCCGAAGGTGGCCGAGACGAACCCATTGTGTTCACGAGTCAAGCGCCGGTGGGCGATCGTCAAGCGGGTGATTGGGGTGGCGTGATGGTGCTGGGACGAGCGCCGATCAACGTGCCTGGAGGAAAAGCGAATATCGAGGGGCTCAATCCGACGCCGGAGACGCAATACGGTGGCGACAAACCCGACGATGACAGCGGCATTCTGAAGTATGTGCGCATCGAATTCAGCGGCATCTTGCTGTCGCAAAACAACGAGGTCAATGGTTTGACCTTTGGTGGTGTCGGTTCGAAGACGCAGGTGGAATACGTGCACGTTCGCAATACGCTCGACGATTGTTTCGAGTTTTTCGGCGGCACGGTGAACGCGAAGCACCTCGTCTGTACGAGCAATCAGGACGACGGCTTCGATTGGGATTTTGGTTATTCGGGGAAACTGCAATTTTTGGTGCTTCAGCAGGACCAAGCGTTCCCGGATGATACGAATGGCTTCGAATCCGATAACGACGCGATGAGCACGACGAACATGCCGATCTCCAATCCGACGATCTACAATGCCACGTTGGTCGGGCACGATGCGGACAAACAGCAATACGGATGGCTCGCGCGGCGGAGCACGCAGGGCGCAGTGCACAATGCCATTGTGACGGGATTCGAGGCGTGTATCGATATTCGAGATGCGCAAACGAAGGTGGAACTGACAAACTCGATTTGTTTCGGGAACAAGGTGCACAACGTCGCGTATCCGGAAGTCGCCGGGGGAATGGGCGCGTTGGCGGACGACGACAATGGTGTGGATGAAGCCGCGTGGTTTTTGGATCCGGCCCGGAAAAACTCGGAGGCGGATCCGAAACTTGCGGCGCCATTCGATATTGCGGCTCCTGATTTCCGCCCGATGACGACATTGATGGAGAACGCCGCGACACCGCCGAATGATGGCTTCTTCGATCCGACGGCGGCGTATATCGGTGCGTTCGCGGCGGGCGATACGTGGATGAGCGGTGCTTGGTTGTCGTTTACTCCGAATTGACGCAGGTACGCCGTCGGCCTCTTGGCTCTCGGTTGTTGCCGTTCGGCCGCGTCAATCGAATACGCTCGTCTGCTCGAGATTGGCCTGAAGATTGCTGATCCGGGCCCGTGCGTTCCACAAATACGACCGAGCCCATCGCGACTCGTAAACCACCTCGATCACCGATAACCAACCAAGCCGACCCGACGTTTGGCGAGGCGCAACCATTACGTTTGCGTATCGAAGTGCCGGGTTTGTTCGGTGAATCGGCCAAAGCTCGTAAAATCGAGCGAGCCTTGTCATCTTTACCGGGCATGCAGGCAGCGCGGGCCAATGAACATTCCGGCCGTGTGCTTTGTCTTCTCGACCGAAATTCGTCCGGCGAAATGCTCGAATCCGTTGCGATCGCGTTGCGGCCGTTTGTCGAGGCCGATGCTCCGGCGCCTCCTTCCTGGGCGCAGGCGCAAACGAAAGTCGTCTTGGCGCGATCGTGGTTGGTTCGTGCGCAAAAAGCGCTCACCGAATTGCCGAAGCGACAAGCCGCACATAAATCCGAAAATGGTGAAGGTGAGCAAGGGAAGGAAAAACCGGCGTGGCATGCGCTTCCCATTGAATTGGTGGCTAAAACGCTTCGAGCCGACATTGAAAAAGGTTTGTCGGAGCGAGAAGCGATTCAAATTTTGCGTACGGCCGGGCCGAATGTATTGGCCGGCGTGGAGGTGCGAACGCCGGTGGAGATCCTCGTCGGGCAGATCGCGACGGTTCCCACGGCGGTGCTCGTCGGGGCGGCGGGTTTGTCCGTTTTGCTGGGCGATATGCTGGAAGCCGGGGCGATTCTCTTCGTCATCGGTTGCAACGTCGCCGTGGGGTATTTCTCCGAATCGCGGGCCGAGGAATTGCTGGATGCTTGGGGCGCTTTTCGTGTCGAATGGGCCAAGGTTTTGCGCGATGGCGTCGAATCCACGATTGCGGCAAAAGACGTCGTGCCCGGGGATATCCTGTGTGTGCATGCGGGGGAGCCCGTCGTGGCGGATGCGCGCATCGTGTGGGCGAATGATTTGACCGTCGACGAGAGCACGTTGACGGGCGAAAGTGAACCGGCGGAAAAAAACGTCGACGAAGTACCGGGACAAACGTTGCTTGCCGATCGTGACGATATGATTTACGCCGGTACGGTCATTGCGTCGGAGACTGCACGCGACGGACAGCGGTCAGAATCTC
>CAYSYX010000018.1:9509-50945 GCA_964435055.1 uncultured Polyangium sp. | reverse complement strand
GTCGAGTGCATCTGCGGCCCTCGCGTCCTGCCGACCCAAGTTGATCACGCCTTCGTCGCGATCGCCGCTCGATCCGCGCCGAATGTCGTCGTCTTCTTCTCCGGAAAAGCCGGCCTCGACGGCCTGCATCTTGCCGACGCAACCCTCGACCCACGGACCCTCGAAGCGGCTCTCGCCTCCTTGCCCGCGCGCAACATCCTGCTGATCCTGGATCTCGACATCGGCGCCGAACTCGACGCCGGTTTGTCGCCGGAGTGGCTCCGCAAGCTCGTCGCTCGAATGCCCCACGTCTGTGCCGTCGTTTGCCGGGCGACGCGTATCGGATCGGGCGCCGCCGGCGAGGGCCTGGCGCGATTTACGGCAGCCTTGATCTCCGCGCTCGAGTCGACCCCCGGCGATGTTCGTTTTGAACGAGCGCGCTACATCTCCGACAAACTCGCCGTCGAGCATGTGGCAAAGATCCTGAGCGACCGTTGGGGTATGACGAACCTTCCGGTCATCCTGGGTGATCTCGGCGAAATGCCCCTGACGCGATCGCAGGCGGCTTCCGCGATCGGCGAGTGCACCATCGCTTCGGTCAAACCGGCCAAGGGTTTGTCGGCATCCGTGTCGTGGTTGATCGAAGGCCGAGCGAACCTTCTCACGACGCTCCACTATGCCTTGGTTTGTCATGACGGCACCGTGGTTTGCGAAGGTTCGGCGCCGCTCGTACCGACAAACCCGCTGCAAAAAGGCAAAACGTTGGTCAAATTTCCCAAGACCGCGCTGGGTACGCGCAAACATGCCCCTCGGCTCGACGACCTCGAATGGCGTGTCGAGCTGCTCGATTCAAACCATCGAAAGCTGGCCACGTCCGTTGCAAAGCTCGCTCGAGCGTCCTCCCACGGTGAGTGATTCCGCAAGCCTCCGCTTCAAAATCGGCCGTTTCGAGTGTGCGTCGCGCGGCTCGCTTGTGCTACAAGCGCATCGATGTCGCGCGCATTTCCAGGAGTTGCCCTCGCCTTCTCGATGTTGCTTGGAGCCATGGTTGCGGCTTGCCAAGGGTGCCACACGCCCCCTGCCGCAACGGTCGATGCCAGCGAAGAGCCTGCGCCGACGCATCCTGCGGTTCGTCTGTACGTACTCAGCAACATCGCCGGTGCGCTCGAACCTTGCGGCTGTACGAAGGATCAGCTCGGCGGGATTCATCATTTGGCTGCGTTTTTCGATGCCGAACGTTCCGCCGCGCCAAACACCCTCATTGTCGGAGCCGGTCCGATGCTCTTCGGCGAGCCGACGCTTGGAGCCACCGAGCAAACCCAACAATCGTGGAAAGCCGATACGCTGGCGACGGCATTCAAGCAACTCGGGTTGGTCGGATGGGCGCCCGGCGTCAATGATTGGGCTGCCGGAGCCGAGTTTCTTGGCAAAGCCGTTGCGGCGTCGGGAGCGACGCTTCTTGCGGGCAATGTCGACGCGTCGCCGAGGCCCGTACCGGTGGTCGTTCGCGAAGTGGGTGGACTTAAGATTGCGCTGATCGGTGTCGCGGATCCGCGCAATCGCGAGGGAAAACTTCCGGCAGGAGTGTCGACGAAGCCCGCCGTGGCGGCGATGCGCGAAGGCCTTGCGGAAGCCAAACGGCAAGGTGCGCGGGTGTTTGTCGGGGTCGCAGCGGTTGCGCGAGGTGAAGCGTTGCGCCTCGCCGACGCGTTTCCCGAATTGAACGTTTTGGTCATTGGTAAATCCGTGGAAGCGGGGCATGCGAACGATGCGCCAAAGGCGCCGATGCAATTGGGCAATACCCTCGTCGTCGAAACATCGAATCACTTGCAATCGGTGGCCGTCGTCGATCTGTTTGTCCGTGGATCTACGGCCGGGGACACGCCGATTCAATTTGCCGATGCGGGTGGTGTCTCTCGCGCCGAAGAACTCGTGAGTTTGGCAGGGCGTATTCGGGAACTCGAGACACGTATTCAATCGTGGGAAAAAGGTGGTGGCGTCAAGGCCGAGGACCTCGCGGCGCGGAAGACGGACCTTGAAAAACTACGAATCGAGAAAGCCAAACTCGAAGAACCCGCGCCGGCACCGTCGGGGAGTTTTTTCCGGTATAAGCTCGTTGAAGTCCGGGAAAAACTCGGCACCGAACCCAATGTCAAAAAACAAATCGCCGAATATTACAAGCGCGTCAACGAGCATAACAAAACCGCATTCGCTGACCGAAAACCTGCGCCCGTTGGGAAGAAGGAAGCCGCGTATATCGGCGTCGAGGAATGCACGAATTGCCACGATGAAGAGCGTAAGGTTTGGGACGGAACCCCGCATTCCCATGCTTACAAAACCCTTCAAGACGACTTCAAGGAATACAACCTCGATTGCGTCAATTGCCACGTGACCGGTTATGACAAACCCGGCGGTTCAACCGTCACGTTCGTCGACAAACTGAAGGACGTTCAATGTGAGGAATGCCATGGTCCCGGGTCATTGCATGCGAAAGATCCGAACAAGAAGGGTTTGATCACGCTCAAACCGGATCCGCAATCGTGCGTCGCCCAATGCCATCATCCTCCGCACGTCGAAAGTTTCGATCCGGTGGCGAAGATGGAGCTCATTCTTGGGCCGGGACACGGCAAAGATTAAAATCGTCGTCGAAAATCGTTTTGCCAAGCTGAACGAATCGCGAATCGATTTACTTGGATTCCGGCCGAATCATCAGCACCACGCGGTCACGGAATCGATAGGTGCATTCGATATTGTGCAATCCGGCGAACGCCAGCCGCTCGCCGAACTCGGGGAGACTCAGACGACGCGCAGGTTCGTCCAGTCCACCTCGGGCCCATGGCGGACCAAGCGTTTCCAAGAGGAGCAGGTGTCCTCCCGGCGCGACCATGGCGGCAAGCTCCGATAATGCCGCATCGAGCCATGCCAAACCATTTCGCAAGGTGCCGCCACGCAGCTCCAGGATCGGCATCAGCACGCTTCCGACCGTGACGACCGTCGGCGCCGGTGACAAATGAATACGACCGGAGCCCAATCCTTCGGCGATCGCGCGAATGCGCGTCGTCGCGCGCGGGAGCATTTCCGCAAGACTTCGTTCAGCCCGGACAACCTTCTGCGCATTCGGCTCGACCAGCGTGACTCGGCCGAGCTCCGGATACGCTTTGAGGATCATGCGGGCGAGTTTCCCCGTGCCGGCACCGATATCGGCAAGATGATCGTCGGCGTCGAGCGGGGGCAGGGAAAGCACGAGCTCGCGATAATGTTCGGGTTCGCGTTCGGGACCTGCCGTCCAGGTCGTGTCGTGCAGGTCGTACCAATCGGGATGCTCCCACGGCGGCAACATGCGCCCAGGGTACTCGTTTCAAGGCAATGCGCCAAGATGATTGTGCGGGATGTGCAAATGGGCGGGAAATACGACTTCAGCCGCAGGTACCATTGGACAAACAACGTTCGCCCAATGCGCATTGCATAGCGCCGCATAAGCATGTGCCGGCCATGGTGCACGTGCCTGCCGAACCGCCATTACAATCGGCGTTTTCGTCGCATCGGCATTGCGGAGCCATCGGCGCTGCGCCGGTGCAAACGAATCCGGCGGGGCAAGCTCGACCGCAAGCGCCGCAATTGGCGGCGTCGGTATAAGGATCGACGCATGTTGCGGGGTTTTGACAACAAAGCATACCCGCCCCACAAGACGCCGCGCCATTACACGAGCACGCGCCGGCGACACAGTTTTCGCCGACGCCGCACATCGTCCCATTGCAACTGCACACGTTACCGCTGCATGTGCCGCCCATACCGCACGTTGCCGGAGTGGTGCAACCGCATTGTTTTTGCATCAAAGGGCCCTGATTGCATGACAAATTGCCGCTGCAATCATTGCCGCAACCGCCGCAATTGATGCCGCTCGTTTGGGCATTCACTTCGCAGCCATCGTCATTTCCTGTGGAGGGTTGGTTACAGTTTGCCGAACCCAAATCACACGTCGAGACGCACGTCGACCCGACGCACACGCGTGAGGCGGTGTTTGTCCCGGAACACGTTCGCCCGCAAGCCCCGCAATTGAAGACGTCGTCGGCGACGACGGTTTCGCAACCATCATCCGCCATCGGCGCGGCCGGCTTGATACAATTGCCGAATCCATCGGCGCACGTAGGGGTGCATTGCCCATTGGCGCACGCGGTGCTCACCGCATTGGCTCCCGAACAGGCGAAACCACAGCTGCCGCAATGGGCGGTCGACGTGCGCAAATCGACTTCGCAACCGTCGGCTGCATTATTGTTACAATCCGCAAAACCCATGGTACAGGTCAAACCGCACATACCGTTGGTGCACGTCGCCGTCGAATTCGGCCCGCTTGGACATGCATTGCCGCACATACCGCAATTGTTGACGTTTCCGACGTTGACCTCGCAGCCGTTGGCCGCCACCATGTCGCAATCGGCAAAACCCGCCGAGCACGATTCGATGGCGCATTTTTGCGCTACGCATGCCGGATTGGCATGCGGCAGATTGCACGCGTTTTTGCAGAATCCACAGTTTTGCGTGGTTTCAATCGACGTTTCACAGCCGTCGGCGGGGTTGCTGTTGCAATCGGCCGTGCCCGCACCGCATGGATTGTTTTTGCACGTTCCGCCCGAACACGTCTGAAATGCATTGCACTTGTTGCCGCATATTCCGCAATTGTTGGGATCCGTGTCGAGAATCGCTTCACACCCGTTGACCGCGTCGGCGTCGCAATTCGCAAAACCTGCATTGCACTGGCCGACGCTGCATGCACCGGCTTGGCATTGGCCCATGGCGTTGGGAGCGGTGCAGATCGTATCGCACGCCCCGCAATTGTTGCTATCGGTCGCCGTGCTCGTCTCGCAGCCATTCGCCGAATTTCCGTCGCAATCGCTGAATCCCGTGGCACACGTATCAAACGCGCAGCCTTGTGCCGTGCATTTCGCGATGGCATTCGCAATGGCGCATGGCTCGCATCCCACCCCGCAACCGAATTGAGGGTCGTCCGCTTGCACGCACGTGCTGTTGCACTCTCGCTCGCCCGCAGCACAACTCCCTTGGCCCGGTTGCGGTTCGAATTGATCGAAATTTTGGGTGCAGTTTGCAATGCCAACAACGGCCAAACCGACCGCTAATACCGAGGAAAAGAAGCGAATACGCATGATGCCTCCCATTGGATTCGATGGGAAAATCGAAGACCCGTCGACGAACGCGCATTATCGCCGCTTTTGTTTTCCGACGCAAGACTCTGTTGCAAATCGACGCTACGCCGCCGCAATCGGCTCAAGGTTGCGCAACGGCACCACGCTTGCGGTTGAGCCACTGGAAAAGCACATGAAGCCCGCCGGAAACGAAGAACCCAACGAACCAGGCGTACGTATAAATCGTTTTCCAAAATTCCGACGCATCGAATCCCGGAATCGCAGCCGCCAAAAATCCCGGCAAATTGATCGCTACGCCGATCAACAACGCCCCCATCGCCTGCCAGTTGATCCCGTTCGTGTATTCATATTGGCCCCCGCGCTTGTACAAATCATCGAGATCGAGCTTCGCTTTGCGTACGATGAAATAGTCGGCAATCATGATGCCGCCAATCGGACCAAGAAGCGCCGAATACCCGATGAGCCACGTAAAAATATAGCCCTTCGATGATTCGATGAGTTTCCACGGCAAAATCAGCGCGCCGATGACGGCCGTGATGATACCGCCCATTTTGTACGAAATGCGCGCCGGCGCCAAATTGGAAAAATCATTCGCGGGCGATACGACGTTCGCTGCGAGATTCGTCGATAACGTAGCGATCGACAATCCGAACATCGCCAAAAACAAGACAAACGGTCCGCCGACCCGCGCCAGAAGCTTCACAGGGTCCCAAATCAGCTCGCCGAAAATCACCTTCGTCGCCGATGTCACTGCTACGCCGATGAACGAAAAAAGAATCATCGTCGCCGGTAGGCCCAAAGCTTGCCCCAAGGCCTGGTCGCGTTGGCTCTTTGCATAACGCGTGAAGTCGGGAATGTTCAGCGACAGCGTCGCCCAAAACCCGACCATTGCCGTCAAACCCGGCGCAAATACGCCCCAAAACTTGGCACCTTGGAGCTTGGAAGGCTCGGCCAGAATCGGACCGAACCCTCCGGCGTGTGTATACGCCCAACCCAGCAAGAGCAACCCCATCGCAATGAGAAATGGCGCCGCCCACGTCTCGAGGAATTTGATCGATTCCGTTCCTCGCAAAATGAAATAAAAGTTGATCAGCCAAAAGACGACAAACCCGAGCAGTTCACCTGGATGGATGCCGATGAACGAACTTTTCATTGCCGCGGACGACAAGACAGGCTCGACGCTCGGCGCCACGGCCGTGAGCAATTGCCATAACGCCAAACCGCCGTACCAAGTTTGAATGCCAAACCATCCGCAAGCCACGAGCGCCCGCAGAAGAGCCGCCACGTTTGCCCCGACAACCCCAAACGAAGCCCGCGCAAACACCGGAAACGGAATGCCGTACTTCGTCCCTGCATGAGCATTCAGCACCATGGGCACGAGCACGATGGTATTACCGAGGGCGACACAAATCAGCGCCTCGGACCAACTCATTCCTTGATCAAGCAAACCCGAAGCCATCGTATACGTCGGAATGCATACGGCCATCCCGACCCATAACGCTGCATAATGCAGAAGACCCCAGGTTCGTTTGTCGGCCGGTGTCGGCGCGAGATCCTCGTTTGTCAGAGACATTCTACGTGCTCCGCTTTGCCCGCGCCGCTTCCGTGACGCGTAATCCCCCGGGAACGAAATCCGTACCCTTCTGCACGCGGTCATTCCAGCATTCATGCGGTTTGCCCGAAGAAACTTCGCGCATCGTGATGCAACCCGCGACCGGACAAACCAAATTGCACAGATTGCAACCAATGCATTCGTCTTCGTCCACGTAGGGCACGCGCGCCCCCGGGGCTCCGCCTTTGGCCGTCACGGCGCGCTCCGGGACAAACTTCGGAATATGCGTATGTCCGGCTTTTCGCGACTCCGCTTCGGTTCGTCCGGGCAAATGAATGCATTGGTGCGCCCCGTCCATACACGCGACGTAACACAATTGGCATCCAATGCATTTGTCCGCATTGATGTCGGCAACGACCCGGTATGCCAAATCGAGCTCGCCCCAGATCTTGTACGCATCCGAGGCTTTGCCGCGCAAATCCATGACGGATTTCATTCCGCGAGCGTCGAGGAAATCATTCAAGCCTTCGATCATGTCCTCCACGATTCGGTAACCATAATGCATCACCGCCGTGCAGACTTGAACGCTCGTACAACCCAGCGCGATGAACTCCGCGGCATCCCGCCAATTGCCAATGCCGCCGATACCGGAAATCGGCAACTTCGATACGCCCGGATGGCGCGTCAATTCGCCCACCATGTGCAACGCTATGGGCTTCACCGCCGGTCCACAATACCCGCCGTTCGTCGAGCCAGACCCGACGCGCGGCAATGGAACCATACGGTCGAGGTCGATCCCCATAATGGACTTCACCGTATTGATCAGCGAAATCGCATGCGCTCCGGATTCGAGCACCGCTTCCCCGGGCTCGACGATATCCGTGACATTGGGGCTCAATTTGATGATGACCGGCTTCGTCGCGAATTCGACCGCCCACCGCGCGATTTCGAGGAGCACCTTCGGCTCGGAGCTCACCGCCGAACCCATTCCGCGTTCGCACATACCGTGCGGACAACCGAAATTCAATTCGTGCCCGTCCGCGCCGGCGTCTTCCGCGCGCTCGATGATCTCTTTCCATTCTTCTTTGGTTTCGACCATCAACGACGAAATGACCGCATGGTTCGGATATCGCCGTTTGACTTCGCGAATTTCACGCAAATTCACGTCGAGCGGCCGATCCGAAATGAGCTCGATGTTGTTGAGCCCCATCAGGCGCGTATTTCCGTAATCGATTCCGCCGAAACGGCTCGACACGTTCACAATGGGATTGCCCAGCGTTTTCCAGACGGCGCCACCCCAGCCCGCATCGAATGCGCGCATGATCTGGTCGCCCGTATTCGTCGGAGGCGCCGACGCGAGCCAAAATGGATTCGGGCTCTTGATGCCCGCAAAATCAATGGAAAGATCTGCCACGTCTACCCTCCGCCAACCAGAAATGCGTGCATACTGCGAGCGGCAATCCGCGCTTCGGCGACGGCATTGACGACTTCTTTGCCCCCATTGACACAATCTCCGCCGCTCCACACCTTCGCATTGCCCGTTCGATGTGTTGCCGCGTCGACCACGACTCGACCTCGCGAATCCAATTCGACGCCGGAGAAGGCGCGTGCCAAATCCGTCAATCGGCTTTGCCCCGTCGCCACGACGACGAGATCCGCGGCCAAGTCTTCTTCGGTCCCCGCTACGGCGCGTTTGTTCTCCGTTCGCGCGACACGTAATGCTTTCACGCGCCCGTGTTCGTCACGAACAACCGTCGTGGGAATACGCGAACACGCAACGCTCACGCCGTCCACACGTCCGGCCGCGATTTCATGCTCGTACGCGGACATCTCTTCTTCGGTCCCGCGATACACCATGGTGGAATGCACCCCGAGCAGCGCCAATTCGTGCGTGATATCGATGGCCGTATTTCCACCGCCGACAATCACCGCTTTGCGAATGCCATCGAGCGTCAGGGAAGAATCGGCCTTGAGCCGTTCAATCAATGCCGTCGCGCCGACGACGCCGCTTCCGTCTTCGCCTTCAATCGCCAAACGCGAATCCGGACCGAGACCAAGCCCCAAAAACACCGCGTCGAATTCAGCGAGCAGCGAATTCACCGAAATCTGGTTCGACGCTTTTGCTTCTTCGACGACTTCGACGTTTTGCCGAATTTCGATGTCGCCCAGCGAAAGCACCCATTCAATTTCGGCGAGCGCATCGTTCGCCTTCATCTTGTACGGTGCAATGCCCAGCGTATTCAGTCCGCCGGGAATCGCTTTGCGCTCGAAAATCACCGCTTTGTGCCCTTCGAGCGCCAGCCATCCAGCCGCGGCAATCGACGCCGGCCCCGCACCCACGAGCGCCACGCGTTTGCCCGTGGGCGCCTTTTTCGTATACAGATTCGGATTTGCGGCGATGGCCGTTTCCACGGCATATCGCTGCAATCGGCCAATCCGGATCGGCTCGCGGTCCCAATCGTTGTACACACACGCGCCTGCGCAGAGCACTTCGACCGGACAAACTTGACCGCATGATTTGCCCAGCAAATTCTGCGATAGAATGGTCCGCGCCGCGCCGCGCACATTGCCCGTGGCAATCTTGTGAATGAACGTCGGGATGTCGATTTCCGTCGGACACGCTTTGATGCAAGGCGCATCCACGCAATACAAACACCGATTCGCCTCGGCCACCGCTTCGGAATCGTCATAAGGCGGTTTTTTGTCTTCGAACCGCTCTTCCAAACGCCGGCCAGGCAAACTCGGAATGCGAGCCGTTTCCGTCGTCATCAGGTGCTCCTCACCGGAACGGGGAATTTATCGAGTTTCCGCGGCAAGAATCGCCCCGCGCCACGTTGCACGTCGAGGGACCCATACTTGAATTGCACGCGTCCAGCCACAATCGTATGGCTGACCTTGCCTTTGACTTCGTATCCTTCGAAGATATTGCGATCGCAACGATGATGATGCGTCTTCGCGGAAATCGTCGAGCTCCCCGACGGATCGAATACCACGATGTCGGCATCGGCGCCCGGCAGGATGGCTCCTTTGCGTGGATAGAGGCCGAAGATTTTCGCCGGTTGCGTCGCGAAAATATCCACGAATCGATTGACGTCGATACGTCCGGCCATCACGCCGTACGTCCAAAGAAGCCCAAGTCGATTCTCGATACCCGCCGCGCCATTCGGAATCTTCGTGAAGTTATCGCGGCCCATGTCTTTCTGGCCCACTTGATTAAATGGGCAATGGTCTGTCGCGACAACTTGAAGCACGCCCGAAGCAATGGCGGCCCACAAAGCGTCTTGATGACCTTTCGGGCGAATCGGCGGACTCATGACATACGCCGCGCCTTCAAAATCCGGCTTTTCGTACACCGAATCATCGAGCAGCATATATTGCGGACACGTTTCACCCATGACGACTTGACCACGTCGGCGCGCTTCGGCAATCGCGTCAATGGCTTCTCGACACGTCACATGCACGACGTAAACAGGTTCGCCGAGCAGCCGAGCCATCATGATCGCCCGGCCCGTCGCTTCACCTTCCACCGGCGCAGGGCGCGAAATGGCGTGATACTTGGGCTCGAGTTTTCCTTCGGCCACGAGTTTCTTTTGCAATGCCACGACGACATCGCCGTGTTCCGCATGCACCGTCACGAGTCCACCGGCATCTCGCGCCGTTTCCATCACGTGAACGAGCTCGTAATCGTCGACGCCGATGGCTCCGCGATACGCCATGAACGTCTTGAACGACGGAATGCCCTCTCGGCTCACGCATTGCTGCATTTCCGCGCGGGTTTTATCGCCCCACCACGTGACCGCCATGTGGAAAGCATAATCGGCGACCGCTTTGCGCGCCTTTTCTTTCCACATGGCCAGGCCGTCGAGCAAATCTTGACCGCGCGACGGAATGACGAAATCGATGATCGACGTCGTTCCTCCCGCCACACCCGCGGCCGTCCCCGTCTCGAAATCGTCCGAACTCTCCGTGCCCATGAATGGTAGTTCCATGTGCACGTGCGCATCGACGCCGCCCGGAAAAACCATTTGCCCCGACGCGTCAATGACCGTATCGGCGGCGTTTTGTTTTACGAGCCCCGTGCCGACGGCGACGATTTTGTCGCCGTCGCAATAAACATCGCCGACGAATTTGTCCGAAGCCGAGACGATTGTGCCGTTTTTGATCAAGATGCCCATGTTGCCCTCACGTTCAGACAGCCAAACCAATTACGGGAGCAGTTTCACCATGTCGCCGTACGTTTCCGGACGACGGTCGCGGTAGAATTGCCACGTGCGCCGCACTTCCTCGATCAGATCGAGGTTCATCTCGGCCACGACGAGCTCGTCTTTGTCTTCGCTGCCCACGGCCAAGAAATTGCCGCGCGGGTCGCAGAAGTAGCTTGTCCCGTAAAACTTCCCGATGTTCCACGGCGCTTCGGTGCCCACGCGGTTCGACGCCGCGATGTAATAACCGTTCGCGACGGCGTGCGCGGGTTGCTCGAGCTTCCACAAGTATTGCGAAAGGCCCGCGACCGTCGCGGAAGGATTGAAGACGATTTCGGCTCCATTGAGGCCCAATAGACGCGCGCCTTCAGGGAAATGCCGATCGTAACAAATGTACACGCCGATCTTGGCGTAACGCGTCTGGAACGTCGGATAACCCAAATTGCCGGGCTTGAAGAAATATTTCTCCCAAAACCCGTTCGTCTGCGGAATGTGGTTTTTCCGGTACTTGCCGAGGTATGTCCCGTCGGCGTCGACGACGGCGGCGGTATTGTAATACACTCCCGCAAATTCCCGCTCGTACACGGGAATGATCATCGCCATCTGGTACTTCTTGGCGTATTCGCTCAGCTTCGCGACCGTCGGACCCGGCACGGCTTCGGCCGTATCGCACCATTTCGAGTCCTGCGACGGACAGAAATACGGCGTATTGAAGACCTCCTGCAAGCAGAGGATCTGGACGCCTTTTTTCCCGGCTTCTTCAATGAGCGGAATATGTTTGTCGTACATCGCGTCGCGAATTTGCAGAACCGACGCGTTTGGATCATTCAATGCATTGCTGCATTGAATCAAGCCCCCGATGACTTTCCTGGCCATTAGAACCACCTTTCAATGACGACTTTGCGCTCGGTGTAGAAATCGATCCCCGTGGCGCCATGCGCCTTCGTATCGCCAAACAAGCTGCCTTTTTGCCCGCCGAACGGGAAAAACGCCATCGGCGCAGCCACACCGATGTTCACGCCCACCATGCCCGCTTCGACGCGCGACGCGAAGTTACGCGCCGCCTTGCCGTTTGTCGTGTAAATGCTCGCCGCGTTGCCGTATTCGCTCGCGTTCGCCATCGCAATGGCATCTTCGAGCGTCTTGGCGTGCATGAACGAAACCACCGGCCCGAAGATCTCTTCTTTGGCAATCACCATCTCCGGCTTGACGTTTTCGAAGATTGTCGGGCCAACCCAGTTTCCATCCGGAAGCCCTTCGACCGTCGCGCCGCGACCATCGAGCGTCAGCGTCGCACCTTCCGCCAAACCCTTTTCGATATACGCGAGCACCTTGTCGCGATGTGGCCGCGAAATCACCGGACCCAGCGTCGTCTCCGGCTTGCGCCCATCGCCCATCACGAGCCCCTTCGCGTATTCGACGAACATGTCGCGCACACGCTCGTACGCATCGCCCACGGGCACGATGACACTGCCCGCCAAACACCTCTGTCCGGCACAACCATAACAGGATTCGACGGCATTCTGCACCGCACGCTCCATATCGGCGTCCGGCATGATCACGATGAAGTTCTTCGCGCCGCCCAGCGATTGCACGCGCTTGCCCGTTTCACCACAACGGCGATACACGATTTTCGCGACATTCGACGAACCGACGAACGAAACGCCTTTGATCGTCGGATGCGCACAAATGGCCTCGACGACGTCTTTTCCGCCATTGACGAGATTCACGACGCCCGGGGGCAAACCCGTTTCCTGAATCAATTGAAAAATACGCGTCTGCGTCAGCGGGACTTGCTCGCTCGGCTTGAGCACGAACGTATTTCCCGTGGCGATCGCATACGGCAAAAACCACAGCGGAACCATCGGGGGGAAATTGAACGGCGTAATCGCGGCAAATACGCCCATCGGCTGACGTACGGTTTGACAATCGATGTTTGTCGCGACGTCTTCGAGCGATTGACCCATCATCAGCGTCGGAATGCCCGCCGCATGCTCCACGTTCTCAATGCCGCGGCCGAAATCGTTGAGCGATTCCGACATTGTTTTGCCATGTTCGCTCGTGCAAATGCTCGCAATCTCTTCGCGATGAGCGTCGAGTACCGAACGCAATTTGAACAAATACCGAGCGCGTTGGGCCGGCGGGACCGCTCGCCACGCCGGAAATGCCGCTTGCGCCGCCTTCACCGCTCGATCGACGTCATCTCCGGTCGATAACGGGACCTTCGCGAGCACTTCGCCCGTCGCGGGGTTTTTCACGTCGAGCAGCGTGGTGCCCGACGAGGCCACCCAAGCGCCATTGATGAAGTTCTCGAGCACACGCATAGACAAACCGACCTCCTCAATACTTCAACGCATCTTCAGGTTCTTCGTAGGCTCGCGCCAACGTTGCACGATCCCAGCGACAGGGGACAAATCTTTCACCGCCGCATTCGGATTCGCGGCCAGCAAATCCTCCGTCGACGTAAAACCGGACTCGACCGCGATCGACCACGAGCCCGCAGCCTTCGCGCATTCGATGTCCTGCACTCCATCCCCCACCATCACCACCGTTCGCGGATCCACATCGAGACGCTTTGAGGTCAAAAGAAGTGGCTCGGGCTCGGGCTTTCGTTCCGGCAAATCACCGCCCGCCACCACCGCTGCAAAACGATCAGCAATCCCCAGACCCGCCAAAATCGCGTCCGTCGTCTCCCGGGCTTTGTTTGTGCACAAACCAATGACGATGCCGTCCATCTCGGCCAAGTCATCGAGCGCTTGCAAAGCACCGGGCGACCAACGCGTGAATTCGAGCGGGTGGGCGCAGTAGTAGTCCAAGAAAAACCGCAACAGCTCGTCCGTCTCCGGATCATCCTCGGGCAAAATCGCCGCTTGCGCACATAAAGCCCGCGCACCGTTGCCCACCAGTCGCACGATTTTCGATGCCGTTTGTGGACGTCGGTTCGTCGCAATCAGAGCGTGGTTCAGCGCCGCAACGATGTCACCACGACTGTCGATCAACGTGCCGTCGAGATCGAAAACAACCGCTTTCGGAGGAAGCACGTCGCTCATCCTATGGACACCCGATCTCGCGTTCAACGCCAATCGTTCGCGGCAAAAGTATCGGAGCGCCAAACATTCGTCGTGATGTCACGCGTCATTTTCGAGGTCCCGTGACGCGTATCTCGTGCAGACGCGTTTTCGCCGCGGCGTATCGATCCGCCATGTCGCCGCGTGTGTCCGGGCTCGTCCACAGGTTCTTCGTTTCACCAGGATCCTTCGCCAAGTCGTACAGCTCGAACGCCGTGTTGTTCGAAATCGTGAACTTCAGATCCCCGTGGATGAACGATCGACGCGCGTCGTTGTACGGACCCGCAGGCATGTCGATCAAGACGTCACGAGCCTCAGGCTTCGCGTTCGCCTCCAAAAACACATCGGGTAGCAACGATGTCCCCGACAAACGATCCGCACTTCCTTCGACCGGCTTCGGTAGATCGATGTGCAGCAATTCGAGCATCGTCGGCACGAGGTCGATCAAGCTGCGTCGCACGTCCACGCGCGAGGGTTTGGCCTCTGGAACATGCACGATGAGCGGCACGCGCACGAGCGGCTCCCACAGTTCGAACCCATGCCGAAACATCTTGTGTTCGCCAAACGCTTCGCCGTGATCACTCGTCACAAGGATCGCCGTTTTCTTTCCAAACGGCGCCTTGGTCACCGCATCGAGCACTCGGCCGATGTGTTTGTCCGTGAACGCGATCTCGCCGTCGTACTGAGCGCGTTGCCCCGAGCCGAACTTCGGGACGTCATCGTGCGCCAAGTAATCCGCGTGCGGATCGAGGTAGTGGATCCACAGGAAAAACCTGCCCGATGTGTTCTCGGGTTTTTCGAGGAGCTTGATCGCGGCATCCGACAACGCGGCGCTGGACGACTGATCCGCAACATCCCACGCGGCGCTTTCCGGAGGAGCCGCGGACAGATCGACCACGTCAAACCCTCGATCCAGCCCGCCGAATTTTCCGAAATAACGATGCGCATGCACGCCCATCGTTCGAATGCCCGCCTTCGAAATACGCTGCGCGACAAACGTTTCTTCGTCGCTGAACTTGTTGAAGTGCCCCCAGTTGCGCTGCGTTTCGCTGCCGTACTTGCCGATCAACATCGGTCCGATGCTCTTGCCCGTGTACGACGCGAGCGAATAGGCGTTCAGAAAAACCGTACTGCGCGCCGCCAAGGCATCGAGGTTCGGCGACACCGGTTGCGCATAACCCGCGTACCCGAGATCCGCACGCAACGTGTCGATCGTGATCAGAACGATGTTCAAGTCCTTCGGTACGACATCCCGTGTCTCGGTTTTGACTGCGACATCCGTTGGTTTGTCTTGATTAAAATCACCCAACGCGGCGGCACGCAAATCCGAACCCGAACAATCTTCATCGATGCCGTTGTCGGGAACTTCCGTTCCAAGAGGACCAACCCGGGCATCTCCTTCGCGACAATCGCCCCCGCCAAACCAGCCGCTCGCCCCGTCGTGATCCCGATCCGTCAGCTTGCGCAACCCACCCAGCGCCATCTTGCCGAGCGGTGCACCACGCTCGATCACTTGAGCCACCGACGCACCATCGCCGTTGAGCGACACCGCAGCCCGACCCAGAAGGGCCAACGGCGCGATCGCAACCAGGACAAAGAAGACAGTTTGTCGAAAGGAACTTATCGCCGCAACGACCAGCGAAGACAACGCCACGAGCACCACTAAGCCCGGGGCGCGAAGATCAAGCTCGGGTCGCTTGAAAATGCCGTAAATGCCAAGAGGCCCACCTTCGCCGCTCACCGTCCCCGTCTTCACGCCGATCGCAAACAGGATCGCCACGACAAACAAGGCGCCCAGACCCGTTCGTACCGGATCGACAAACCCCTTGCGGCCGTCGTCGCTCGCGTGCGCCAAGGCCTGACGTAATGCCGGCGTGATCGCGAGCGCGAAGAGCACGGACAGCAGTCCGATCACCATCGAGCCGGTCGCGATGGCGAACCCCACGAGGGGCGCGGCGATCTCGAGCGCCAACAAGGCTCGGGCCAGCTGCGCCGACATGGTTGTCCAGAAAAACGACGCCAAGACCATCAACGGGACAAACGCGGCGACATCCGCAGGACGTCCTTTCGCCGTGTCTCGCAGCCAATCTTTCAAGCTCGAAGGGGAGGGGGCTCGTTCGGGAAAAACCGCCACCGAACCCACGCCCACCGCCGCACCGACCAAGAGCGCGATCGGAGACAACAGCCCGGCATCGGCCAGGAACAACGAGAATGATTTGACCTCAAACGATGTGTCGTCGCCTTGCCCGCGGGCCCAAGCCGTATCGAGCACGGCTGCAAATAGACCGGCGAGCGCCGCTCCCATCACGCCGCGAAGGATCCGATCCGACCACGCTCGCAAGACTTGTCCCGGCTTCATCCACCACGTCCAGCACGCTTCGGCGCCGATGCTTCACGCCGCGCAAACGGATGCGCCGCGTCGTAAACCTTCATCAAATGCTCGGTCGAGACGTGCGTGTACCTCTGCGTCGTCGACAAACTCGCATGGCCGAGCATGCGTTGAATGGCGCGCAGATCCGCACCTCCATCGAGCAAATGCGTCGCGAACGTGTGGCGCAAGGCGTGCGGATGCAAGTCCGCGCGGCCCGCACCAAGCGCCCCGTATTTGTGCACCAAGTGCTGCACTTGCCTCACGCCGATGCGTTTGCCCAAGCGCGAAACGAAAAGCGCCCGCGCATCGAGCTCGTTCGTCTTGGGGTGGTGAAGTTCGTCTCGACGCGCGAGCCACTTTTGGAGCGCGTTCTTCGCTTGCGATCCGAAGGGCACGATGCGCTCCTTGCGCCCTTTGCCGATGACTCGTGCGCGTCCTCCATCGGCATCGAACTCCACGTCGCCGATGTTGAGTCCCACGAGCTCCGAGACGCGTAGGCCCGATCCGTAGAGGACTTCGAGCATCGCGCGATCACGCAGACCTTCGGCGGAAGTTTCGTCGGGTGCTTCGACGACTTCGGCGGCGGCATCGACGTTGACGAACGTGGGGAGCGGGCGGCGAACTTTGGGCAGTTCGAGCGTCGCGGCGGCGTTCGAAGTGATTTCACCCCGCACTTCCAGGTAATGCAAAAACGCTCGAATGGCCGCGATTTTTCGGCCGATGGAAGGGGGCGCGTGGGTCCGGGCCAGTTGTCCCAAAAAACCCCGCAGCAGAAACACATCGATGTCTTCCGCGCTCTGCAAACGGGGCCGTTTGTCATGGATGAACGCCACGAGTTGCGCGAGATCGCGCCGATAGGCAGCGACGGTGTGTGCCGAAGCTCGACGTTCTTCGTCCAGGTGCCGCACGAAGCGAGCGATGGAAGCTTCGAGCCCCGTGGATGTCGAAGAGGTTGTCCGAGCCGACTTTTTCACCGCACCTTGCGTAGCATTGCCTGCACACGTCGGGCAAAGAGACGGCGCCCGAAGGAAGTCGCGACGAGACTGTATGCCCGTTGCGACGACCAAGGTACATTGCCGATTGAGATTCTATGGAAGGCGAAACACTCGATGACCGTTACCAGCTCCATGAAGAGCTTGGACGTGGAGGTCATGGGGTCGTCCATCGCGCGACGGATCTGACAAACGGCATGCAAGTCGCGGTGAAAGTGCTGCGCACGCATATCGAGGATGATCCGCAATATGCGGAACGACTGCGTCGAGAAGCGCAATCGCTCGCTGCGCTTTGGGGCTCGAGCGTGGTGCGGGTTCATGGATGCGGTACCGATCCCGAAGGCACCGTCTACATGGTGATGGAGCTGCTCGAAGGCGAAAACCTGGAAGAGCATTTCCGCGACCTCGAATCGTTTGGGGACAAACTAAATATTTTTGCCGTTCTGCAACTGCTTGATCCGGTGGCGCGAGCGCTTCATTCGGCGCACGCGATGGGCATCATTCATCGTGATGTCAAACCGGCGAACATCTTCATCGTTTCGTCCGAGCAAGGCGGCGGAGTTCGCCTGATGGACTTCGGGCTCGCGAAAATCGCCGGCGCACAGGCGCTCACGGCGGCAGGCATGATCGCCGGATCGCCTACGTACATCGCTCCGGAGATGTGGCACGCGCATCCGTTCGATCATCGTGTCGACGTCTATTCCTTCGGTGCGGTCATCTATCGAGCGCTCGCGGGTCGAGTGCCGTTCAAGGCGCCTTCGAACGAAGAACTGTTCATCGCCGCAACGACCGCACCTCGTCCGAAAATCACGCCGTATCGGCCCGATTTGCCCGAAGAAATCGACGAGTGGGCGGCGCGTGCGCTCGCGATCGATCGTGATCAGCGGTACCCGTACATCCCGACCTTATGGAATGATCTCATTCGGATATTGCGGAATGGTCGAGGTCCGAACGCGGAACGAGTGCGACAAACCTTTCATTTACCCGGCTGAATTTCCTCATGTCTGCGACGAACGAAAGCACGAACATTTCCGTTGGCGAAGCCAGCGTCTCTGGCGTCGATGTCGATCAAGCCAACGCGAAAGTTGCGGATACGGCGCAAGATCGTGCTCGCGCGTTCATCGGCACGGTCGTTTCGGGCCGTTATCGCATCGTCGATCTCATCGCTACGGGCGGCATGGGGGCGGTTTATCTCGGCGAACACGTGCTCATGCACAAGCGCATCGCCGTGAAGATTTTGCATCCGGAAGTCGACGATCAACCGGAGATCGTCGCGCGCTTCGAACGCGAAGCGGTCGTCGGTGCGCACGTGCGTCATCCGAACATCGCGCACGCGACGGACTTCGGAAAACTCGACGATGGCGCGTACTTTTTGGTGCTCGACTACATCGAAGGTCGAAACCTTGGCGACTTGATTCGCGAAGGTCCCATGGCTGCTTCGCGCGTGACGCGTATCGCGAAACAAGTGGCCGGAGCGCTCGCTGCGGCGCACGCGCTCGGCATCGTCCATCGCGACATGAAGCCGCGCAACATCATGCTCGACGCCAACATGGTTCCGCATCTCATCGACTTTGGGTTTGCCAAAATGTCCGCGGACAAACTGCCGCTGACCGCGTCGCGAGGTGACGCTCGTCCGAAATCACGTCTCACCGGCGTGGGCGTCATTTTTGGAACGATCAATTATTTGGCGCCGGAATCGGCTCACGGAATGGACGCCGTCGACGAACGAGCTGATTTGTATGCGCTCGGCGTGATGATGTACGAAATGCTGGCGGGAAAACATCCGTTTGACTCGACAGACCCGGTGGAAATGTTCAATCACCACCGGATGACGCCGCCGCCCCCCTTTGAAAAACGTGCTCCGGGCGTCGTGGTTCCGCCGGAGCTCGATAAGATCGTGCGCAAATTGCTCGAAAAGGATCCGTACGATCGTTATCAGACGGCGCAGGATCTCGTGGATGCGCTCGATGCCTTGCCGTTCGGCCACGAGGACGAAGTGCGGCATAAATCGAGCGCTCCGCCGCCGATCGCGGCAGTCGTTCCGGAAAAACCCGTTCCCGCACCGGTATCCGAAGCAAAATCGTCCGAACCTGCGGCCAAAAAGAAGAAAAAGAAAAAACCGGCGAAATCGCAGTCGGACGCGAGCGGCCCCAACTTGGCCTTGGCCGTGATTGCCGTGGTCGCCGTGGCCGCCGCGATATTTTTTGCAATGCGGTAAATCGCGTTATTCCGAATCGATGGTGGGATCGGGCAACGGTTCGCGCATCGTGACGAATTCTTCGGCCGCTGTGGGGTGAATTCCGACCGTGCGATCGAATTGCGCTTTGGTGGCTCCACATTGCACCGCAATGGCCACGCCTTGAATGATTTCCGGCGCATCCGCGCCGACCATGTGGGCGCCGACCACCTTGTTCGTGGCTCGATCCACGATCAATTTCATCATCGTGCGTTCGTCGCGTCCCGATAACGTGTGTTTCATGGGGCGAAACCGAGCCCGATAGACGTCGACTTTGCCGTATTTGCCGCGCGCCTGGCTTTCGGTCAATCCCACGGTGCCCACGGGTGGCTGACAAAAGACCGCGGAAGGCACGTTTTCATGATTCATTTCCATCGGATTGTCGTGGAACAATGTCTCCGCGACCGCTCGCGCTTCGGCAATGGCGACCGGCGTCAAATTGAGCCGATTCGTCACGTCACCCACGGCATAAATGTTGGGCACGCTCGTTTGAGAAGACGAATTCACCTCAATGGCCCCAAGTTTGTCAACGCGTACGCCCACATTCTCGAGCCCCAGGTTTTCCGAATTCGGCGTTCGGCCCGTCGCAAAAAGGACGACATCCGTTTCCAGCAATTCTCCGCCCGCCAGGCGTACGGACAAACCATCTTCGCACTTTTCGATGCTGCGCACGACCGTTTCCCGGAGCACGTGAACGCCGCGTTTCGTGAGGCCCTCGGTGACGCATTCGCGCACGTCGACGTCGAATCCACGCAATACGTTATCGCCGCGAATGGCCATGGTGACGTCCGCACCTACCGCGCGCCAAATGCCGGCGAATTCCACCCCAATGTACCCGCCGCCCACCACCAAGACGCGTTTTGGGACATAAGGCAAATCCAGCGCTTCATCGGACGAAATGCCCAAATCCGCCCCGGGTATTTCTGGACGAACAGGCCGACTGCCCGTGGCGATCAAAATGGTCTTCGCCGTGTGGCGCGCTCCGTTGACTTCGACGGTGTGTGCATCGACGAGTTTGGCCCGGCCTTCGATCAACGACGCGCCGGCGTCCCGCAACATGCGAATGTAAATGCCATTTAATCGATCGAGCTCGCGGTTTTTCGTCTGGATCAGTTTGGCCCAGTCGATGCGATGTTCGCCGATGGTCCAGCCAAACCCGCGCGCGTCTTCCCATTCTTCGGCAAAGTGTGAAGCGTACACGAGCAACTTTTTCGGAACACATCCGCGCAAGACACACGTGCCGCCGACGCGCCGCGATTCACAAATGGCTACGCGGGCGCCATACGATGCCGCGCGTCGACTTCCGGCAACGCCGCCCGAGCCCGCACCGATCGTGAACAAATCGAAATCGTAGGTCGTCGACATGGCCCGAGCACCTCATCCTTTCACTTCGAAACTCGCTATGAAATATCCGTCGGTTCCGTGAATCGAAGGCAACAAGCGGAGCGTCGACGCTCCTTCGGCAGCCAAAGCTTTTGCAATTTCGTTTTCGAATGGAAGTGCGATGAGGCGCATTCCGTTGGCCAATGGTTTGTCGACGAGCGCAGCCACGACCTGTTCGGACTCTTCGCGCAAGACGCTGCATACGGCATACACGAGTCGCCCACCTGGTTTGACGTGCAATGCGGCGTTCTTGGTGATGGTCGTTTGCAGCTCGGACAAACGCTGCACGTCATCGGCTTGACGATGCAAGGCAATTTCGGGTCGCCGCCGCAATGTTCCCGTGCCCGAGCAGGGCGCGTCCACGAGCACGCGGTCGTACATTTGGGGCTTCGGATCGGCTTCGCCGTCCTGCGCCCCAAGCCCCCGATCGTACATTTGGGGCTTCGGATCGACTTCGCCGTCCTGCGCCCCAAGCCCCCGATCGTACGTACGCGGGGGCATTGCGCCATGGTTTTGCTCGACGGACCAATCCACGACGAACGTTTGGCGAACCAAACGCGCCCCGAATCCATCTCGCAGCTTCTCGAGCTTTGCGGGATATAAATCCGAAGCATCCACGGCTCCTCTCGGGCCCACGGCGTCCGCCAATAACCACGATTTGTTTCCGCGCCCCGAGCACGCATCCAACACGCACTCACCCGGGCGTGCGCCAAGCGCCTGAGCCACGATCTGCGCGCCTTCCTCCTGCACGATCCAAGCCTGGCCCGCTCCCGGCAATTGGCGTACATCACCCGCTCCGGAAACGAGGATCGCACGGGGAGATGTTTGTCCCGGCTCGAAGGATGCGTCGGGCGCCGCTTTTCGTAGTTTGTCGATCCAGGCCGCTCGATCTTCCCCGCTATGCAATGACAAACCAATGGGCGGTGGAACCGGACCCGCCGAAAGATAGGCTTCGGCTTCTTTTCGACCGAGCGATCGACGTAATGCGCCGCGAAGCCAACCCGGCGCTGATGCGGCGATTGTTTCGGGCAATGACGGACGACCACTTTTTTCGATTTCCGCGGCCAATTTGCGCAACAGCGCATTCACGAAGGATGCCGTTCGCGTGTCGCCTGTCGACGTAATGCCCGCGACCGCTTCGTTGACCGCGGCAAAAATGGGAATTCGATCGAGAAAACAAATCGAATAAGCGCCCATCAGCAAATGGGCGCGTGCCGGTTCGGACAGGTCGAGCTTCCCTTTTTTGGTCAACCCGGTCAAACGGGTTTCGAGCGCCGATTGCGTGCGCAAAACGCCATAGACGAGCTCCGTGGCCAAACCCCGATCGCGTCCGTCGAGGTGTTCGTGGCGAGCAATCTCGGTATCGAGCACCGCGGCGGCGAATGCATCCGCACTCCACACGCGCACGAGGACGCGCTCGGCCACGCGTCGCGCATTACTCATCGACAAGCTCCCGTACTTGACCCTGAATGACGTCCCAGCGTCGTTCGACGTCATTTTTGAAGGCGACAGCCATCAAGGCTACCAATACACACAGGCCCACGAGGCTCGCGATTTCACGCACGCGGAGCGGCATCGGGCGCCTCGAAATGGCTTCGAAGAGGAAAAATAACAAATGCCCGCCATCGAGCACCGGAATGGGCAATAAATTCACGAGGCCCAGGTTGATCGAAATCACGGCCATGGCCCAAACGAAATACGACGCGCCTTTCGAGCCTTCTTCTCCGACGAGATCGTACACGGTAATCGGTCCGCCCAGCGTCGATATGCTCACGCGTCCTTCCGCAATGCGCACGATACCGACGACAATGAAGCGCATGACGTCGTAGGTCTCGGCCAATGCGCTTTTCAAGGCAAATTGCATGAGCGAAGCATGTTCCACCGCCGGCTCGGGCACGGTCGGAGACCAATTCATCGCGCGCATGAAGAATTTTGGACGTCGCTCACCGTATTCGTCGATCCAATCCTCGCGTCGCAGGAGAATGGTCCCGCTCTTCTTCTGCCCATTACGCAGCCACGTAATGACGTGCGGTTTGTCCGGCGCGGCGAGCAGTTTTTCCTGGAACGTGGCCCACGCCGTCACCTCCGTCTGATCCACGTCGACGATGCGATCCCCGGGACGCATATCGGCGTTCCACTCGGCGGAACTTTCGGTGACATCGAAGAGGTAGAGATCGGCGGATTCGATACCGGTGCGGGTGAAGATATCGCCTGGAGTGGATTCCGGAGACAATGCGGCGACGCCCGATTCGTAAATGGCCATTTCGGCCATACCACCGAGCGCTCGGGGGACTTTGATGGGGCGCATATAGGTCACGGGGACGGTTTCCCCGTGATTGTCGCTCAAAGCCACTTCGAGGTCGGCGAATGTTTTAATGGGTTTTCCGCGGATTTCCGTGACCAAATCGAACGTACGCAAGCCGGCTCGGTAGGCGGGGGAATCCGGGCGGGAAATACCGATGACCGCGGCCGGACGATTGGGTTTGATTCCGATTTCACCGACGCGATCGACGATATCGAGCGGTTTGTGAATGACCTTTTCCTCAGGGACGACGACCACTTCGACGTGGTCGTTGTTGCGAAATACGGTCAAGCGTAATTCACGTCCCGGACTTTCTCCGATGATTCGAGCCAGCTCGGCGAATGTCGAAATATGTTCGCCATCGACGGCGAGCACGCGATCTCCCGGGAGCAATTTGCCTTCGGCCGGGTGGCCCGGTAAAACGAATCCCACGGTGGGTGGGGAGAAACGAGTTTCCCCGATGAATACGGAAAAGTAGAGAAGTACGGGGAAAAGCACGTTCATCGCCGGACCGGCCAGGGTGATGATCACGCGTTTCCATAACGCTTGCGCCTCGAACGTTCGCGTCTGATCCTCGGGCAAAACCGGCTCTTGGCGGTTTTCTTCGAGCATTTTGACGAAGCCGCCGAGCGGCAGGAGGCTGATGCAATACTCGGTCTCGCGGCCGCGAAAACGAAAGATCTTCGGGCCAAACCCAATCGAAAACGTGAGGACTTTGACGCCGAAGATCTTCGCCCACACGAAATGGCCGAGCTCGTGCACGAAGATGAGCACGGAGCAGAGCAGGGCGAAGTAGAGCAGGTCCACGGCGATGCGTGTTCTATTCCAGATCGGGAACAAATGAAAGGAAACGTGATGGCCTGGACGGCAAGTCCTTGGAATTACGAATCATTTGCATCTCCGGGCAGTTCGTGCAATCGTTGGAGCCCAACGAGCGGAAAGGGGGATTCCGTCGTGAAAGTGCTCATCGTCTCGTACACATTTCCGCCTGCGGGTGGGGTCGGTGTTCAGCGCGTGGCGAAGCTTGTCAAGTATTTGCCCGAGTTTGGCGTTGACCCGATTGTGCTCACGTCGGCGAATCCTTCCGTGCCCATCGAAGATGCGACCACTCTTCGGGATATTCCGGCAAACACGTCCATCGTGCGGACACGGACACTGGAGCCCGATTATCGGACCAAGGCGAAGGTTTGGCAAGACGCAGCAAAGCCAAGTCCATTTCGGCGCAAGACCGCGCAGTTCGTCGGTCGAGTTTTCGTACCCGATCCGCAAATATTGTGGCTTCCCGCAGCGGCCCCCGCGTTGGTTCGTCTGTCGAAACAGGTCCATGTCGTACTCGTTACCGCCCCGCCGTTTTCGTCGTTTCTGCTCGGTCCGCTTTCTCGAGTTCCGTTTGTCTTGGATTATCGTGATGAATGGCGCATGGCGGCTTCCTACGAGATGCACGGCGGGTCGCGAATGACGCGGGTGATCGATACGCTCGAGCCGGCATTGGCTCGTCGCGCGACCATGATCGTCACGGCGACGGAGGCATTTCGAGAAAACCTCCTGCACCGTATCCCGCAAATCGAAAGTGATCGAGTCGTCACGATCACCAACGGTTACGATCCCGATGATTTTCAATCGATATCGATGGAGCATCCGCCCGAATCCGGTCCGGGAAAAAAGCTTGTCATGACGTACGCCGGGACCATGTTTCGTCACACGTCGCCGAAAGGATTGTTTACAGCGCTCAGAATTTTGCGGGACCGCGATCCGACGATCTTGCAGCGCCTCGAAATTCGCTTTGTGGGGCGTATCGTTCCGACGGAATTGCAGACGTTTGACGAAGACCCATTGCCGTGTGTGTCGCGTTTGCCATACGTGCCGCGGGAAGATGCGTTGCGGCTACTGGCTCGAAGTCATTTGGCGCTGGTGATTTTGGATGAAGTGCCGCACGCCGAGGCGATGTATCCGGCGAAGATTTTTGAATTGATGTATTTACGTCGGCCCCTCTTGGCGCTCGTGCAACAAGGAGCATTGAGCCGACTCATTGCCGAACACAATATGGGCAGGGTGGTGCATCCGCGCGATTCGACAACCATTGCGGAAGCGATTGCGGGTTATGTTCGGGCGTTCGAGCGAGGAGAACTCCCGCTTGTGGCTGATCCAATGAACGTCGAGCGATTCCATCGTCGAGCGATTGCCGAGCGATTTGCCGATGTTTTGCTTGATGCTACGAGGCGAGGAAAGTCGAATTTCTTCGGCCGCATTCATTCGGCTTCAAGCTGAGCGCGTTACTTTCCCGTGACGGATTGCGGTTTTTCGCAAAGGCTCGGGCGAGGCGTATGGCAGGGCAGGTCGTTCCAGCGTCCGTCGGAAAGAACCCATTGCACGCAATCTTCGACGCCGCCGAAGTCATTCGGTTCTCCCGGATGCCAAATGGGTGTTTGCAATGGTTCGCCCGAAATCCAACGGAAGTTATTTTCAATGGCTTCGTCCGACAAACCAATCCACAAATCAGGCACGCCCATTCTGGGTCGGAGGGCTTGAAAAAGCGCGTTGTTTTCGGCATCCGTATCGATCATCGCGAGCTCGCCGCCGTTGGCCACGCACGTGCGTTGCGCGACGTCCCAGCGAGCGGGAGCTTCGATGCAATAATCGGTCTTCTCGACGGTGATTCGTTTTCCGTTGCAGGTCAAACGTTTGGCGCGACTTCCCGCAGGAACTGCGGGCGCTTCACAAACAAAAGATCGCGGTTGAAAACAATTCGCATCATTCCACTGACCGTCTTGGACAAGCCATTCGGCGCAATCTTCGCCGCCCTGGTTGTTGGGTTCTCCGCGACGAAATGCGGAAAAGCGCATCGCTGTACCATTGGACCAAATCCAGCGTCCTTCATTGGGCTCGGCCAAACCAATCCAAAAGGACTCGACATCTGCGGGTGATTTCAACGCTTCGCGCAGCGCATTGGCCAGGGACGCGTTTTTCATGGTCGCCAAATGCGCACCGATTTTCTGGCATTGCGCTTCGGCTGTGTGCCAATCGTGAAGATCGGTGAGCACGCAAAAGGTTTGGCCCAGCAGATCGAGCTGTTTGTCCGGTGGACACGAAAATGGAGGCAATTCGGCGAGGACCTGATCCGGAACTTCGAGCGGCGGAGGTTTTGCCGTGCTGGGCGGTGTTGTCGACGTCGAGGTGACCGCGGTGGGATTGGGGCGGGTCTGGAGCGCTTGATCCGCATCCGTCACGACCACGGGGGCCGGCGTGCACGCACCTGAAGCGAATGCCATGACGGTGGCCAAACTGCCGAAAATCATACCGGCGGTGCGGAACGAATGGGATGCTCGAGCGCGCATGTCGGCAATCACAACAGGCGGCGCGGCGATTGTCAAGCGTCATGCGTCGGCTCGGCGGCCGTATCCATTCGCCTTGTCGCGACCGCAACGATAATGCCGAGGACCAACGTGGCTCCCGCGAAAATGAACTCGGGTTTGTCGGCGCCGGCCACGAGGCCCACGGAACCAAGGGCGCCAATAATGGGAATCACGGGACCGCCGGGCACGCGGAAGCCCGCCGATTCACCATTCTTTTTACGTAACGCCGGCACCGACACGCAAGTGAAAAAATATTGAATCACGACGGTGATGTTCGACATCCCGACGAGGCGCCGATAATCGAAGAAGAAAGCCAGTATCGCGGTGATGATCGTCGTCCACGCAATCGCTACGTGCGGCGTTCCCCAACGCTCGTTGATTTTTGCCAATGATTTCGGCATCAATCCATGGGCGGCGATCGCTTGGGCATATCGCGGAGAACCCAGCGCACTGCCCGCAGTAAAACCTCCGACCGAAACCAAGCTGCCAATGGCCACGATGAGGCCGATTCTCGGACCGAAATATTTCGCAGCATCCACCAAGGGTTGGCCCGATTCGGCACCAATGCGCGGATATCCGCCCACGAGCACCGCTTGGACCACGACAAACAGAAGCGCCGAGAGCAAAAGGGCCCCCATCGTTCCCCAAGGTACATTACGTTTGGGATTCTGCGTTTCTCCAGCGGCAACCGGGGCAACCTCGAAACCTTGCAATGGAAACAAAGCCAAATAAATGCCTTGGCCAATGCCCATGGCTCCCACGGGTAACGTTCCTCCAAGCTTCGACGGATCGAATGCGGCAATGGCGACCACGAGAAAACAAAGAATGGCGCCGACTTTGCCGATGACGAGCAAGTTCACCAGGCGTGCCCCGAGCTTGACGCCGAAATAATTCACGATTCCCAGCGCCAATACGAGCCCCGCCGAAAGCGACGAAGAGGCGACCGATGATCGCATACCCGCCAATTCGACGAACAACGTCGCATTCGCCGCCCAACTGACGAACGTGTTTGCCCAGCAAAACCAGCCGATGACAAAACCCACGTTGTCGCCGAAGGCATTTCGCGCATAAAGATACGTCCCGCCCGTATCCACATGCCGACCCGATAATTCCGCAAAGCACAAAGCTACGGGCATCAGCAACATCGCGCAAAGCAAAAATGCGAGCGGAGAATAACCGCCCATCACGCGATGCATGTCGTCGGGCAGGGCAAACACCCCCGAACCCACCGTTGCATTCACGCCGATGCATAAAACATCGAATAACGTCAGTCGACGGCGAAACCCGGGGACCACGGAGGAAGAAGTTTGTCGCTCGGCGGTTGCGTTCATGTCGTGCTCGCGCGTTTGGCAGGAAAGCTGCGAAGAGGCGACTATACGATCGAGGTTTGCCCTTTGGCAATACGGAAGATCCTCAAGGAACACGGTTTTTTTGGACCGCACGCGTTCTCGACTTGACGTGCCTCGAAAAACCAGAAATACTGTGTGAAACTGCAACGGAGGCAGCGATGAGCAAGAAAGCAGACTGGTATTATCACCGCCGTGGGTGAATGACCTGCACCAAAGCGCGGGAGTTTCTCGCGCAAGAAGATGTGGAAATTGGTGAAACGGCAGATGCGAACAAATCCAAACTCGATCATGCCGCCGCGATCGCCATGGCTCGGCAGGTCGAGCGAGTGATATCGACGAAAGGAAAAAAGCGCGTCGAGCTCGACATGCGGCAAAAGCCGTCGGACGAAGAGGTCTTGGCGCTGCTTTTGGGCCCGACCGGCAATATCCGCGCACCGCTCATTCGTGTCGGAAAAACCCTGGTCGCCGGATTCGATCCCGATGTCTACAATGGCGCTCTGAGTTCGGGGCCGTCCAAGCCAAAACGTGCTTGAACTCCGGTTGAACTCCGGTTGAACTTGGCCGGCTCGAAATGGGGCGAATGTCGCAAAACCTTGTTTCGAGCCGTTTGTTTGCTTGCGTATCGTCGATCCAGGAAGACCACCATGCACCGACGGCTCATGAATCCGCAATCGACGGTCATTGTCATCGCCACCGTTTTTCTTGGATGTACACCCGAAGCAACCAAGAGCAATTCACCCGTGCCCGACGAATGCGCTCGAGACAACGGAATATTTACGTATTCGTCGCCAATGCCCCCGGATTCGATCACGGTGGCTGAATTTGCGCTGAATGACACCCATTCATTTTTCACGGAACGAGGCACGTGGTTGCCGTCCGGATACAACAATGACGGGCGCATCTGGAAAAGGCCGCTCGATGCAGGCGATCCGGTTGTCTTGGCGACGGGGGAAATTCTTCCATTGCATATTGCCGTCGACACCGAGAATATTTATTGGACGACCGAAACCGAACTCCGAAAGATGCCTCTTTCCGGCGGCGCTCCCACGACGATCGCCACCGGTTATGGAGCTCCGCAAAGCATCGTTGCGGCGGGCGAATACGTCTATTTTACGGCGAGCCCGGCCAAACTCGTCCGCGCGGCGATCGCTGGTGGCGACGTCGTCGAATTGATCGATGAATCGGCCACGAATGGCGCGTTCATGGGCCTCGCTCTCGATGCGACGCATTTGTATTGGGCGAGCCGCGGCGCGGTCGGCGCAGGCAATGGTTCCGTCCTGCGTATGCCGATCAAAGGCGGCGCGGTGACGACGCTGGCGACGGGGCAGGCTGATCCCACGCAAATTGCGGTTGGCACGACGCACGTGTATTGGACGAACACCGGGGATTTTCACGCTGACGTTGGATTGATGCGAGTTCCCGTCACGGGTGGAGAAGCGGAGACGGTCGTTTCCACGCAGAGCGCGGCGTATGCGCAATATGCCGAAATGGGCGGGGTCTTTGTGGATGCCGAGAATCTCTATTATACGGTCAAAGGCACCCAGGAATACGACCATTACGATGGCACCGTCATGCGCAAGCCTTTGAATGGCGGAGAAACCACGACGCTCGCGTCGGCATTGCGTTACGTCGGGCCGTCCCTCGCCATTCGCGGGTGTCACGTGTATTTCGAGGCGAACGGTAAACTTCATCGAGTGAGTTCGCCGTAATCGGGGATTCCCTGGTCCGGTGATTCAGTCGCCATTGGGTTGACCCATGCGCAAGGGACCTCCTCGCGCCGTGGGCCACATCAAACAATTTCCGGCGGACCCGGGCACCGTGAAGACGTCCATACCGTGTTCGAATGTTTGGACGAATATTTCGAGTTGTCCATCGCCATCCAAATCGCCGATCGCGGGCGCTGCGGGCGCTCCGTTTCCATTCCCATTCTCTTCTCCGGTATTATGAAGTGGTATGTCGTGCAAAACCGTACCGTCGGCGCCGAGCACCACGAGGTATCCGGAATCGAGCGCTTTGGGGTCGCCGTACGTGGCGAGCACGAGCTCCGGGGAACCGTCTTGATTCAAATCGGCAACCGTGACCTCCGTCGCGTACATAATGGGTTTGCCGTGCGTGTAGTCGTAGTGCCAGATTTCCTTGGCATCCGCGCCGTAAGCCCGAATGAAACCATCATTGAATGGCGCGACGATTTCCGGTTTTTTATCGCCTTGTATGTCCACGGTCGTTGCTGCCGGAACACCTTGTGGCGGATACCAGCCATCGACCAATATCGGCTTATTTCCCCGGGGCAGTGTTTCCCATCCGGCTTTGCGCATGGCGGAACGACTTCCGTCGCCGTGGGCACCCTCCAGCACCATGATCGCATAAGCTTGCGTTTCATAAGGTTCATTCTTTTCGACGTTTGGCAAGCCAAGCACCTCATTCTTCCCGTCGCCGTCGATATCCACGACATTCGGCGGGGACGCGGTCCATTGAAGCCATTCCGCAAACGAGGGATGAGGCCATTCTCCGGTGTGTAAGTGATAATGGTCCTCTTCGACTTTCGGATCCGCCCAGCGAATGAATTGCCCCCATGTGAGCCGTTGTCCATCCCATTCCGTGGCTCGATTCGTGAAAAAAGGTGCGGAATCGATGGCCACGCCGTCGTGCTTGAAGGCTTGAATGTGATGATTGTCGTACGTCGCCAGAATTTCGAGCTGCGGATCATCGTCGATGTTGCCGATGGCCACGTTCAGCCCATAACAACCATAACCCTCATGCCCCATTCCATTACGATCGCCATCATTGCCGGTTCCCGTGGCGCTGTTGTACCTGGGCCAGGCATCATAAGAAATCCCGGCGGGTTGATGCAATTTTCCATCGGATCGAAATGCAAACACTTGCGATCCGCCATCCGCGGCACTCACCGTTTGCGTCGTCGTGACGACGACTTCGAGGTTTCCATCACCGTCGATATCGCCCGCCGCCATTCCGCGCACTTCGGGAGCATTGTTTCCTGTCGTCGTGGAGACCGGCCATCCGGGTTTTACCGTCAATGCTTTGTTTTTCCACTCATACGCCCAGACTTCGTGGTCGCTTCCGTAGACGATATCGACAATACCGTCTTTGTCCAGATCCGCAACGATATGCGGAGCATAAACGCGGCCGTCACCTCCGTCGGCTTCCGCGAGCGTATTTCCCTGGGCGTCGTACACGTATACGGAATAATACGCGGCAATGAGCTCGTTTTGACCATCACCGTCCAAATCGCGAATGACCGGTGATGCGTACCAGCTCGTTTGTCCGGGAATCGTCATTTTGTATTGCGGAGCCTGGACCTCTCCCGCGCTCGTGCCCCCATTGCATGTTACGTTGCGCGTTCCTCCCGTCGTGCTCTGATTGCCCTTGGACGTTGCGTCGGTGCCGCATCCGAGTGCAACGTGTGCGCATATCGACGCTGATAGCAACAGGCGCGCCGAGAGCATATTGCCCCGCGGAAAACGCCGGCCATTCCTGAATGTCATCGTCATCTGAGCCTCACTCTTCATGCGGAAAAAAGCCTGGACCGTCCGCTACGGTCGCGTCGACGAATATATCAACCTTTGCGTCGACGTGGGAATGGATATCGTGGTCGAACCCCGCCGTCGTCGAGCGTCCCTTCAAGCGACGCGGCAACTCGACCCAAAAGCAGTTTGTTTACGGAAGCGGACAAAAGGAAGCATCGGCCGCACCGGCATCGACGTTGATGATGTTTCCCCGATCATCGTAATAAAACACTTTTTGGCCGCGAACTTCGCGGCGATGACCGTTCGTACAATAAAACGTCGTCGTCGAGACAAACCCGCTGTCGTCGTAAATCATCGCCGAATGCTGGATATGCCTAGGTTCGGCATGACGTACCCAGCGTCCCGACCGTTTGCCATGATCATATCGGCCGGAAACCAGGAGCCGCCGGTTGCCGTTTGGCTCCCAAAAAGTGACCGGGCCGTGCAATTGCATGAATTCGACACGAAAGACGTCCTCGTCATCGGTATTCGGGTTCCGACGACGAAACTCGCCACAAGGAAAACCATTACAATAGGTACCCGACCAAGCGGTCACGCCGGTTCTTGCACCCATGGCCGACCAAGGCCCATGCATTCGGCCGCCGCGGCATTCTCCTCGGATGATTTGATCGCCCGACGTGCGTGAACAAAAGCCGTCACCGATGTTGCCGCACGCATTGAATTGGTCGCCGATTCGCGACGGAAAGGACGCAAAATCAACCTGAAATAGCGCGGCGTTTCCCTCGGCGCAGGTTTGTGGCGAATACTGCGTATAAAGGGATCGAAAAACACCTGCGTACACGCCGCAGGCCACGACGAGGCTGCTGAAAACGACCACACGAATCCAAATTCCCGTCCGGCGCCGGGACCATTTGCGTTCGTCGGTGGATGATTCCGTCATTTCGTTCGCTTGTTTTTCGTCGGGCATTGGAATCCGGGGAGCCAAACCGGGTGCAGAGTATCCCAAAAAGTGCCTGTCGGGCAACGAAAGATTGCGATTGCGAGCGGACCTCGTTCTTCTTTCACCAACGTCGTGATTCGTGTACACTCGCGCGTCATGCGTCGTGTTCGTCGTTTCTTGGTTACGGTGGCCCTTGGTTTGTCGGCGTTCACTTCAACGAACGTATTTGCTGCGGATGCTCCGGCCAAACTCGTTGCAGCTCAAACGGATGACGAAGCGGATAAGGAAATCGAGCGACTTTACGCCGACGGCAAATACGACGAAGCTTTTTCGCGTGCCGAAAAGCTCGTGGCCGAGCGCGAAACGAAATACGGCAAAGAAGATGCGCGTACGGCGTCGGCCATTTCCGATCTCGGCGCCATGCATATCGCCAAAGGCAACGTTGCGAACGCCGAGCCGCTGTTGAAACGCGCGATTGAAATCCTCGAAAAAAACAAGGGCCCCGACGCCACTCTGTCGGCGGCTTTGTCCAATCTGACCAGCGTTCATCTGAAAAAAGGCGACTTCAAAAAAGCCGAAGCCACGCTCGACCGCGCTATTGCCCTCGAGCAAAAAGCCGGTCCCGCGCGTGAATCCGAAATGGCGTCGTTGCTCACCAAAATGGCGACGATATTCATGCAAAGCCGCCGCCTGGCGGATGCCGAAATGCTGCTTCTCAAAGCCATTGCCATTCATGAAAAAGCCAAAGCGGAACGAGCGCTTTTTCTCGACTGGAGTGATCTGGGGACCTTGTATCGATATCGCGGGCGTTACGGTAAAGCGGCTGAGGCGTACAATCGAGCCTTGCCGCTTGCCGAGCGTCTTTACGGCGAAAAACACCCCGATGTCGGCAGGCTTTATCATGTCATCGGGATTTTCTTGAACGGAGATCAACAATTCGACAAGTCCGACGAATACTTTGGTCGGGCCGAAAAAATTCTGATCGATTCGCTGGGACCCAGCCATCCGGCCGTCGGGAAATTGTATGGCGATTGGGCTTTTATGCTCCCGCGTATGGCGAAAATGGACAGAGCGCTGGCCTTGATGGAAAAAGCGCAAGCTATCGAAGAAAAGTGGCTCGAGAGTTCACTTGCCGCAGCGACCGACGATGACAAACTCGCGTATGCGGCGCAATTGGAAAACAGCGTCGAGCGTGCCGTGTCATTCCAGATGGGCCCGGGACTCTTCCGCAGCGACACGGCCCGTTTTGCTCTCAAAACCATTTTGCGCAACAAGGCGCGAGCGCTCGATGCGACCGCCGCGGGTACGCGCGTATTACGCGACCGGATGACGCCGGAAAATCAAAAGCGATTCGACGAACATACCCGCATTCGCGCCGAACTTGCCAGCCGCTACACACGAGGTCCCCGGCAGGGACAAACGGTAACTGCATTTCAGGAGGAAATCGATCAACTTACGCGACAAGCCGCGGCGGTTGAAGCGGAATTGAGCAAAGAAAGCGCCGCGTATCGTAAAGCAACCAAGGAAGTGACGATAGAATCGATTGCCGAGCGCATTCCTCGAGATGCCGCGCTCGTGGAAATTGTCACGTACAAACACAGGAGCCTGCATTTCTATAACGCCGAAAGTGAACGCGACTCCAAACGGAGATACATGGTTTATGTACTTCGTCCCGACGGCGCAGTGTTCCATGAACAGATGTACGGTAGTCTAGGGGGTCTCGATATCGTCAAGGAAAAAGTGAACCTCATTCGTCGGAGCCTCCAAAATGCCGACAACCAACATCTTTCTCGCGAACTCAATCTCTTACATGGCGCCATCTTTATTCGGCTCTTGCCCCACCTCGGCGGAGTGAAGCATTTACTCATTTCGCCCGACGGCGATTTATCACTTGTGCCATTTTCGGCTCTTATCGATAACGACGGCCGCTACATGGCGGAAAAGTTTACGATCACCTATTTGTCGAGCGGTCGTGACTTGTTACGGTTTGGCGAGAACGACCGCCCGAGTTCGGCGCCGACCGTGCTTGCGAATCCCGATTATGATGCTCCCGGAGAAGACGGCGCGATCACGATTCCGGACGGACCACGTGGGTCATTGCCCGTGCTGGCTCGGGCGAAGTTTTCGTCATTGCCCGGTACGGCCGAAGAAGCCGAAGCGATCCGGCAAATCATACCGGAACCGACCGTCAAGGTGGAGCGGATCGCGACCGAGTCCGCATTAAAGCAACTCTCCGGCCCCAAAATTTTGCATGTCGCAACCCATGGGTTTTTCTTGGACGATTCGGGGAAAGCTGCTCGTGGAAATCGTGGACTCGAACTCGAAGTTCCCGTCAAAGCTTTGCCCACAGCGAAATCGGCGCCCCCGGAGGAAGGCCAACCCATTGAGGTTCTCAATCCCATGTTTCTTTCCGGCATCGCGCTCGCCGGAGCCAATGTTCGAAAGGGACAACTCGACGACGGCATATTGACCGCTTATGAAGCCTCCGCGCTCGATTTGCAGGGTACCGAGCTCGTCGTGCTCAGCGCGTGCGAAACGGGCGTGGGCAGCGGCGTGGCACGCGAAGGCGTGCAAGGGCTGCGTCGCGCGCTCGTATTGGCCGGTGCGGAGACGCAAGTCATGAGCTTATGGCAAGTCGACGACGAAGCGACGCGCGATTTGATGACCATGTATTATCAAAATCTCTTCAAAGGGCGTGGACGAAGCGAAGCCATGCGTGACGCCCAGCTCGCACTTCTAGCTCAACCCAAACGTAAACATCCATATTATTGGGCCAGTTTTATCGTGTCCGGAAATTGGGCGCCTCTGTCCGGAGTAACACCCCAAAAGTCCGAATCGACACCCGGAAAAACCATTGCGGTACAACCCGGCGGAGCCAAAGGTTGCGGTTGTCGCATCGTTGACACAAATGAAAATGCGCCCGCCTGGTTGGGGTTTGGCGGAGCATTGTTGGTTTTGGCCCGACGCCGTCGTCGCACGAATTGAATTCAGCTTTGCCCGAACCGTACCAGTCGCCCCGGCATTTGTCCCGTCAAACGACCGTTTTCAGCAACCACCGTCCCGCTGACGAGCGTCGCCACATACCCATTCGCCGCTTGCATCAAGCGTTGACCTCCGGCCGGCAAATCCCGGCGCATTTTCGGATGCAAGAGCTGAAGTTTGTCCAAGTCAATGATGTTCACGTCCGCTTTTTGCCCCGGCGTTATCGTTCCGCGGTCCCGCAAGCCCATGAATCGAGCCGTATCGTGCGCCTGCATTTTCACCGCCCGCTCGACCGTGATTCCGCTGTCCGCATGATCGCGCCCCCAATACGAGAGCAAAAACGTCGGGAAACTCGAATCGCACACCGTGCCTACATGCGCGCCCGCGTCACCCAATCCCGGCAAGGCCAACGGGTGCGTCAACATTCGGCGCACCACGTCGAAATTCATCTCCGTGTAATTGAACAGCGGAAAATACAGCAATGCTTCTCCGTTTTGCTCGAGCAGCGCGTCGTACATCACCGACATGACGGTTTGACCGCTTCGCGCGGCATCCCCCGCGAGGCTCGTCATCACATTCGGCGCATAATTCGGCGTTCCTCCCAGGCGAAACAGGCGCATCGCAATCAGATCGAGATTCGCCAGGAAAAAATCCGCCAACGGAGGCAATGAACTGCCGTCACCGGCAACTTTATCGCTCTTTTCCGATAAAATCGCGGCTCGGATCACCGGATCCCGCATTTTCATGGCTCGTTCGGCGACCGGCAATCTGCAAATCGTCTTGTACGTCGGAAAGCCCATGAATGGATTGAACGTCGCCGTCAGGCCCAGCATCACGCCGATCGCACGCGGCGCAACTTGGCAATGCACATCGAGGCCATTTTTGACCGCTCGTTCGGCCCGCCCGAAAATCAATTCCCATTGCTTCGAAGCATGATCGCGCTGCATCGTCGAAACGCTCATGGGTTTGCCCGCGCTTTGGGCCATTCGTTCGAGCAAATCGAATTCGGGATCGAATCGCTCCGCACCTTGCATCATATCGAAATCACTGACGGCTTGGACGACGCCGTGGGACAAACCGTGAAAAGCCCGCACGATTCCGGCCAGTTCTTCACCTCGCGCTTCCGAGGCCGGGGTGGGTTTGCCCGTTGCGCTACGATGATTGTCACTTCGCCCCGTGGAAAAACCCGCGGCTCCCGCGACGAGCGCTTCACGCAAAAGCCCCTGCATGGCTCGAATATCGTCGTCGGTCGCGTGTTCTTCCGCGACGGCGCGGTCCCCCATGACATAAACGCGTAATGCGTCGTGCGGCACCTGGCAGATGTAATCGATCGATCGCGGCGTTTTGGCGATCACATCCATGTACTCGGAAAAACTTTCCCAGCCCCACGTGATTCCTTCCGCAAGGGCCGATCCGGGAATGTCTTCGACGCCCTCCATGAGCGAAATGAGTTTGTCGTGGTCGGATGGACGCACGGGGGCAAACCCGACGCCGCAATTGCCCATCACGCACGTCGTGACGCCGTGAACGACGGACGGTTCGAGCAGCGCGTCCCAGGAAATTTGCCCGTCGTAATGCGTGTGCAGATCCGTAAAGCCGGGCGTGACCAACGCTCCTCGGGCATCGATGATTCGCCCGGCCGATTCTTTACACTCGCCCACTTCGACAATTTTGCCGTCTCGGATCGCAACGTCACCGGTGAAACGTTCTTTTCCGGTTCCGTCACAAATGGTTCCGCCCACGATTTTCACGTCGTACATGGCGGAAATCATCGCCTGAATTGGATTACCGGGCAAGCGTGAAATGCAGCCGCTTCAACGTTTGAGAATCTTGTCGACCAGCAGTGGATCGACTTCCTTGTTGAAACTGCCGCGCTGCATACGCTCGGGCAAGATGATCGCATAATCGGGATGATCCCATTGCGATCGTTCGGTCCATTTCCCCGAATGCACCTTGAATTTCGAGCCTTCCCACGATCCTTCCAGATCGTAGGTGTATTCGCGTGAATCTTCGAGCGTACCCACATAGTCGCGATCATCGACATGCGGACTCGCCAAAAATAACCACGTTTGCACGCGTGCAAGGTTCGCGTGGTCGTCGACGCGGGACACGCGCGTGATCACCTTCCAAACCGGCTCGTTCCATACTTCCGGTCCCGCATCTTCGTCAATGATGAAGGCGCGGCGTTTCCCGATCAGCTCCGTTTCGATGATGCGGTGCAGTTGGTCCGGAGAAACATCCGCGTACACGTCGTTCCATTCGCCGTTGAATCGATGTCCGACGCTCGTCAGCGGCGGGACTTTCTCGTAGGTTTTCAGCAGCAATGCCTTCAAGTCCCCGATGCGAAACACGAGCTCGTTATGACGTACGCCGATCGTGGGCTCGGGTTCCAGAATCGACGCAATGGCCCAAGCGTCGCACAATCCGGACCAGGACACGGCGCGCGGGTCGTACAGGTTCGCGCGTTCGTATTCGGCCGCGCGTGTGCGCTTATTCTGGCGTAGAGCGAATGCATCGTATTTTTCGAGCGTCGAGCTTTCGCCATTTTTGCCTTGGAACAGTGTGTCTTGCCAATGCGGATACCACCAGGAAGACCAAGGCTTTTTAGCTGCTTCGGCATTTCGTTCTCCGATGTCGACGTAATAAGGTTTTACCGTCTCCGTCTTCGGGCCTCCTTCGGTTGCGCAATCGTTTCCTTCCGATGGTTCGCAAGGTTCCTCGATCTTGTTGCCGACCGAATCGGTCATCGGTTCGTTGCAACCCGCGCACGCGAGGATTGCTGCAACAATGCCGGAGGATTTTCGTTTACCAATCGCCATGAGCCGACTCCTTGAAATGGGTTTGTCAGGATGCTCAAGGGATGCTTGGGGGGCGGGGGCGACCACATCGAGCATGCAATCGCCCCCATTCACCGGATTTCACTTCTTTTCGCCGGGTTGCGATTGCTTCTCGCCGGAAGGCGGTTGAAGCTGTCCCTTGCTTCCGGACGGGGACTTGTTTGAGCCTTGGCCCTTGTACCCTTTGATCAATTCCGGTGCGGCGCACATGTTATAGACATTTCCAGTGTCCGTGCGCGTGGCCAGAGCCTTGTTCGAGACCATGTCCTGATCGACACGCGATTTGCAGAAATCGTTCATCGATCCGCGATGGTTGATCAGCTCTTGGCACGTCAATGCGAAACTCTTCGTATACGTGACCTGGACTTCCTTGAGCTGCGGGCACGGAGTTTGGAAGGCATTCATCGGTACCGTGTTTTCTTGTTTCACGACAAAGAATTTGTCGGACGAAAGAGATGCCACGATGCTCCGACGATTGTCGATTTCCATATTCTGGGAATGGTCGGTCTCCCAGACGAATTGCGTGTCTTCGCAGGTCAAACGAATCGCATTGGGCTGGCGCTGCGATTGAAATGCCGTCGGATTCTGACACGCCTGAATCAGTTGATCCCACGACAATTGCTTTTGCTGGCCACCTTCGGCCATCGCCGTCGTACCCATTGCAATCGTCCCCAAAAATGCACAGGCCGCGAAAAACTTGAGCATGACGATCCTCCTCCACGTATCAGCATGGATTTCCAAGCCAAACGAGCGCGCCTCGCTTGGCCCAACCACGCCCGATGCGACGATTGCAAGCTCCTTGCCGTCCCCGCCGATTCGCTCGAACACCGCCATTTTGATGAAACGACCCTTCGCAAGTCCATTTACGATCCACGCTTTGTCGCGTGCGGACATACCGTCGAGGTCGCATGCGCACATAGACCGGCACGGAATCTCACGCCCGCCGCGCAATCGACCGTTCGCGACGGCTTTTGGAGGGTCGAGGCGCCAAATGCGCCGATCCCCGGACACTGCGCGCGGTTTGCACACGCCGAAATAACGGCTCCAAGGTAAAACCGCGCAGAATCTTCGACATCCCGTCCAAGGTGCGCTAATCGGACCGCCGTGGACACGCTACGCGAGATTCTCTTCCGCCTGAAAGACGTTCTTCCTTGGGGCAACATCGAAGCCCTTTTGCGGTGGGGCGGCTATCCCGTACTCATGGCGATCATTTTCGCCGAAACGGGCCTCCTCATTGGCTTCTTCCTCCCCGGGGATTCGCTTTTGGTCACCACCGGCGTTCTCATCAATGCCGAACAAATCAATCCCTTCGGTTTGTCCACTTTCGGCAATCTGCTCGTGATGAACCTGGTCCTGTCCGTCATGGCCATCATTGGCGATACGGTCGGATATTCCATTGGATACAAAGCCGGGCCGAAAATCTTCAACCGCGAACAAAGCCTGTTTTTCCGGAAAGACTACTTGGTCGCGACCCAGAAGTTTTATGAAAAACACGGCGGTAAAACCATCGTGCTCGCGCGCTTCATGCCGTTCGCCCGAACGTTTGCCCCCGTCGTCGCCGGCGTCGGCCAAATGAGCTACAAGCGGTTCATTTCGTACAATGTATTCGGGGGAATCAGCTGGGTCTTCTCAATGACGTTCCTCGGCTATTTCATGGGCAAAGTGCTCGGCGCAAAGCAGATCGAGAAAGTCGTCATTCTCATCATCTTCATTTCCGTCCTGCCCCCCATCATCGGCGCCATTCGCGCGCACCTCGCCGCAAAAAAGAAGAACGGCGACAACCAAAACGCCACCCCGGCCTGAACCTTCCCGTCGAAGGTTTCTTTTCGACAAACTTCACCGGCAGACAAAAGCAACGCGGCGCGCTTGGGTAAAACGCGCCGCGTTTGACGTTCGAAGAACGAAAATCCTTCGACGATGAAGCAATCAGTTCGTGATTGCTTTGAGATCCAACATTTCTTCGACGCTCGGGACGACGATCAAGTCGCAACGACGGTTGCGTTGACGACCTTCATCCGTGTCATTGGGAGCAATCGGGTCTGTATCTCCAAACCCGGCGGCACTCCAACGTTCGATGGGCATTCCGCCGCCCTTGTCGGTGTTCACGAGGAACATCAAGACTTCGCGCGCTCGCATGAGAGACAAACCCCAGTTGTCGCGGAAAATGCCGCCCGCAAGAGGCTTGTTGTCCGTGTGACCCGCAACTTGGTAGTCACGTCCGATGAGCGAACTGTCCGCTTTGATGATGCCCGCGACCTTGAGCAAAATCTCTTGGCCTTCCTTCTTCAGCGTCTCGCGACCCGAATCGAAAAGCACGTCGCCGGGCAACGAAATCACCATGCGGTTGCGGCGAATGTTCACCGCCAAACCCAGCTTCGTCAGCTCGTCCAGCTTCTTCCGGAGCATCTCGAAGCGCGCTTTGATCTGCTCGAGCTGCTTCGCGCGGGCCTTGTATTCGGCGAGCGCCTTCTCGCGCTCTTCGAGCGTCGAGCTGAGCGACGACACGCGCGTCGCCGCATTCTGAAGCTCCTCGTTCAGCTTCTTCATGTCGACGCCGGCGGCTTCGAGCTTCTTGATCAGCTCGGCACTGCGCGCCTGCTCTTCGCGAAGCGCTTGCTCGAGCTCCTCTTGCCGCTTCTTCGCGCGCGACTCTTCGTCGTTCTTCGCGGCCAGAAGTTTGTTGTACTTGTCGAGCTGCTGCTGCCACTCCTCTTCAGAGTGACCACACCCAAACAGGACGGCGGCAACAAGGCTGCACGCGGCCAATGTTCGCAACTGCATGACGATCTCCCGATGCAGCCTGGCAATGAGCGCAACGGGCTGCTTCTCCGCACCCTAGCGAGGTCGCTCGTTGTCGGAAAGATCAAAACGAAACGTCATCGAAACGCCACGCAATCACTGCGCGTATGTCCCCCGTCCGCCCACGCGAAGAACCACGGCGGCACACGCGAAATGAAGGCTTTTCCACGGATGCCCGTTGATCCGGCCAACCCGCGACACGTTCGATGAACGCCCATTCGCCCTCGTCGGGTCGTCGACATGCCTCGCGGAGAAAAAGTTGCAGCTCAAACGATGTGTGCTCGTCGTGCACAAGACAAACCGCCCCCGTTTGATGGTTGATCCGCGTTTCAAGCTGATCTCCGGGGGGTATGGGGGGCGAAGCGAGCGTCGGGGGGGGGGGGGGGGGGGGCCCCCCGCGCGGGGCGCCCCCCCCCCCCCCCCCCCAAAAAACAAAACCGACCC
>CAYSYX010000018.1:0-9499 GCA_964435055.1 uncultured Polyangium sp. | reverse complement strand
GGGGGGGGGGGGGGGGGGGGGGGGGGGGGCGCGGGGGGGGGGGGGGGGCGCCCGCCCCCCCCGCCCGCCCCGCCCCCCCCCCCCCCCCCTCGAAAACAAAACTCGTCGCGAAGCGCGCTTGTTAGCGCGCGGAGCGAACGTTCAAATCAAGGCGTGCGGTCTCAGTTCGGCGCTGGATCCAAGCGCAAAGGCGTCTTCAGATCCGGCGGCGTGCGCTTCGGATCGAGGTCGCTCTGGAACTTCAGATGCTCGAGCGATCCGTGCACGATCGTCGACAACCGATCGGCCACCGTCGTTTCATCGTCGTCTTTCGTGACAAACACGAACGCGAAACACTGATGCGCCCATCCGCCAAACGCGAGCACCTGGCCCTCGTAACGCGGCGCTCGCGCCTGCTCACGCACCCGCACGTCCACGATCGTGTCGTGCCCCGGCGGCACATCGATGCGTCGTTCCTCGATCGGCGCTGCTCGATCCCGCTCGGGCAAAGTGCGGTGAAGTCGCGCGCGTTCTTCACACACGCGGCGATCGACGATGTCGTACTCGCGCCACTTGCGGATGAGCAACGTCGAGCCGCTCGGCTGGTGCGTTGCGACAAACCAACGCTCGTGAACGTCGTCGATTTGGAAAGACGAACTGTCGGGCAAGGGCAACGCGAAGTCGAAACGCGTCGAGACGATCGTTTGGAAAGACGAATCGTCGGACAAGCGATCCGGCGGCGGAGCGGCGACGGTTTTGGCCGGTGTTGGAACAGGCGCGGGAGACGGCCTCGGGGCGGGTGCCCCGCACGCGTTTGTCCAGGCGCACACGACGAGAAGCGCGAGTCGACTCATCGTGCGCGTGGACGTGGACATGCGGCGATTACGCTTGGCTGGGGAACGACACGTGCGCGAGCCACTCGGGATGCGAATCGTCCGAACCTTTGACGATGTCGAAGTAACGCGCTTGGAGCTTCTTCGTGATCGGTCCGACGGTGCCTTCGCCGATCGGACGATCATCAACCTCGCGAATGGGCGTGATCTCCGCGGCGGTGCCCGTGAAAAACGCTTCGTCGGCCAAGTAGAGTTGGTCGCGGACGATCATCTCTTCGGACGTCGGAATGCCTTCTTCTCGCGCGAGCGTGAGCACCGTGTCGCGCGTGATGCCTTCGAGGATCGAAGCCGAAGGCGGAGGCGTCAAGAGTTTGCCTCGACGAACGATAAAGATGTTCTCGCCGGATCCTTCGCTGACGTAGCCGTTTGGATCGAGCAGCACCGCTTCGTTGTACCCCGCGATGCGCGCTTCTCGTTTCGCCAGCGACGAGTTCGTGTACTGCCCCATCATCTTGGCCTTCGCCATGCCCACGTTGATGTGATGCCGCGCGAACGATGAGACCTTCGCGCGAATGCCGCTCTCGGTCGCGCCTTTGCCCAAGTACGCACCCCAATGCCAAGCGATGATCGCCGTACGCACGGGATTGTCATGGGCATACACACCCATCGGACCATCACCCAAGTAAATGAGCGGTCGGATGTAGCCGTCGATCATATCGTTGGCACGCAAAATATCTTTGCATGCCGTCATCACTTGTTCCTTCGTGAACGTCGGCTTGATCGCGATGAGTTTGCACGTGTCGTACAAGCGATCGATGTGTTCCGTGAGGCGGAAGATGGCGGTTTGTCCGTCCGCTCGACGATAAGCGCGGATGCCTTCGAACGCGCCCAAGCCGTAGTGAATCGAGTGCGTCAGGATGTGGACGTTCGCGTTGTCCCAGTCGACAAACTCGCCATCCATCCAAATCTTCTTCAACTTGTCGACCATCGCGCGCTCCTTCGCCAGTTCTTTCGTCGCAGTTCGTCGCAGGATCTGTCGCCATGCCGGTCACTTGAAGACCAAGTGGCGCGGCGTCGGGAACAAGGAACTAGCCCGAACTCGTCAGCGTGCCAAGAGAGCGAGTACGACTCCCGGTCCTCCCTCGTCTTCAGGCGCGGAAGCGAAGGCGGCGACGTGGTGGGCGACAGGCCCTTGGCTCAACCAAGCCGCGATCTCGCCTCGGAGAACCCCGATGCCCCGCGGTGAGTGATTTCCTCGCCCCACGATCAAGGCCACGACGCGATCTCCATCGCGACGTCGTTTGCGTACAAACAATTCCACGTGTCGCCGCGCTTCACCCGCATTCATGCCGTGCAAATCGAGCCGCCCATCGATGCTGTACGCACCGCGTCGCAAGCGCCGCAGCTCGCGCGGATCGACATCGAGACGCCGTCCTTCGATACGTTCGCCATCATCGACGACCTCGAACCGAGCACCCGCGGCGACGAGCATTTGCAGAGCTTCACGAGCGTCCGCATCGAGGTCCTCCGTCGGCGCCGGCTTGCGTGGTTCGGCTTTTTCTCCCGATAGCGGCACGCGTGCCGTGCGTTGTCCCTCGAGCGAACGGACTCCGGCCATGAACATCGCGAACGTTTCGGCATCCGAAGTCGTCGTCGGATCGGGATGGGGTGCGGGCGGGGGTCGATGCGCGGGTTTGTCCGGAGAAGCTGCGGTTTTCGTCGCGGATTTGGGCTTCTTTTTGTGCGCCGCGAGCTTCGCGAAAGGTTGAAAGAACGGACTATCCTGCGCCGTTTCTTTCGTCTTCTTGGCTTTCGTCGTGTCCGCTTTTTTCTGCGACCGCGGCTTGGTGCCCATGAGAGAGAACTTCGCTTGAGAGAGCGCGGAGTGCAAATCGTACGCTCTGAATTCCCGTCAGTTGGCCGTCTTCGAAGTGCCAGTCGGGATCATCGAGGTCCGGGAAATCATGCGGGTTGCGAATGTCTTCGGCCGTCAGGTTCGGCTTGAGACGCCGCGCGAGCGCGATGACCTTGCCCTTCTGGTTCTCTTCCATCCCGTCGATGAGCGCGAAGATGCGGTCGAAAAGTTCTCGTTCATCCATGACGGATCCAAAGAGTCACGAAGCGCGTTGGTTTGTCAAACCTGTCGTCCCGGGCGAACGTTCCATTCCATGTCGCAACGATCGAGGCCTTCACGATACCCGTTGGGAATTCGTTTTACCGTGCGAAACCCGAATTTCTCGTAAAACCCTTCCGTCAAATGGCTCGTATCGATCGCGACGACGTCCACGTCGGGCATGGAATGAATCCATTCGATTCGTTTTTCGGTCAAGACGCGGCCGATGCCTCGGCCATGTAGCGAACGATGAATCATGCCCCACGTCAAATTGGCGCCGCGCTCGTTCGTGCGGGATTTGGCCACGCCTCCGCATCCGACGATGCGCCCCGACGAGTCGACCACGACCCCGTATTGTCCGGGCAAACGACGAAGAAACTCAATGAAGTCTTCGCGTTCTTCCACCGAGAAAAACTCGGGAATGTTGCTGTCGAAGACCTCGAGGCAGCCTTGAAGGTCCTCCGGCGTGTATGCCCGAAACAAATGATCTACTTTTCGCGACGAACTTTCCATACATGCTCCGCGGGATAACGTCGGGCCCATTCGAGCGGCGCGTAACCGTCGTACGTGGTCGAGGCTGATTCATTGGGGCGAATTTCCACCAAGTCTTCAATGACGAAACCCGATTGTCGAAACAAACGAATCCAATCGCCATACCCCAAATTGAACGATGTCGCTCCATCTTCGTCCTGCCACGGGGGCATTGCGAAATAATCCACCAGGAACTGATCCGTCACTTTGTCGTTTGCGCGGTCGACGGCGACTTCGAGCCACGGGGTGGCCATGTTGAAAGCAAAAAGTCCCCCGGGGCGCAAAAGACGGGCCGCCTCCGGTACGGTTTTTCTGGGATTCGCAAACGTCATGGCGCCGTGATCGCAAAATACGATATCGAAACTCGCATCGGCAAATGGCGTCTGTTCGGCATTACCTTCCACGAGCGTCACGGAGAGTCCCTCCGCGGCGATGAATTCACGAGCGTGACGCAATTGCTCGCCCGACAAATCAATCCCCGTCATGCGTGCGCCGCGTTTCGTCAAAGCAATCGACCATTGCGCTCCACCACAACCGAATTCCAAAATGTCTTTTCCGGCGACATCGCCCAAAATGCTCAATTCACGCTCGGGAATCGCCCATACGCCCCACGTCGGCTCGACTTTGCCGAGCTGCGATGCGTGCTTCGTTTGATATTCGGTACTGATGCGATTCCAATAAGAGCGATTGCCTTCGACATGGTCTTTCATGCGTTCCTCGTTGATTCGCGGTGCTCGACGTATCGTAACGAGATTCATTTGTCGAGATCATTTTGCGAAAATCGTGCGCGCCGAAGTGCAAACGGCGCGCGTGGTCTTTGTCGGTCGGCGAATACCATGGTGATTGATTCGAGGCAATGGCTCGCAATGCTTTGGCGCCCGCGTCGGCATGAGCCGTGCACGCGATCGCGCCTATGCATCAAACCGAATCGATGGAAAAGGCTACGCAACGTCGCGATACCATGGTTGCTGCGGGACTTTCGATGGCCGGCATGGTGGCTCTCGTGGCTCCGGGCGGGGGCATTGATACCATGATTGCCGGATCCGTCGGGTCCGTCGGGGCGGGTTGCCTTGCGGTTGGTTTGACATTTCTCGATGGTCGAATGACCTACGCGCATCGCGTGCAAGCCTGTTTGCCCATTGTGTTCATGCTCGGGCTGGCGGGAATCGTCATTAAATCGCACGCCTTGGCGCTTGCCGGATATCCGCTTTTGTTGCTGGGCCTCGTCGGGTTGGTCCCGGCAATGCTGCGTTGGGTGAATGCTCGGCCGGAAGCCGCGCCGAATTCGGACAAACCGGCGCCTCGCGCCACGAATACGCCGGCATTGACGAATTGAATGGTTGGAAAATGTTGCGGGCGCGCTGCGGGTGTGGCAGCATCCGTCCATGCGTGGGTATAGCTCCCGGCGCACACGTAGCTCGGCGAAAGCTCTCGGGTTGCTTATCGCCTTGATGTTGTCTGGTTGCACGCCGGACACTGAGAAAAACGGCCCTTAGCCAAGTGAACGCGAAAGTTGCACACTCAAGGTGAGCGCGTGCATCATCGACTGCCATAAGGCAGAGGCGCTCAAGCAGTGTCCTGAATGTTGCCGCGTCAACGGAAGGGCCTGCGATGTAGGCGAAAGTTGCAGCTTCTATTCGTGCCAGAGTCTAGACTAGATATTCAACATTGCGATTTCAACGCAAACCAGCAGAAGAATTCTGATGAATGTTTTTCCTATCATGTTTGCCGCGGTGCTCGTGGCAAGTCCGATACCCGGATGCAGGCAAAAGGAGACACAAAAAAGTCGTTTCGCGGACGTCGACGGCGGCGCTCCGCCTGACCGCGAAGAGTGCCGAGTGAAAACACTCGAATGTTTTGATAAGTGTGTCAAGCGTGAGGCAAGCGCGGGCTGTATCGGCTGCTGCCGTGATCAAGATTATCTCTGCGACATGCAACAAAAGTATTCGTTTGAATATTGCGACGGCGCGCAATGATCATTCGCCGGACGTTACCACCGTATACAAGATCATTTCATCCCCGACGCCTTTGAGCGCCACGGAACCCACTTCTTTTACCTTCAGCGTCGATTCAATGCGCGTCGCCACTTCCGCGCTGAAAAGAATGGGCGGCTTGGGCGCTTTGGCGTGACTTTCAATGCGAGCCGCCACATTCACGTTATGCCCGATCACCGTGAATTCCAGCCGCTCGGCGCTGCCCAAATACCCCGCTACGACATCCCCGGCATGGATTCCGATTCCCGATCGCAGCTCGAGCCCCTCGGCGCGAAGTTTTTCATTGTAAACCGCCAGGCGTCGTTGCATTTCTACGGCCGCATTCACCGCGTTCACCGCCGGCTCGGTGCCCGAAGGATCGTCGGTCAAGCCAAACACGGCCAGCACCGCGTCGCCGATGAATTTGTCGACCATTCCATTTTGCCCCCGAATGGCCCCGACCATTTCCGTAAAATAGCCGTTCAAGACATCGATGAGTTTTTCCGGGGATAACGATTCGCTGAGCGGCGTGAAATCACGCAAGTCGCTGAACAAGATCACGACGTTACGCTTCTTGCCGCCCAGTTCGGCTTGACGACCCTCCCGCGCGTACGTCTCGATGAACTCGTGCGCGACCTCCGGCGAGACAAACCGTCCGAAGGCCTCGCGAATGCGCTCGCGAAGCAGCAGACCGTTGGCCATCTCGTTGATCCCCGCGGCCACCAGGGACAACTCGTCCGGACGACATGTGGACACGCCGGGTTCGAAATTGCCTTCACCCACTTTGCGTACCGCTTCGAGCAATCGTTCGGAATCGCGCCGTAAACTGCGACCGAATTCGATGGCTCCCCACAATGCGGCCACGACGAACCCACCTCCCAGCACCATTGCTTCGAGGACGTACCGATGATCGCCGTGAACCTCCTCGATGATCCGGCGCAAGGTCAACAGAAGCACGATGGCGGGCGCCGTCGTGAAAATGACGTACCCCTCGATCAAGCGTCGACCGAGGCGTTCGTAGAGGCGGTGAGCGGTATGCGTCGCGGCGTTTGTCAAGACGCGCTCGAAAAGCAGGTACTCGAGCTGCGCGACAATGCCGCCGCCGAGCACCCAATAACCGATGGCAAACTTGAAATGGCTGCCGATGGGAAACGTCGGATGCAGCGCGGCGTGCAGGGCGATGCCCGCGAGTCCCGCGACAAACCACGTCCCGACGGAGATCAAATACGCCTTGCGCGCCGGGGCCTTCGTCGGATCATGACGCGCCAGGTGAAGCGACACCTCACGCACCATGATGTGCAACACGCACAGCGACCCGATGGAACGCAAGAGCTCCTCCGGAGACAAACTGCAGATGTAAACGCATACGAGCCGGGCGTAGATGAACGTGAAAATGGAAACGAGCAGCGTGGCAAGATGCAGACGCAATCGTGCCGGCAGTGGTAGTTGCGCGAGTATGGAAGTGGTCATGGACGGCTTCGAGCTCGATGTGCCCGGACGAGCTTATCGCATCTCCTCACCGACAAAGCGCGCGTCCATTTGCTCGCGCAAGATGTGCGTCGAGGTGCAAACCGTGCGCCGCAAAAGGAAGCTCATTGCTGAATCGAGCGTGATTTTTACGCGGCAGACATCTTGCCTGTCGCGGGTCTCATGGCCCACTTTGCAATGCCCGTGTCGCTCTACATGAGCGAAACCATCGTCACGATGCCCGAAACGGCGACGCTCGGCGAAGTCGATGAAACGCTGAATCGCTTTGGTATTTCGTGTGTTCCCATCGTCGATGCCGTCGGCTCGTGCACCGGCGTTCTGTCGCGAACCGACTTGCTTCGCATCGGTCGAGTCGAAGCCAAGCGCCGAGCGCGCACCGGAGCGCTGCTCGATTTGCCCGACATGAGCGCCAAAGATGTGGTCAAAGCGAACCCCGTGACGGTTCTTCCGGACGCACATGTCTCCGAGGCCGCCACGCTGCTCGTCAAGCACCACATCCATCGTATCTTCGTGCGCGACGCATCCTCCGCCGACGAATCAAGGCCGAACCTCGTCGGCGTCTTCAGCACCAAGGAGATCCTGTCGGCTATCCGCGACAAACGTTTGACCGGACAAATCAGCGACTATATGGTCCATCCGGTATTCACCATCGAACACACAGCTTCGGTGTCCGCAGCGACGGATCGCTTGCGTAATGCGCACGTGAGCGGGCTCGTGGTCGTGGATGAAGACGAATCGCCGATTGGCGTGTTCACGCAAGTCGAGGCGCTCGAAGCTCGTGAGTTACCGCCGGAAACGCAGGTGGAAGAGGTGATGAATTACGCGATGTTGTGTTTGGATATCCGAACGCCGCTCTACCGTGCGGCGGGACAAGCCGTCGCCACACGCGCGCGTCGTGTGCTCGCGGTCCATGATCGCAAGGTCCGCGGCATTCTCACCGGCATCGATTTCGCTCGCGCCGCAAATCCCTGAGCCGCACGGCTACTTCTTGCAGTTGTCGTAACGCTCTTTTTCGGTCTTGCACGCCGTCTCGAACTCTTTGCCCGACTTGCAAAACCACGTGTCGTATTCGCACGCCTTCAAGTCGTCATAAAACTCGAGGCAGCCTTTCGCGTCGGCTTCGCGTTCTTTGTTGAGCTCGTCGAAGTAACAATCGTCGAGCGCCACGTCGCTGCACCCTTCGCATTCGCATTTGTAATCACACACGGCTTCCGCATCCGTGCGACATCCTGGCGCGACGAGCGTCAGAAGGGCGGCTGTTGAGAATGCGGCGACCATCGAGGAACGAAGTAAGATTTTCATCCGGGCAACGTATCACGCTTCTCCTTTCGCCGGCGCCCCTCCGTTTCGTGTATGCTTTTCTTTTGGTCGGTTCCATCCGTCCATGGCGAGGTGCAAGAATGAAGAGACGCTTTGAACAATGGGCACACCTCGGGGTTGTGCTCGGAATTGGCTTATGGGCGTTTGCCTGTTCAGACGGCGGACAATCCACGGGAACGACGGGCGCCGCCGGTGGGTTTGGCGGCAGTGGCGGCAAAGACGCGACCAGCTCGAGTTCGTCCGGAAATACGGGCGGAATGATGACCGCGTCGTCCTCGTCGTCGGGCGTGACGATCGGCGCCGGTGGGTTTGGCGGCGGGCCGCCTGCATTCGTGTGTGATCCTCCGGCTGAACCGGGATCTCTTTATGAGAATTCGGCCAAGTCGTACGACATCAATGACATCGACCCGGTTTCGATGTGTAAATATCGCGGCAAAGTGCTCTTGATCGTCAATACCGCCGCAGCTTGAGGCTACACGCCGCAATATGCGGGCCTCCAGGTCTTGGAGGAGAGTTTCGTCGGTCAAGGGTTCGAGGTGCTTGGGTTTCTCAGCAATGATTTCGGAATGCAAGGAGGTTCCAGCGGCCAAATCGATATGTGCATCAATTCGTACAACCTGACGTTCAAACAATTCGCGATCAATCACGTGCACGATGTCGATGGAGCGGGTCCCGAAGAGGCGCAACCGGTATGGAAGTGGTTACTTTCGCAGCCGGATCCCGGCCCCGTCGTGGGTCTCGATCCGACGTGGAATTTCCACAAATATCTGATTTCCAAGGACGGAAAACTCGTCAAACATTGGGCGTCCGCGACGTACCCGGGTGACGATCCGCTCAATCCGAACGACAGCTTCGACACGAGCGAAATCGTCATGGCCATCAAGGCCGAGCTCGCCAAGTAATCAACGACAATTGAATGGCGGTGTCGGCTGAGGCTCGAACCGCCTGATCCTGCGGAATTTGCGATGATCGCCAGTCGTTGCCCCGCGCGGATCAATTCGTTTTACCGGATTACAGGCCTCGGCAGTTTTGCTCGTGCGCCGACGTGGTGCTAGGAAGGCCGCGATGTCTATCCCCGACAATCCTTACGAACCGCCGCATGCGGATGTCGCGTCGCCTCACTCGACGTTTTCGCCGGACGAATGGCGGACGATGGCGAAGGTATTTGGAGGGTGGGTTTTGGGTGGAGCCTTAGTCCTAACGGCTGTTTTGGCCCTTCAAATGAATATGGCCCTGAGCCAATTCGGCGGTCAGGAATATCT
>CAYSYX010000017.1:0-52218 GCA_964435055.1 uncultured Polyangium sp. | reverse complement strand
GTCCAGGGGCGGACAGCCCCTGGTGGGGTCCGGGGTGAAACCCCGGCGCTACGCGGCGAAGACGTTTTGCGGGTGGCGAAAGGCTTTGAACTCCAATGGATTGCCGCTGAAATCGCATAAAAACATCGTCGCCTGCTCGCCTGGTTGGCCGGAAAAACGAATGCGCGGCGTAATGACGAACGTGATTGCGGACGATTCGAGCTTTTTGGCCAGCCGATCGAATTCATCCCAATCGAGGATCGCACCGAAGTGAGGAATGGGCACTTCGATGCCGTCGACGTGACCATGCGCCACTTGTTTGGGCATTTCTCGAGTGATGTGGGCGGAGATTTGGTTGCCGAAAAAGTCGAAATCGACCCACGTATCGGTGCTCCGACCTTCGGTGCAACCGAGCAGTTCGCCATAAAAACGGCGCGTCGAGGCGAGGTCGAGGACGGGGAAGGCGTAGTGGAAAGGTTTCAACACGGCGCGCCACGATAATCGATGACGAAGACCGTGGCAAGCGCCGTTTGAAAATCGTCAGGCGCGGGCTTGGATGAGTTTTCCGTAGAGCCGACGGCGAGCATTGGGATCGCGCGGTTTCACCCAATCGCGCCCCATCGCCTCCCAATCGGGATCGGCCGGATCGAGCCCGAGCGATTCGATGAAGTGCTCATCGACGATGAAGAAATGGCGCTTGTACGCGAGCAAGTAACCTTGGATTTCGGCGCGAAGTTCCCGAGCTTCCTCGTAATTCGCATACCAATGGTTGAACATTCCGTGCCCGCCGGGATAAAGCGTCGTTCCGTAGTCGGCTTCGTCTTCGCCGGCAAGAATACGTTGCGCGTGAGGATATCCCGAAAAGCCGAGTTCACGACAAACCACGGCAAAACAATGCTTGCGTTGAATCGCCGCGGCGAATTCATCCAACGCTGCCGGATTTGCTTTTCGCAATTCGGGCAAAATGCGCAGACGTTCGAGCGCCGCCGGTTCCGCCTGTTCGACACGTTTTTGCAGAATTTCGGCGCGGACTTTGATTTCCAGGATGGGATCGACCATTGCAGCTAACCTCGTTGTTCAGCCTTGACCCGCTCCGTCCGGCTCGAGGAATGTTGCAAAGCGTCAGCCCTGGTTGAAGAGCAATTGACGATGCGAGGGTGAAGACTTCTTTCGGCGGGATGGGCGCCCCTCAGCACCCGTGCGTCGAATAGCAGACCTCTTCGTCGGACGCAAGAAAATTATTTTCCTATTTGATCTCCGCATTTTCCCAAGACCCACGATCATCGTCGCGAGACGCAGCAATTCGCTATTTCATTGGCAATGATTTGGCTCTACAGTTACCTGCATGGGCACGACCGGTCTTTTGACAGTACGTCTTCGACGGCAAGACGACGACGATTTCATTCGCAGCTTGGCCCTCGAAGCTTTTGCCCGATGGTCTCATGCCCCGAAAACCTCGATCATGGCAATGATCCACGGCCGTACGGCTCGGACGATCGTGGCTGAAAAAAACGGCGAATTGCTCGGGTTTGCAATCGTGACCTTCGAGGCGCTCAATCGACCATTTGGACCTTGGTCGCATCCCGTCGTCGCGCATCTCGACGCGATTGCCGTACGCAAAGACGCCCGCAGAATGGGCGTGGGTCAAGTGCTGCTCGCCGGAATCGAAACGATCGCTCGGGAAAGCGGCGGCACTTGCATGACGCTGCATACGGCCCGAGGAAATCGCCCGGCGCTCGGGCTTTTCGCCACCTACGGTTATCAACCGACGTTCGAAATTCCCGAATTCTACCGTAATGGCCAAGCCGCATGGGCCATGACCAAATTGCTCGCCCGGTAACGCGCCATGTCTTGGCAACCCGGTGAACGGAGGCATGACGCCGGCAAAAACCAAAATGCCGGCGACACTTCGAGCCGACGCTTCACTTTTTCTGGGCGCGTTTTTTCAATTCGGCCGCTTTTTCAAGTAGGGCCTTCGCTTCCGCTTCCAGCTGATCGGCTTCAGCTTGCTGCGCCTTGCGCTCCTCCGCCGCTTTACGCTCCGCTTCCGCTTCGTCCTGCAGGCGTTTCAGCAAGTCTTTCTGCTCCACCAATTGCGCTTCGAGCGATGCAATCAATGCGGCCACTTCGTCCTGCGTCGGTTCATCCTCCCGCGTCATTTCATGGGAAAAGAAACTCTCGGCATAACCGGAGGGCACATCGGGGCGTTCCGCTTCGAGTTTCCCCAAAGCGCCCGCCGCTTCGCGACGCTCCGCATTCACCTTGTCAATGAATTGCTTACGCCGCCCGATCAGCCGAAATTCACGATTGCGCTGCTGCGCCGTCAGCACTTGATCACCGGCAGCCTCGGCCTGGATCATCAAGCCGTCATGCTCCGCCACCAGAGCCTGAAGCGCGGATATGTTGCTCGAACCGAGCACGCCACCCCAATCACTCATCGATGTCAGTTGTTGCTTCAATACCGGTCGGGTGAATTTCGACAGGGGTTTGTTCTTGAAAAGAGCTGTTCGCAATCGCTTGCGCGTTTCCCCCGTGCTGTTGTCATCCGTCGTTCGGGAAACTTTGGTGGCAAAAAGGTCGATCACGCTGTCAATACGCGTAGCGCGTGCTTCGGCACCCGTCAGTTCGGTAAGTATGTCGATCTCTTCGAGCAAGACGGTTTTCCATTCTTCGCGTAATGCCTCGAAACGCGGCGCCAAGTTTGCCGCAAGTGGGTCTTCGACCATGCGCGTGCTCGAAAAGAGAATCTCGCGCAACAGGCTCATCATGGTGATTGTGTACGGTAACGTGCGAAGGTTCATGCTGGACAAACGTACACAAGTGGGCGAAGAAAGGCAAGTGCGAAATGGCCGGCTGCTTTTCCCAGGTACAGCGGGGCACCGCTGCCGCGGCGTTTTCGACGCCCCTCATGCCTCGGACCCCGCTGCCGCGGCGTTTTGGATGACCCCTCATACCTCGGGCCCTACTGCCGGCGTCATGGGCGTCACTTGAACCATAGCCACTCGACCTGCCGAGCACGTCGACACGCATTCACGTCGGGCAGAACGACCTGCCGAAAGCTCGTCAATGCCCCCGCTGCCTCCGGCAATGCTTCGGCAAACGGGTGGAGCGTTCCGGAAGCTTGCGACAGGTTGCCTTGATGATTTGTGTCTGCCGGCATCGTGGCGGATTCTTTTGCCACGCCCCCAAAGCGCCCATGCAACCCGGAAAGGCTTCTTTCCGAGCGCTCTGAAATGCTCGAAATGCCTCCGGAAACCATTCCCACGGCATTCGGACGCATGACGCCGGTAAAAACCAAAATGCCGGCGGCACTTCAGGCCAACGCATTGCTTTTGCCGGGCTCGTTTCTTCAATTCGGTCGATTTTTCGACCAGCGTCATTGCTTTCGCTTGCTACACCGGTTGCACTTGATCACGCACCAGGCCAGGCAATGCCCACCTCTTGCAGCTTGCGTTGATAGGGCAGCGCCGGGCCTGGAAGCGGGGGCCGCGGAAACAACGTCGCGAGTTCGTCGAGCGTCAGCTCTGTCGGGCCTTTCAAGGCGCGCTCGACAACCGCGTCGACAACCGCGAGGAAGGGCGCGTAGGCTTGGAAGGCTTCATGCGTAATGGTGTGGCCATTATGTGGATACGCAGGCAAGAGCCGTCCCCGTCCAACGCGGCCCCAATTGGCCAGGCTCCACACGCCGCGGGCGTTCGGCGTGTCGAAGAGACTGCCTCCGACGCGAGCACCGTGAAGCCAGAAACCAACCGGCGAAATTGGCAACCTGGGTGAGAACTCCTCCTTGAACAGCCCAAAAGCCATCTCAAATGCGGGCCCAAGTTCGTCGGGAAGATCCGGCACGGCTCTGCGCACTTCGTCCGGGTCACGCGTAACCGTGTCTTGCGGGAGCCACTTCGTCGGGCCAGGCGCATACTCGTTTCGAAGGCCAACTACGCCCGCCTCCGTCCACGCCACAGTCGTGAAACCGGAGAGCGCGCCTCGCTGGAGGTCGCCCGTCCACATATTGCCGCAATCAGGTGGTATGGGATGGCACTGGCGCGGGTCGAGGTAGGCGAAGGTGCGTTCGACGTAGGCGCGGAACGCCGCACGGACGATGGCGTCTCGATTGAACGTGAGCAATCCCAGGGAATGACAGCGGGCGATTTCACTCCCCCGACTCCCCTCGCCACGGAGCGGCAAAGCTGCGGTGTGGGAGAGGGGGCCTGGGGGTGACGCGTGACTTGGCGACCACGAGATGCCCGCCTTTTTGAGCATGGATTGCGCGCGATGTTGTTGGTTCGCATCGATCGGCGTGGGAAAGAGCGTCGCAAGCTCGTCGGGCAGCAGCTCGGTAGGACCTTTCAGGGCGCGATCGGTCACCGCATCGATGACCGCGTGAATCGGAAACGCCAGCGTGCGAGCAAGCATGATCGCGAGCGCCGCAAGGTCTCGATCACCTGACAGCGGGAGGCGGCCTTTTCCTGTTTCGTCGAGCGTGCCCCACGGAACGATTCGCTCGAGCCGGCCCCAGGCAACGAGTCGGCCTGCCCCGGGCAAGGTCGGATCGTCAAAAAGCGTGCCGCCGGTGCGATCGCCGTGCAGCCAAAAGCCGATGCTCGCGAGCTTCTCGCCATGCGCTCCAGCTTCGAGCAGCTCGGCAGCCATATCAAGGGCGGGCAAAAGTTCATCAGGGAGCCCTGGCAACGCCGCGCCAAGTTGCTCAATGGCCGTTGCGCTGCGCTTATATGCGAGGCCAACGATACCGGCTTCGGTCCACGCCACAACGTCGTAGTTGCCGCAACCGTCACCATTGAAGAAAGCGCCTCGTTGCAGGTTACCCGTCCATTTGGGCACGACACAGGCCGTGAGGACATGGCGCGCGAGTGGATCCAGCGGGGCGAGAATGCATTCGACGTAGGCGCGCAGCGCGGCGCGTACGATGGCGTCGCGGTTGAAAAGGATGGGGCCGAAATATTGGGTGAGGTACGGTGGACCCACATATTCCTGGGCTGTGAAACTATTGAGCCATCGCTGCGGCGTCCATGAGCCGAGGTTGGGCGAGCCGGGCCAGGTGATGCCGATCTCCTGAAGGGTACGTTGAACGCCGAGCACCTGGTTGGAATCGAGCGCGGGGTGAAGGAGCGTCTCGATTTCGGCAGGCGTGAACTCTGTGGGACCTTTGAGCCTTCGATCGACCACGGCGTCGATGATCGCGTGTGCGGGGGCATCTTGCGGGCGGGCATGGTTGACCACGACCTTTCCGGGGCGTAAGAAATTCGCCTCACAACACAGTGGCAGCAGCCGCCCGTTGTGGAGCAAGCCCCACGCAATCAGCCAATGCGCTCCGCAGTTCTCCGGGTCCTCGAAGAGCCTGCCTCCTATACGATCGCCATGGATCCAGAAGCCACCGCCTACACTCCGCTCCCCATGGTCGCATCCCACCCCGAGCGTGCTGGTGGCGAGCACGAGCGCGGGTTCCAGCGCGTCTGGAAGGCCCGACAGCGCCCAGCGCACATCGTCCGGGCCTCCGGTCACGGCGTCGGGCGGAAGGGTGCGGTGCTGGATCGGACCCCAACCGTCGAACGCCAGGGCCACGACGCCGGTCTCGGTCCACGCCACTACTACGTAAGCGTCCCAATTTCGAACGTGAGACAAGGCGCCCCGCTCAAGGTTGCCCTTCCACTCCACCCAGTCGTAAGCTGGGAACTCATATCGTGCGATTCCATGAAGGGTGGTTTCAACATGGGCGCGCAGTGCCGCGCGGACGATGGTGTTGCGGTCGAAGACCAGGCGTCCGAAGTCCCGGGTCGTCCGTTCGATCATCCGCCGCGCCTAGATCAGATGGGTCTCGGTGTCAACACGGTTGAGTGTAGGCATTGGGTGGACTTTGGGCGGCAATCCGAATGGGCAATCAGCAACCACCTATTGCGCACTCTTGCAGTGATCGTATGAGTGCTTTTGCTGTGTGTCGCATAAGAACCGCTGTTCTCGACAACAACCGGCGCAAGTAATGCTCGCTTCTCGCCGAAAACAATCCTGAAAGCAGGTGTCTGTCGGAGCGTTGCATTCGTCGCGTAAAATGTATCCACCGTCAACGCTGTCGTACCGCGATTTTTTTTCGCGAGATCCGCAATCCGCTCCCACCATCATGATTGGTATGATTGCGACAAACGCATTTTGCAACTTTATGCTAAACACTTTATCAAGTCCTTGTCGGCATCTGTACAGTTGTTCTTACAGATTCTGGCACGCATTGAAATTATACCCTTCACCCCTATCGCACGACACACCATTACGATCACAACAATTGCTACACGCAGACCCAAGGTCCGCCTTGAAGCAATTTAGGCGACATGAACTCACCTTGTCTGTGCAGTGCGACTTCCAGGCCACTCCTGCGTCTGCCTTATCCCCCTGCTGCGCTCCGGACGCCTGCCACTCGCACCCGCCGAGTAGCGCAAACCCCAAATATCCCGCCAACGCCACGATTCCCTGAACCGGCTTTTTGAAAGGCATCCCCTAAGCATACCACACGTACGCGAGAGAATCACACCGATTCGTCGATTTCTCAGAAGGTGTTGAGCAGGGTTTACGTCGATTTGACGGTTTGTCTTGAAGGGGCGTGATTCATCATGCCCCATGAACCGGCACCAGGGGCGCGCCCTTACAGCATGAAATGCCGCAATTTCCTGAGCAACACCTTCTCAGAGCTGAATTTTCATCATATTACGCCAATTGTGCCCAGCCCGTTTGCGACGGGCTTGGCGCTCTTGGGTACGTGGTCCTCGGAATATTCGCCCATTAACATGTTGACGACGACATGGAAGCCGAACGGTCGCACGTAAATATGAAGCGGGCCGTCATCCGGCTCGGCGCATCAGAAACAGGGATCGCCCATGGCGGTCATTGCCTTCGTATGCGGGCAATGCATCGTCGCCGAAGCAGCGTCCGTCGCGGCAACGGTTGCGTGGTACAAACGGCATTCCGTTGTATTGCCGCCGGAAAGGGTCGTGTTGTAGTTTTGCACGGCCGTGGGCAAACCCATGCACGTAGTCAAGCACGCCGCCTTATCGGGCCATTCTGTTTTGCATGTCGCCGAGGCGATATCACAGAAACCTTCACACGTATTGCCGCAGAATGCCGAGCCTCCGCCTGCCGGCCCCGCATGTACGCAATGCATTGCAGGAGCGTCTTTGGCCGCTACTGCATGATACGCGCGGCATCCAAGCGTATCGCCTTTCGTATCCGCGGCGGTTCCCGGCGGAAATGTCATTGCCGAATTTACGCAACTCTTCATGTCCGCATATTGCGCCTCGGCACCGGTGCAATTGGCCATGATGTCCGTGCAGTATTTTTCAGCGACGCTCATCATGCCGCTACCACCCGCACCAGCCTCGCCCGAGCTGGAACTACTACCGGCAGATCCACCGGTACCATTCATCGGTTCGTCGCTGCAACCAAGCTCCAGCAAAGAAGCCGGAACAAACAAGACACCCAGGAGAACAATGGAAGACTTTTTCATCTTTCTATGGTCCTACGATTTTGTCGCCGACGTCAAGCAAATGATCCGCAAAAAACCAACGTCCGTCATTCAATCCTTCAATCACTCGACCTCCGAGAAATCCTCCGCAAGCGCCGGCACACGACATGCACGGATCGCCACTCGATCGTGTCCAGCAACGCCCCCTTCCCCTCGCACCACCACGCGTTATCACCACGCCGGCGCAAGCTTTGCGCCTGCCTGCAAAATGCGCGTGAATGCATTATCACGGAGACGAACGCGTGAGTCACCAACAAATCACGATTGATGCCAATGAAGCCGTCGCGTCCGTTGCGCATCGTTCGAGTGAAGTCATTGCGATTTATCCGATTACGCCGGCTTCGTCGATGGGCGAATTCAGCGATCAGTGGTCGAGTGACGGAAAGAAAAACATTTGGGGCACGGTTCCTCGCATCGTGCAAATGCAATCCGAAGGCGGCGCGGCGGGGGCTGTCCATGGCGCATTGCAAACCGGCGCATTGACGACGACCTTCACGGCGTCGCAAGGTTTGCTGCTGATGATCCCCAATATGTACAAAATCGCCGGGGAACTGAATTCTTGTGTCATTCACGTCGCCGCGCGATCGCTCGCCACGCATGCGTTGAGCATTTTCTGTGATCATTCAGATGTCATGGCTTGCCGACAAACGGGGTTTGCTCTGCTTTGTGCGGGATCCGGACAAGAAGCCCAAGACTTCGCCGCCATTGCGCACGCCACGACCCTGGCCGCACGCATTCCTTTCCTGCATTTCTTCGACGGTTTTCGCACTTCGGCCGAAATCTCGAAAATCGATCTTCTGACCGATGAAGACCTCCACGCGCTTTACGACGACGACCTCATCGCCGCGCATCGCAGCCGCGCGCTTTCTCCAGACAAACCTGTTTTACGAGGTACCGCGCAAAATCCCGATGTGTTTTTCCAAGCACGCGAAGCCGCAAATCCATTTTATGACGCCTGCGCGAACATCACCCAAAGCATGATGGACCGTTTTGCGGAACGAACCGGGCGTGTGTATCACCTTTTCGATTACGTGGGACATCCCGAAGCGGATCGCGTCATTGTCGTGATGGGTTCGGCCGGAGAAACGACACAAGAAACCGTGGAGCATTTGAATGAACACGGCGAACGAGTGGGGCTCGTCAAAGTGCGTCTTTACCGACCCTTCGATGTTCGATCGCTGGTGGCGGCTTTGCCGAAGACGACGCGTATTCTGGCCGTTTTGGATCGCACGAAAGAACCCGGGGCCATCGGCGAACCCTTGTACCTCGATGTCGTGACCGCTCTGGCGGAAGCTCGAGCGGAGGGGTGGATCGACCGGGAGATACGAGTGATCGGCGGGCGGTATGGTTTGTCGTCGAAGGAATTCACGCCGGGCATGGTCGCCGCCATTTATGCAGAAATGGCCCGAGACAAACCTCGCAATCACTTCACGGTCGGCATCGTCGACGATATCACGCACCGATCGCTCGCGTGGGACCCGGAATTCGACATCGAACACAAGGACGTCGTTCGCGCGGTCTTTTTCGGCCTCGGGTCGGACGGAACCGTGGGCAGCAACAAGCAGACGATCAAGATTATCGGCGAGGAAACTCCGAATTTTGCTCAGGGTTTCTTCGTCTACGATTCCAAGAAATCGGGCACGGTCACCGTTTCTCATTTGCGTTTCGGCCCGCGTCCGATTCATTCGGCGTACCTCGTCAAAAAAGCCGGATTCGTCGCGTGTCATCAGCCGCAATTTCTCGACCGTTTCGACATGCTCGATTACGCCGATCACGGCGCGACATTTTTGCTCAATACGGCATTCGGCCCCGATGACGTGTGGAACACGTTGCCTCGGGAAGTGCAGGAGGTCATTTGCAGCAAGAAGATTCGCCTGTTCGTCATCGATGCGTACCGTGTGGCGCAGGATTGTGGATTGGGTCGGCACATCAGCGCGGTCATGCAGACGTGCTTCTTTGCGCTCTCGGGGGTATTGCCGCGCGACGAAGCTATCGCCAGAATCAAAGTTTCGGCGGAGAAAGCCTACAAGAAGCGCGGGGCCGAAGTTGTCCGAAAAAACCATTTGGCCATCGATGAAACGCTGGCCCGATTGCATGAAGTGGTCGTTCCGGAATCGCCGACGGCAATTCGGCAACGTCCGCCGGTGGTTTCGCAGCGAGCCCCCGATTTCGTGCAGCGAGTGACCGCGACGATTCTCGCTGGAAAAGGCGATCTGCTCCCCGTGAGCGCGTTCGCGCCTGACGGCACGTGGCCGGTGGGAACGACGCAATGGGAAAAACGCGGTATTGCGCTGAAGATACCCATTTGGGATTCGAGCATCTGCATACAATGCAACAAATGCGCGCTCATGTGCCCACACGCCGCGATTCGCGCCAAGGTCTTCGATCCGCAGGCCATGTCGAGCGCTCCCGAAGCATTCAAGGCGGTGCCCTACAAAGACAAAGCGGACGGCGTTGCCAGCAAACATTATTCGATTCAGGTGGCGCCCGATGATTGCACGGGCTGCGAGCTGTGCGTGAATGTTTGTCCCGCCAAGGACAAATCGAATCCGCGGCACAAAGCCATCGACATGTTGCCGAAAGAACCGCATCTGGAAAAAGAGCGCGAAGCTTTCGAGTTTTTCCTTGGTTTGCCCGATCCGGATCGTCGACGCGTGCACCTCGATGTCAAAGGATCGCAGCTCTTCGATCCCTTATTCGAATATTCCGGTGCTTGCGCCGGATGCGGCGAAACGCCCTACATCAAGCTCGTGACGCAATTGTTCGGGGATCGGTTGGTCATTGCCAACGCCACCGGATGCACGTCCATTTACGGTGGCAACCTGCCTACGACGCCATATCGAACGAACGCCGACGGTCGAGGGCCGGCGTGGTCGAATTCGCTTTTCGAGGACAATGCGGAGTTTGGTTTGGGCATGCGGCTCGGCCTCGATGCGCGTACGGTCGTAGCGACGACGGAATTGATGGCGTTGGCCGGCGATCTCGGGGACGAACTCGTCAAGGGATTGCTCGAAGCGGATCAATCGAATGAAGCGGGTATTGCTGCGCAACGCGAGCGCGTGGCTGTTCTGGAGGAAAAACTCGCGCGAATGAAGGACCCGCGGGCACAACGCTTGGCGAACGTGGCGAAGGATTTCGTCAAAAAGAGCGTGTGGATGATCGGCGGTGACGGCTGGGCTTATGATATCGGATACGGGGGCCTCGATCACGTGCTCGCCGGAACGGAAAACGTCAATATGCTCGTGCTGGATACCGAGGTGTATTCGAATACGGGTGGACAACAATCCAAAGCGACGCCGATTGGAGCGGCGGCGAAGTTTGCCGCTGCGGGCAAGAGTATCGCCAAGAAAGATCTGGGGATGCTCGCAATGACCTACGGCCACGTGTATGTCGCGAGCATTGCGGTGGGCGCGAAAGATGCTCATGCTTTGAAAGCGATTCAAGAAGCGGAGAGTTATCCGGGGCCGAGCCTGATCATTGCTTACAGCCATTGCATTGCGCATGGATACGACTTGGCCCATGGCGCCGAACAACAGAAACTCGCCGTGGAATCGGGGCTGTTTCCGCTGTATCGCTTCGATCCGCGACGAGCGGCGAAAGGAGAGCCGCCTTTGTCGCTCGATTCCGGGCCCATCAAAGCCAAGGTGCGCGATTACATGAAAAACGAAGGGCGTTTCCGAATGGTCGAATTGCAGGACCCGAAGCGATATGCCGCGCTCGTTCACGCGGCGGAGCAAAGCGCATTCGAACGGCGCGGCATTTACGAACAGCTCGCAGGATTGCGGGTGCCGGCGGAGCCGAAAGCAGAGGAGAAACGCTCGTGAATCTCGAAACGAAATACTTGGGGTTGAACCTCCAACATCCGATCGTGGTCGGCGCCTCCCCGCTTGCGGATGACATCGACCAAGCCAAACGTTTCGAGGACGCGGGAGCGGCGGCGATCGTCATGCGTTCGCTTTTCGAGGAACAGATCGAAGGCGAAATATCGGCGGTCGATGCGCATATTCATCGTCATGCGGACGGGTACGCGGAAGCAAATACGTTTTTCCCGGACGCATCGGTCTTCGTCTTGGGTCCCGATCGATACTTGAAACACGTCCACAAGTTGCGATCATCGCTGGGGATTCCGGTCATTGCGTCGCTCAATGGTACGTCGCCGGGAGGCTGGCTGCGTTTTGCCAAGGAAATCGAAGAAGCCGGGGCCCACGCGCTCGAGCTGAACTTGTACGTGGTTCCAACGAACCCGGACGACGACGCGGCGACGCTCGAGCATCGGGCTGTTGAAGTGGTGCGTCAAGTACGAGCGACGATTCGGATTCCTTTTGCGGTCAAACTGTCGCCGTTTTATTCGTCATTGCCCAATTTCGTGCGCAAGCTGGAAGCGGCCGGCGCCAATGGGCTCGTGCTCTTCAACCGGTTTTACCAGCCCGACATCGATCCGACGATGCTCGAAGTGCGCAGATCACTGCGATTGTCCGACTTTTCGGAGTTGCTGCTCCGGCTGCGCTGGTTGGCGATTCTATCTGGACAAACCAATCTGTACTTGGCGGCGAGCGGTGGAGTTCACGTCGCGATCGATGCGGTCAAAGCGATCATGACCGGTGCGCACACGGTACAAATGGTGAGCAGCCTTTTGGTGAATGGGCCGACGCGGTTGACCGAGGTCGTCAACGGGATTCGATCGTTCCTCGAAGAAAACGAATACGCGTCGATCGAGCAGATGCGGGGCAACATGAATTTATCACGTTGCCCGGACCCGAGCGGTTACGAGCGGGCGAATTATGCGGAGATTCTACAGAGCTGGCACGGTTGGGGAAGGTAAAACCGTTTGGCATAACATACGATGTGACCATTGATGCGCGTTCCACCACTTCACGACAACTCGATAGGTCGCCGCCTACGGCCCGCACGCCGCGGTAGGTAGAACAATAAGCCGAGAAGGACACCTTGTTGCACAAAGGAATACACTACCACTCGCTCGAGGGGCATCGGCGGCGTAAACGATAACAACAGCCAAACCATTGCGAGCAGAATCGTTCCTTGGGCATTGCGAATGTCGATGGCCCATAACGACAAGAGCCAGAACACCGGAAACGTTACATAACCCGGCGCATAAGGGCTGCGCAGTGTGCCGAGCGTCAACACGATCAACCACGAGACAGCTCGATCTTGGGGATTGTCGGACCTCCGCGCCAAAATCAACGTGAGAAAAACGACAACGGCCGTGAAAACTTGATTGACGTGTTTCGCCATGACCCACGGATCGCCCATCTTCATCCCCAAGAAGTCCAGTTTGAAAGGGATACCAAACGGCCCGAGGTTGAAGGCGATGCTGTCGCTCTGCGCGAGAAAACTCAGCGCTTTGCCGGAACTGAGCAACGGCATTTGATATACGACGAACGCTTCGAACGGCGCCGTACCGAAAATGGCCAAACTGACGAGCACGAATGCCACCCCAAAACCGGCCGTCCAAAACACTTCGCGAAAGCGGCGCTGAAACAAGAGAACGATTACCAGCAATCCCGGCGAAATTTTCGAAACAATTGCGAAGGCAAGCATTGCTCCACCAAGCGCAGGTCGATTCGATTCGAATGCAACCATGGCGAGCATCGCAAGAACCAACACGGCCGCGTGGACATTGCCAATTTGCAGGGTGAGTATGGTGGGTATGCTTATCACGACAAGAGGGGCGAGCAGCAATGGGCGTATCTGTTCTTTTCCGCCAATCCATTTCGCCACGGCCCAAAGGCCGAATGTCAATACGACGCCATTGATGGCAAACCATATCGCTCGTTGGGTCTGAAAATCATTTGACAACAGAAGCAAAACACGCGGCAGCAATAAAAATGGCGGCGGATATGCGAATGCATCGAGCGCAAACGGAGCGTAACGCCGTGCATAAGTCGCCGAACGCACCGAATGCGTCAAATCGGGCCAATTTTCGGCATCGTAGATGTTCTTTTCACCGACCGTCGCGAGCCGCGCAGCTTCGACATAGGCTGTGAGACATGAATGGTTGACGATAAATGGAATATCCGGGAGGAGGGACATGTCGGGGCGCTTGTGATCGCCCATGTACGTGCTGATTCGCCCGGATTGGGTAATCGTAGCGATTCCAAGCAACACGACAAGCGCCGCCGTCACTTTGCGGCGTTTGGCAAGACCATCCAAATCAATTGGTAAACGCGACATCATCCACGGTACGAACACCGCGCCGAAGAGCGCAACGACCAGCAACGCCGTCACTGCCGCCGCAATACGTGCGAACCCCGCCCCCGACAGCATGCCGAAAAAAACAGCAACGGCGCCCGCGACGACAACGGGCTGCCGCTTCGCGTGGTCTCGATGATTCCACGTCAAGACTTGGACGAGCAACCCCGCCACCGAAACACCGAGCGCAGCAAACGTCAAAACCGATGCGTCACCGTCGGTATGCAGTCGTTGGGCAAGTGGACGCCAGATCCCGTGCAGAACGACAGGTGACAATGTCAGCAGCGATAGCCCGGTAAAACCGAAACGTTCCAGGGGTCTTCGAGGATTTTCGGGGGCCGGGGTCATCCTCGAATTTGTCTTACACGTATCCGCGGGCGCCGGCAATGGGAAGATTGTCGAAGCAAAACAGTGAACCCACTCCAGATGGGAACGGAGATACATGCCGGAGCGAAACTCGAAATGGGGCGCAGCCGTGCCAATGATGCTGAGGAATCATCCACCCCTCCACTCGGGGGCAACATGAATTTATCACGTTGCCCGGACCCGAGCGGTTACGAGCGGGCGAATTATGCGGAGATTCTACAGAGCTGGCACGGTTGGGGAAGGTAAAACCGTTTGGCGAATCAATCTACGGTCATCAATTGCAGAGGCCATTGACGCAAGTTTGGCCGGCAGGGCAATTGTTGTTCGCGTTGCACTGAATCTTGCACGAGCCCGCAATGCAAAGGCCGCCTTGGCACAACGTCGTGCCCGGCGTCGCGTCGTCGATCACGCCGTCACAATCGTCGTCCTTGCCATTGCAGGTTTCCGGCACGGGCATGCACGCCCCCGGGCTGCATACACCGTTCGGCGTACAGACTTGACCTGCCGGACAAGGGTTCATGGGCCCGCATTGCACGTTTCCGCCGCATTGACCATTGACGCAGATCGCCCCGTTGGCGCAAAGAACCGTACCGGGATCGACTTCATCGATGAGACCATCACAATCGTCGTCCTTGGCATTGCAGGTTTCGGGGGCCGGGACGCACATACCGCCGGGAATACAAACGCCCATGGCCGAGCAAACCTGGCCTGCCGGACAAGGCGGGGAATTCGGTCCGCATTGTTGCGGATTTCCGCCGCATTGACCATTGACGCACATTGAACCGTCGGCACAAACCGCCCCGACGCCATCGTCGACGACGCCATTGCAATCGTCGTCGAGGCCATTGCAAACTTCGACCGTGCACGTCACGTCACCCGAGCAAACGCCATTGAGACAAATTTCATTCGGCGGACAATCGGCATCCGCCATGCAGATGATATTGCCACCGCATTGACCCATCACGCACGCCGCACCATTTTGACAGAGCGGAACGGCCGGATCATCTTGCTCGTCAACGGCGCCGTCGCAATCATCGTCGATGCCATTGCACAATTCGGGCGTACCGGCACAAACGGCATGGCAAAGGCCATCGGCGCCGCACGTCGAGTTTGGCGGACACGCATTATTGGGGCCGCATTGCTGCTGCGCAACGCAATGGCTCCCTTGACCACAGTCCGCGGTACATACCCAGCTGCCCGTCATTGCATCACAACTACATGCGGACGGATAACACACGTTCGGATCATCCGGCACGCACAGTTGCCCCGCCGCACACCCCGTCTGCGTACAGCTCAACGGGCTCGGTACACCATTGCACGACATGCCATTCCCAGGCGTACACGCACCATTGACGCAGACTTCTCCCATCGCGCATTGACTGTCCGTCATACAGGCAACGCCGCCTGCACCACTTCCGCCATTGCCACCGTTACCATTGCCGCCAATGATGATCGGATCAACGCAGGCGCCGAGAGCAAACAGGGCCCCAATCGGGAAGAGCGCCGAGAGAATGTATTGACGTACGTTTTTCATGACAAGCTAGTCCTTTCCGCGTCCGAGGTTCGAGGACGCGCCATCCACCACATCCAGCTCAGTGGCCGAGCCTTTTCGAATCCGTGAAAAAATCGTCAAGGTGACGAAGGACACGCCTTGCGGACCCGATCCGCCAGCGGAGATTGCGGATTTTGCGCCAAAAATGCCGCTGCTTCCGCTTGCGCCTCCGCCACGCGCCCGAGTTTGCACAACGCGAGCACACGAGCCGCCGAACGTTCCTCACGTAACTTTTGCCCCTCGCCTTCCGCCGCTTGCTCCGATAACAACGTCAACGCTTTCTCCGGATCACCTTCACGCATTGCGCCATGCGCCTTGCGCAATCGATCGGTTTCCGCGAGCAGCGAATCCGCCGATTCGACAGGATCGTCGACCTCCGCGGTCGAAGCGGAAGAAGGAGCGGGGGGCGGCTTGGCAACGGAAGCGAGCGTCGAAGCAGCCGGCATCGGAGCCAATGGTTTTTCCGGAGCAACTTCGGCCGATGACGCCGGCGTGATGAGCGGCGCCGCCGTCGCGACCATCGCGGAATCCACGGGTTTTTCCGAATTCGGTGGCGATCGTGGAGCCTGCGCGGAATTGCCTTTGGGCCAAGCAAGCCATGCACCGGTACCGGCAACACCCAAACAAAGAATGGCGATTCCTTTGGCAAATACGGTTCCAAAAATAGATGTAACCACGGGTTTCGTCGCTCCGGCCGACGCGGGCAAACCAATCTCCACCGCCGCTTCGGCTTGTCCCGCGGCCGTCGCCGCCGCTCCCGCAGCAATGGCCGACATCAATGCTCCGCGAATTCGCGCTCGATCCGCGGACGTCGGATTATCGCCATCCCGCCCATTTTGCAATATCTCTTGCGCTTCAGGCCCGAGCTCACTCATCGCAGCCTCCGTATGTCGCGTGCCCGCGCACGCATCACCGCCTGCTCGAATTCACGACGCGCCGTTCGAAGGCGCGCGTAAATCGTGTTTTGGTTTTCCCCTAATGAATCCGCAATTTCCGGCACCGTCATCGATTCGAGCTCCGCCAATACGAGCACGATTCGTTTGTCGTCGTCGAGTTCATCGAGCAACCGATGCAGCAACTTCACGCCTTCGAGCCGTTCCAATCGATCGTGCGGTCCTTCGAAACGTTCATCCTCGAGCTGATCCACATCGATGATATCTCCCGCATTTTTATGATGCGGACTTTTTCGCCGAATGGAGCGTCGATGATCGCTCGCCACCCGCGTAACGATGGAAAAAATCCAAGTTTTGAGCGACGAACGCCCCTCGAATTGACCCAGCTTTCGATACACCACGAGGAAAACCTCCTGCACGGCGTCGTCCACCGCTGCATCGGGTACGCCAAGTCGCCGAATGTTGCGAAATACCAAATCGAAATGCTCGTCGTAAATCACCTCGAACGGAGGAATCGACGGCATCGCCTGCGCACGAAGAACCGACTTTCCATCCGCAGCAGCGGTGGATTTCGGCGAGGGCTGAACGGACGCGCGAGGTTCCAAGCAAACACGTGAGTGGCCGGAGGAACCGACATCCGTGAAGAAAAAAATCAAAACTGCACCTCAGCTCCCAAAGCAAGACGCCCCACAGGTAGCTCGGGCTCATGCGCCACGCCCAAACCGTCGACAATGAAGCTGGGACGACGAACGAAGAAGATTCCGTCGAGCCCGAGACTCAAGCGAAACGAGGGCGCGACCCGCACGGCAACCGCTGCTCCAGCGCCCAATCCCAGGGCAAATGCCATTCCTTCGCCCGGTCCGGTGACACCGAAACTCGTCCCGGAAAAACGCCCTGCATCGAGGCGCACGCGCGGAATGACCTCGACGATCGAATGCACACGAAGCGCATAACCCAAAACGGCGTGCCCGCCGAAAAAATGCACGATCGCTCCGGCATTGGGCAATGTGGAATAATTGAATGGCTTTTTCAAAAAGTAATCGAATCCCGTTTCAATACGCAATTGACCGACGAACGCGCCGAATCCCGCCCCGATTCCCCCCGACGGTCCGGGCAGAGAACCAAGATCTCCCAGAAAATGCAGCGTCACGGAAAATCGAGAAACAACGGGCACAGGTAAAAACGTCAAAGCAATGCCTTCACGATCATCGAGCGACCTGACGTAAGGCAATCGCAAGGGAGCAGTGAATAGGAACGGTTGTGTTGAAATGGGGGCGGGCGGTCCGACATCGACAATGGTTTGTCCCCTTTCACCACTCGGCAATGCGCCGGAAGCGCCGACATTCGCCATGGATGAAGCGGCCGGCGCCGACAAAGCCGCCTCGGGATCGACGATCATCGCCAAAATGAGAGCGGTGGCTCGTCCCAAGGCGGCGCAGGACGAAGCACTGACTTGACGGCTTCGCGTTCCGTCGGAGCCGGGTATTTCCAGACGAACCAGAAACGTTCCGTTCTCCATTTTCTTCACGTTCGCCACGACGTTGATCACGTGCGGGTCGACGGTCGTACGTGCACCAAGCAACCGTTCGACTTCCGCCAAAACGTCGGCGCTCCCGGGACATTCGTCCGGCGCAGTCCAGTGCAGCTCGATGGGCCCGGATGCGTGTGCATTCATCGCCGTCGTTGCCAAGGCGAAGGAAAGAAGAGATGAAACACGCAGCGGACGAAAGCGGGACATAAGCGGAGGCTCGGCACATTGTATACGGGTTCGCGGTCATGCGCGACGCAGGGTTGACAAGTCGATGGCGATGCATATCGATGCGTCGAGTAACGCGCCTTGCGGCCGTGGGGAATTTCGGCACGAGCAACAAATCGCCGCAATCGATGGACTCGCGCCGGGAATAATCTCTTCGGCTCGCCGGCTTTCGTGTTGGAACAGCTTCGAATGAGGCATAACACGAATTTGCGTGAAGCGACGCCGACGCTCGCTTTCGTGGGTCCAGTCATGCTTTTGAAATACCTGCCAAAACCGGGATCAAAACATGCCGCCGCAGCCGATCGATTGTGCTCGGTATGGCCGACTTCCGCAACACCGGCTTCGTTTGCGCCGCCCATTGATTTGGATGAAGACGAGAGCGCATACACGCTTTGTTTTCACATCGGGGAATCTACGCCGAATTCCATCGAAGTCGTTTTTGCGGGTCCGGCAATGTTCATACGGAGCAAAAACATTACCCATTCACGACAAGCGATCCGCGTATTTCTGCTACGCTCGGGGATCGACACTCTGGGAAGTTCCACGCGGATCGAACCGCCCATGCTGATCGTGCGTATTCCGAAATCAGCGGGTGGACGACGGACGATCGTGGTGCGTCATCGAGAATGAAGGTCGTGAAAATTCGTCCTCGTCGGCGATTTCCAAAAAGTTTTTTCCGCCAAACCAACGTTTTCCGCGCACTCCCCCGGGTCGAGTGCGTACGAGCGACCAAGTCGAGGTGTATGATGAACGTACGAAGAGTTTTTGCGATGGGAGCAACGACCGGCCTTGCCGCATTGCTCGTTCTGGCCACGGGTTGCGAGCGTAAAGTCGCCCCCCAGAGTCTTTCCGGAGAAACCACTCCCTTGGCGACGAACACGGTAGCCCCCTTTACGACACCACCGGTACTCTCGGGAACGCCCGATGTCGCGACGCTCGTCGCTCGGGTTCAACCGTCCGTCGTCAACATCACCACCGAACACGAGGTCAAGGTTCCGCAATCACAATTCCAGGAACCGTTCGATTGGTTTTTTGGGCCAAACCGTCGAGGCCAACGGATGCCGCCCGATCGAAGCATGAAACAAACGTCGCTCGGTACGGGCATTTTGATCGACTCGGCCGGGCACGTGTTGACGAACGCCCACGTGATCGACGGGGCGGATACGGTCCGCGTCAAGCTCGCGGATGATCGCGAATTCAAGGCGAAAGTCAAAGGACGGGATCCGAAAATCGACGTAGCGGTGCTCGAAATGGAAGGAGCCAATGGTTTGCCCGCGGCGACGCTCGGGTCGAGTGAAGCATTACGCGTCGGGGAATACGTCATTGCCATCGGCAATCCATTTGGTCTCGGGCATACGGTCACGATGGGTATCGTCAGCGCAAAGAGCCGAACGATCGGCGCGGGTCCGTATGACGATTTCATTCAGACGGACGCTTCGATCAATCCGGGCAACAGCGGTGGGCCGCTGTTCAATCTGCGCGGCGAGGTCATCGGCATCAATACGGCGATCAATCCCAACGGCCAAGGCATCGGTTTCGCCATTCCGATCGACGACATCAAGAACATCCTTCCGCAGCTCCTGGACACAGGCCACGTAGCTCGAGGAAAATTGGGCGTTTTGATTCAGCCGGTGGACGCGAATTTGGCCCAAGCGTTAGGTCTGGACAAACCTCGCGGGGCGCTCGTGGCTCAAGTTGAATCTTCGAGCGCCGGAGGAAAAGCGGGGATCGATCATGGGGACGTGATCGTGCAAGTCGATGGGGTCGATGTTCCTTCGTCGCAGGATTTGCCGCGCATGGTCGCGCGTCATGCGCCCGGGTCGAAAGTCAACGTCAAGGTGCTGCGCAAAGGCGAAGCGAAAACGTTTGTCGTGACGCTCGATGCGCTCGACGATGAAGACAAGCGCGCAGCCGGGACAAACGAGCCGGCGGCGGATGACCGCAGCCTCGGCGCGGAACTGAGCGACGCGCCTGATGGCGGCGGCGCGGTGGTGCGTCGGGTAAGACCGAACAGCAAAGCGGAAGGAGCGTTGCGACCGGGCGACGTAATCGTTGAAGTCGGACAAACTCGAGTGAAGAATGCGGCGGAAGCGGCCGAGAGCATCAAGCGTGCGCGGGAAAAAGGCCCGGTGCTGCTCCGGGTGGAACGCGACGGCAAAGGCCGTTACGTGGCCATCGATCCGGTGAAAAATCCGTAATCGCGAACGAGGCGGTGGACAGCCCGTTGCTGCGGGCTGTCAGAACACCACCGAGTTCATTACGCTTTGCGGCGGAGCGACCGGCTTTTTGCGATTCTGGCCGAAGTAAATGACGGGCTCTTCGCGAATGCTGCCCTGGATGCGTTCCACGATGGAGTCGACCGACACGGCCAAGCTTGCGCTGAATTGGGCATTCGGGCTGTGGAATGGATTGCGCCATTTTCCATCGAGCCCGAGTTGCCCGGCGCCGTTGTCGTATCCGACGGTAACGCCCCAATCGGCGTTCGGGAAGTAGCTGAAACTGATGCTGAAGTCCGTATTGACGCGAGCAACGAGCGGATCGTCGAGGCGTTGCGCCGCCGTGCATCCGGTCATGATGACGACATCGCAACCATTGCCGGCGGATTCGAAGGTATTCACGAATTGGTACGTCGCGCCAACCCCGAGAGAAGCCCAAAAGTCACCGCCGAATAGTTTTTCCGAGAAAAACGCGAATGCGCTGGCGCGCACGTTGTTCGTATCGAGCGACCTTCCCGTGAGCTGATCCGAGACGATCAAGGATCCCGTAGTGGTTTGTCGCAAACGGCGCAAATCGGAATTGGTCGGCGTCTCGGCTGCCGTGAAGCGATGCGTATAACCGCCGCCGACGCCCAAAAACACGCTCTTCAGGTAATCGGCGTCCTTGCCGCGCAAAGGCACGTTGAAAAACAGTGCGGCACGCGGATTGACGCCCAAGTAAACGCCTTGCCCTCGAGATACCGCCGATGTCGGCAAAACGAAGGTGCCGTTCAAGTTCAACGAAATCGACGCGTCGGTGGCTTCATTTTTCCACAATGGGCGACCGTACACGAACGACACCGGAATATCGCGCAATTGCTTTTCGTATTTGTCGGTCGTCGTATCGCTGTTCGTCAATTCGACGTCAAACCCAAGCGATGTTTGTACGCGCAATTGATAACCACGCTTGTTGCCTTGTTCATCCTTCGGCTCGATGAGGAAGTAATTGAACGTGCCCGACAGCGTTTGCACGTATTGTTGATCATCGCCGCTGATGTAGTCTTTTCCAACGCCGAGCGCCGTCGCGGACACGGAATGGTTCCAGTTGAGACCCGAGCCGCGCCATCGCAAATACGCCGGGCGTTTCCCATTCGGCGATACCGGAGCATCGGGACCCGTGGCCGACGGCGGCTGCTGAACGGGCTGCGGTTGCGGCGCAATCGGCGGAAGCACCGTGATCGGCGTGGGGCCTCCCGTCAGATAGGGCGGCAATGTGACCGGCGGAGGAGCGGGCGGCGCGTTTGTCTCTCCCGCCGGCGGAGGCGCAGGCGGCGCATTCGGCGTCGGTTCGGCAGGCTTCGGCGCAGGCGGCGTGTTGGGATCACTTTGACCTCCAACCGAATCTCCCGTCGGCGCAGGAGCTGCGTCCGCAGGTTTGTCCGAGGGAGGTGCAGCGGGCGGCGCTGCGGGTGCAGGCGCCGGAGGAGGCGGAGGAACAGGTTGCTGGGCGAGGGCCGATGCTTCACCGAACAGCCCGAGACCCACAGCAATGACAAACCCGAAACAATGCTTCATTCCGCGCCTCTTCGACGATCGATGACGATCCACCTGGCCTGGCAACAATCGGTGTTTCTCACACCTCGGGCCCGGCGTCAATTCAAGGCGCGATCCGTAAGCCAAAGACCTTGTTCGCGTTTTTCCCGACTCACTCCGAAGCCGCTCAACAGGGGCAATCGAGGAACGGGGCGTGCAAATCTTCGACGGTGTACCCTTTCGTGTCCTTGCGCAAAATCGATTCTCGACCCAGCAGCGACGGCGCGTCGTCTCCCGGAATCTGCACGAGCGCATCCGGGCTGAATTCCGCTTCGCCTTGGTAAACAACTTCGAACGCAAACGTCTTTGCGTTTGTCCCGGACACCTTCCACAAGACGTTCATGCGCCCGGAAAAATCGCTGCATACTTCTCCCGCCGACGCCGACATCCACACGTACGTCGCTTTACCCGTCGAAAATTCGACCTGCGTCACATCCGCCGACTGACTCTCCGTCCACGACTCGGAAGACGTCTTTTGCTGCGATGCTCGATACGACGTGTCGATCTCCTTATACCCCGGCAACGCTCGAAACGCGCTCATCGCTTGGGCTGCCAGACCCGCGGAAGGACGACGCCAAGCGGTGGTCGCCAACGTCGGCAAATCCGCGGCTCGCGCAAACAGTGCGTCCTGACAATCTCCGGTCGTCTCGACCAACTCGGCCACGAGCAACTTGCCATCCGTCGTCAAATCCCACGCCAGCGCGGCGACGCGATCGTCCGAAAGCGCCGGTGATTTGTTGCCGTTTTCGTCTTCTTCGCCGTCCCAACGTTGCCGTTCACCAAAGTGCGGCTCGACGCGGCCGAGCAAGCTCGGAGCGCTCAATGTTCCACGACAAACTTCTCCCGAAGCCCCGAAAACACGCATCGATCGGCCCTTGAATGAAGCCAATGGTTTGGGCAGCAACGATTCTTCGACAGCGCGCTCCATGATGATCGGGCTGCCCTTGGACATGAGACTCGGGGCGCCTTTCGACCAACGTTCGGACTCGGGCTCGGCCGAAATGACGACATACGTCGAGCCCCCTTCCTGCACGATCTGAAGAAACTGCGACGCGGAGGCTTCCTTCGACGGCGTGGAGGTGAGTTTGTCTTCAGAAACTACCTCGACCGCCGCTCCTTTGGACGCTGCCGGGTCTTGCAACTGAACGGCCGTCTGCGGCTTGGAGCAACTCGAAAGAACGACAGCGACAATGGCGAGAGCAAAACGATGGAACATGACGGGGCTCCATTCATGGAGCATGCCGACGTCCGATCCAAGTCATCGGCGCGGATTTCGAGGATGTTGCGGGTTACGAGCGTGTCTGCGGGTCCACGTGTGTAGCGAACGCGCCACGGGCGAGATCACGCGGCGGTTGCCGACGTCGTCGCAGCGGGAGGAGGCGTGGGTGTGGCGGATCCTGCGCTTTTGGGTCGAGCATTCCAGACGCGCGTGGCCAAAATGAATCCGACAATCGCGACGGGGAGCATGGCGAGCGGCCAGACTTTCCAATTGGCGGGATCTTTGTCGGCCGGCGATTCGGGGAGGAGTTTGCCGTAAAGCAAAGATTGCGAACCGGTGCCGAGATACACGAATCCGTCGATGATTCCCGTGGCTGTTCCGGCGTATTTCGTGCCGCCGAAGTCGGCGCTCGCAGTCCCCGACAACATGCCGTGCACGCCGATGACGCATAACGACATGAATACCGCGGCCCAACCGACCCACGGCGTTCCAATGGTCAAATACGCGCCGATTCCCCCGATGACGAGGCCGGCGTAAAGGACGGAAGCGACGGGACCGCGGCGCGCTCCAAAGACGTGATCCGAAATGAATCCGGCAAATACGCCGCCCAAAATGCCCGCGACGCAAAGCAAAACGCCCCAATTGACGGAGACGAATCCCTCTTTGAATCCGGTTTTTCCGGCATACACCAAATACCATTGCATGACGGCGTTCCGCAAAAACCCGCTGCAAAATTCGATGAGCACGATGATGATGATGACCGGCTGCGTGAGCAGGCGTTTGGCCACGTCGACCACACCGAGGCGCGGGCCCGTATCGTCGCTCGAAGCGTCGCCCGTGTTGAAATCCTTGTATCCCGCTTCGCTCGGCAAATCGCGAATGATGAACGAATCGATCAAGGCGAAAGCGATGAGCAATCCGGCGGGAACGAAAAAGGCATTCGTAATGCCGAGGCCCTCGGCGATCGCGCGACTGCCGTCGTAGGCGAAATAAAGGCCGAGCGAAATCAAAATACCGAAAACGGCGCCGAGCATGCCGCGCTCGCGTACGTGAAACCAAGCCGAATTGACTTTGACGATCGATACCGCGCCAAAGCTTTGGAAATACATGTTGAGCGAATTGAGGATGGTCAACGTCTGGATCATCGTCGCGTGATCCATTCCGCCGGTTTTTGCACGATCCACGACGCTGCCCATGACGATGTTCATCGCGGCGGAACCTCCCGCGGCGATCAGAATCGTCGCGCGTCCGCCCCACTTGTCCGTCAATGGACCATTGAGCAAAAATGCTACGCCGTAGACGAATGACCCGACGCCGCTGATATTTCCAAATTCGGTCTTCGTCATCAGACCGAGTTTGTCCAGGAGCGGCGCATTGGCCGAAAGGTTGTACCTACCGAAGTACAAAAGAGCGTAGGTCAAACCCAGCGGGAACCAATTCATGAATCGACGTCGCCGGTACTCGTCCGAATGACCCACGTCGATCTTCGGCAGTCGAAGCATCACGACGCCGATCGCTGCCAGAAGAATCAGAATCGGAATGAGGTTCGATAACCAGTTCGGCATGGCGCACGCATCGTACTCGACCGCCTACCGACTTGCCGAGTACGAATGTTTGGACTGCGCAACGTTTCGTCTCGCCTTGCGTTTCAAAGGCCACACGACCAGTCTTGCCGGCATGCCGAACGACGCCGTCGATCTCCCGGACCTACCCACGGACCCCAGCGTCGTTCGTCGCGATCGACTGCTCGGAGCTTTCTTTTCCGTCGATCCGGAAATGTCGCTGATTCAGCATCGCCCCGACTTTTCTCTTCTGGTTTCTCCCAATGCGCCGCCCCAAATATTTCTCTTGCCGACGCGTGACCGAGATGCTCTCGGCCGTTTGCCCAAGCTGATCGCCGAAATCGTTCGTCTCGCGGGGGCGGGAACGATCCCGACGCACATCGTGGCGGTGGGTGGTGGTCCCGCGGTGATCCAAGTGCTCAAAGACGCCGTAAAAACAGCCTCAGGCGTGGCGTTTGGATTTCATCACGTCGATGACGCGAGCCGTCTCGCCCATGTTTCAGGAGACAAACTCGAGCTGATCACGAACGCCGCCGAGCGTATCAAGCAGACGGAGTCGCTTTCGACGGAGCAGCTCAACGCGGCGCTCGAACGTGGGCGGGCTCTGGTGCAGCGCGACCAAGCGGCCCTGGACAAACTTGGCGGACGAACACCCGTCACGTGGTTGCTCATCGCGGCTTGTGGAGCGGTGGCGCTGTTTGCGCTCACCAAAGCGGGTTCGTCCGGGTACACGAAGATCGTCGGGGCGATGGGCGCGACAAACGGAGACTTGGTCCGCGCCGGCGACTGGTGGCGGCTGTTTGCGTCGACGTTCCTGCACTGGAGCGTGGCGCACATCCTCATGAACATGCTGGCGCTGTACAACCTGGGTCTTCTGCTCGAGCCGATTTTGGGCTCGCGAAGGTTTTTCATTCTGTACGGTTTGTCGGGGCTCGGGGCGGCGCTCGTCACCACGTACTTCGGTGGTCATCATCTGAGCGCCGGGGCATCGGGGGCGATTTGGGGCTTGATGACGGCGGTCTTGGCGATCGTGGTGTTTCCGCGCAACCTGTTGCCGCCGCTATTTTTGGCGCGTCTCAAGTCGAGTGCTTGGCGGCCTTTGGTGCTCAACATCTTCTTGAGCTTCATGCCGGGTATCGATCTTTGGGCACATTTCGGCGGTGGTTTCTTCGGGTTTGTCTTGACGATATTGTTCATCGGTGAAGGATTGGTACCGATGGATCAACGGCGCATGGATGCGAGCATCGAGACGGAGCCGCGCGGGTGGTTATCGGTGCTGGCGATGGTCATCGCGATCGCGATGGTGGCGTCGGTGGGGATGGGGATCCGGGCGGTGATGCGGGGGTGAAAGCTCGATTCAGGCTGCGCGATAGGTAAGAACTTCGGCTTCGATAACCCGCGAAGGTTCGTGGGGGCCGTTGATCAGCCGACGAACTTGCTCTCCGACTTCCGCGGCAAACACGGGTTCTTCGCAACGAGTGCATACGTCCGCGGGAATGTTTTCAACGAGAAAAACTCGGCCTTCCACGCGAAAAGTATCGCTCACACGACCCGGCCGAAACTCGCTGCAACTACAAACGGGACAAATCATTGACGTGACACGCAGGATATCCGAGTTTGTCGACGATGGTGTTCTGCTCTTGGATGCAAGGCGCTGGTGAAACAATCGACACGCAGCGGATTACAGACCATTGCTCACCAACTGCGGAGGCAGTGGAAAAAGCCCGCATGAGATTCGAGCAATTTGGGGCACTCCGTGATGTCGTCCAAATTGCCGACGATTTCGACGCCCCTCTGCCGGAAGACATCCTGCAAGATTTTGAAGGGCATTGAGAGACGACGAGTTTCATAGGGCGCGATGAATCGCGCCCCTACAAAAAAACCAACCCATCAAGATCGCTGCGTTGAGGAACCAGATATTTTCATTTGAGCCCCAACGATATCACTCCCCGACAAACTTCGGATCCTCGATCGCTTCCGACGTGCAACCTTGCGGAGCCGTGACGGGATTGCAGCGTGACGGCGTTCCGCCGGGCAAATCGAAGTAGTACGCCATGCCGTCGACAGGCGCCGGAAAGTCCGTCGTCAAAAAGTGCACGCCGTTTGTCATGGCCGCATCACGTGCTTCCTGCGTTCCGTCGACGAACGTCCGCACGAGCATGTTCGCCGCGAGCGCCTCCGAAATTTCAGCGGCTTTGCCCAGCGGATCGTTCAAAATGGCGATCGCGGCATACGGATCGGCCGGCGCAGCTTGCGCGAACAAGATTCGTCCGGACAGACTCGTGTGGTTGCGCGTGTACAGCTGTCGATTCGTCCCGTCGTCGTTCAGCGTGAAGAGGAGCTGACCGCGAAGTTCTCCGAGCGTCGGCCAACCGTTTTTCTTGACCGCATCCCGGAGCGTCGGTTCGGAACCTTGGAGTTCGTCCGGGGTGAACAATCGATTTTCCGGCCAAACACTGCGAATCTCTTTGTGCAATGCATCGAAATACGTTTCGGCGTCGGCTTCGACCACGGTGTCACGCATCTCGATTTGCACCACCAATGCATGATGCGCGCGATGCGCGTCCGACCACTTCTTCATCGTCGCCAAACAATCGGTGAATTTCCGACACGTCGTTTGTTCGTCCACCAGCGGCAAGTGATACACCTCGAATATCTCGAGCGACGCATTAAAACGAATGTCGAGTTCGACGTGACGCACCCCTTGCGTGCCGAGCTGTGCATCTAGCGGCGCGTGCGTGTACATCCAATCCGTGACGGTATTGTTCGGCGTTTCGATATGAAAACTATTGTGCGTCGACTTCGTTTGGATGTGGTGCAAACGCAAAACATCATCGAGCGGATAATCGAACTTGGGTGGCACATCCGGAGGCGGCGTATTTCCATGGCCGGTTTCACCGGAACAACCCACGAGAAAACACGTCAAAGCGATCCCGAACAAACCGTGCACTTTTTGATCAAACACCCCAGTACCTCCGGACGCCGAGCGTAACCAAAGCCGGCGACGACAGACGCAAGAATTTGTGGATGACCTGTGCGCGCCTCTTGCTTTTTTCGCGTCCCGGGGTCATTGCTGGCTCGTTCGAGGAGGCAACGATTCAGGGCATGCGCGAGCGACCGACGGTAGCGATCGTAGGAGCGGGGATCATCGGCCTTTCCGTGGGATTTCGCCTGGCAAAAGCCGGCTGTCGCGTGGATATTTTCGAGCGGGCCGAGGCTGGACGATCGGCTACGTACGCGGCCGCCGGCATGCTCGCGGCGGGCGTGGAAGCCGAACCGGGCGAGCAAGTTTTGTTGCCGCTGTGTCTGGCGAGCCAAGCGCTCTGGCCCGAGTTTGCCCGGGAACTGGAAGCTGATAGTGGTCAATCGGTCGATTTACGCAATGACGGAACGCTCGTCGTCGCCCTCAATCGCGATGACGTCGAGACATTGCGCCACAAATACGAATTTCAGCGAAGTCTGGGAATAACGCTGGAATGGTTGTCCGGGGCGGCCGCCAAAGAACGAGAACCGCATTTGCATCCTCGAACCGCGGCGGCGGTGTATTCGGCGAAGGATGGACAAGTGGACAATCGCAAAGTGGCCGCGGCATTAAAGATCGCGTTTGCGCAGGCCGGCGGGCGATTGCACGAGCAATCGTCGATTTCGCATATCGACGTGGATGCGGGGCGCGTACGGGGCGTTGTCGTTTCAGACAAACCCGTTGCGGCGGACGTGGTGGTTTTGGCCGCGGGCGCTTGGTCGCGACAAGTGCAGGGATTGCCGGCGAACGTGTTGCCTCCGGTTCGTCCGGTCAAAGGACAAATGGTGTCCGTGCGTATGAATCCGGACGATCCGTTGGTCCGACACGTGATTTGGGCGCCGAAGAGTTATTTGGTTCCCCGACGCGACGGTCGATTGATTTTGGGCGCCACCACGGAAGAAAAAGGATTCGATTCGAACTTGACGGCGGGCGGCGTCATGGCCTTGATCGAAGCGGCTTGGCGGGCATTTCCGGGAATCGAGGAATTGCCGATCGATGAAATGTGGACGGGATTTCGACCGGGAAGTCGCGACGATGCGCCGATCCTCGGGCCGGTGTCCGGTGTGGAAGGGCTCGTGCTCGCCACCGGGCATCATCGCAATGGGATTTTGCTGGCGCCCATCACGGCCAATGCGCTCGCTGAATTCATCTTGACGGGAAAAACGGATGCCCGTATCGCTCGATTCGGGCTCGATCGATTTGCGCAATCGTCACCGTCACCGGAGGCTGCTTGATGCGGGTCAACGGAAAACCACTGGAAACGAACCCCGAGCGCCTTTTGGATTTGTTGGCCTCGCAGGGCATTGCGCCGGACACCAAAGGCATTGCCGTGGCCGTCAACGGCTCGGTCGTCCCGCGGTCGACGTGGGCGGAAACGAGTTTGGCGAACGAGGATGAAATTGAAATCGTAAAAATCATGCAGGGTGGGTGATGTAATGTTGATCATGGACAGACCGACGCGAAAATCGAGTGATCCGTTGTTCATTGCGGGCAAACCTTTTTCATCGCGTCTTTTGCTGGGTTCGGCCGGGTATCCCAATCAGAAGGTTTTTCTGGAGGCTTTCGTCGCATCGGGAGCGGAAATTCTCACCGTGTCGGTTCGTCGCGCCGATTTGTCGGGGCATGGCGAATCGCTTTTCGACCTGGTTGCGGGGCGAGCGTTTCTCTTGCCAAACACGGCGGGATGTGCGACGGTGAAAGACGCCGTGCTGACGGCGGAGCTCGGGCGCGAAGCGCTGGACACGAATTGGGTGAAGCTCGAATTGATCGGCGATCGCGAAACTTTGTATCCGGACGTCGAGCAGCTTTTGCGGGCGGCGGATGAGCTGGTGCGAAAAGGGTTTGTCGTGCTGCCCTATTGCACGGATGATCCGATTGTTTGCCAGCGATTGGCGGATTTGGGATGTGCGGCGGTGATGCCGCTCGGTTCGCCGATCGGATCGGGCATGGGTATTTTGAATCCGTACAACATCGAGCGAATTTGTGCGCGATCGCCGGTACCCGTGGTGCTCGATGCGGGAGTGGGAACGGCGTCGGATGCGGCGCTGGCGATGGAGCTGGGTTGTGATGCGGTTCTGTTGAATACGGCGGTATCGAAGAGCAACGATCCGGTCAAAATGGCCACGGCGATGCGTTATGCGGTGGACGCCGGGCGCTTGGCCCGTTTGGCGGGACGAATTCCCAAGAAAACCCGGGCGGAAGCGTCGAGTCCCGAATTGGGGTTGATTGGAACCTGAGCCATGCCGGAAGGTTTGGCGCGGCCATTGCCAAGTCCGTTGCTGGTCATCACGGATCGTTCCCAAGCGCGAAGGCCGCTCGTCGAAGTGATCGAAGCGGCGTTGGTCGGTGGTTGTCGCCGCGTGAGTTTACGGGAAAAAGATTTGCTGCCCGACGAGCGAATGGCGCTGGTGCATCAGCTTTTGCCGGTGGTGCGTAGGTTTGGCGGGACGCTCATCGTGCATGCGGACGTGGACGCAGCGGCTCATGCGGACGGCGTGCATTTGCCCGCGGGCGGGAATGTCGCGGAAGCGCGCAGGCGCCTTGGAGAAAAAGCCGGCATTGGATTGTCTTGCCACACCGTCGGTGACGTGAAAAACGCCGGCGGGTCCGATTACGTGACGCTTGGGCCGTTTGCCGAAACGAAGAGCAAGCCGGGGTATGTGCCGACCTTGACACCGAACGATTGGCGCGAAGCGACGCGTTTGGGTGTGCCGATCTTTGCGCTCGGGGGCATAGACGAGACAAACGTATTGGCGGTGAAGCATGCGGGCGCTGCGGGTTTTGCATTGATGGGCAGCGTGATGCGAAGTGACGAACCGGCGACGTACGTGCGGCGGATGCTCGCGATGTGGGAGAATTTGTAAACACGGCGCGGAAAGAAGCCATTTTATTGGACAACGGCCGGCTTCTTCGCCTTCTCCGCCTGCTTTTTCAGCACTTCCTCGAGGCCCACATCCAAGAAAACATCATAACCGAGACCCGGGTAAGCCTGCATCATACGTTCTTTCACGCGCTCGACCGCGCCCGCAGGCAAGGGCATTGCGAGGTTTTCCTTGGCCACTTCTTCCAGCAATCGACGAAAGTAACCCAGTTGCCACTGCACGATTTCCATTCCGCCCGATGTTCCTCGACCGGGATGCACGTATTTGGGTTTTAGTGCGACAATCTCGTTGAGACGAGCCTGCCATTGCTCGATTTCGCCAATTTCGACCCACGCATGCGTGCCATTGCCCACGAGGTCCCCGACGAAGACGTTCCCTTCGTATTCGACCACGACATGCGCCGCCGAGCAACCGATGCCCAAAACATGCGCTTTGACCTTGATTCCCGCTGCGGAAATCTCCTGCGTCGCATCGCCGAAGGATTCCGGTTTGGGTTCGTCCGCGGGATAATCGGGGTTGTACCGGTCAAAAAAAGCTCGTTTACGTTGTGCATGAACGGCCGGAATTGCGGCGAGGATTTGCGCCGACGTGACGACGCGAATGCCTCGGGTTTGAAACAAGGCTGTGCCATTGAATTTGTCGGGATTGGGGTGCAAGACGATGGCGAGCTGCGTCTTTTTGCCGGTGATAGCTTCGGCCTTGTCGAGCGATTCTTTGCCCGCTGAAAGCAAAAATTGCGTATCGATGAAAATCAATCCGTCAGGCCCTTCAATCCAATACGAAGCGGTTCGAAAACCCCATGGAATCGACGTGTAGACGCCAATACGCGAATCCAGGGCGAGCTTATGGGCGGTACCTTCGGGTTCGCGTTTGGGCAATGGTTTGGCCGCGCCGCCGCAAGCCGCGAGAAACGAGCTGGACAAAGCGAGAGATGCAAGCTGGGAAAACTGGCGCCGAGGCAAAAACATGGGCGGAAGATACCAAGCGCGGCAATAAAAACAAGCGAATTTGCTTCACCGGCGATGAGCCCACAAAAATGTGCCCGGCGAGCAGCCCGTCAGAATGCTCCGCCCAAAGTGAGCATCGATTGCCCGGGAGCAATGTTCAAGCGCCACGAAACAGTTTGGCGCGGTACTTCAGGGCGCGTCAAAAACGACCAGGTTGCCAAGCCCAGAAAAATCACGCCGACACCAAGGCCCACATCGGCCAGGATATAATCGCGTTTTACCGGGTCGACTCGATCGGGTGAACAAGCGGGTTTGCACGATTCCAGATCCTGCCTGAGGGCATTGCCATGCAGCCCGAATCCCGCAAAAGCTCCAAACCCGACCAGACTGACGGCACTGAAGGCGAAGAACGAACCGGGGATGGGTCGAGACCCGGTTTTCGGTACGGCTTTGGTCGGCGCGAGCTTGATTTCAAGGATGGTTTTTTTCTCGCCGGTACGAAGCTTGATGCTGCGATCGACGGCGTTGTGACCCGTTGCTTCGACACGAACGACATGCGCGCCGGGATCCATTTCAATGGTTCCATCGGGTGATTTTGGTTCGACTGCTTTGCCATCCACGAGAATTCGTGAATCCGACAATGGTTTGCCCGTCGCGCTCGATGGGTTCACGACGATCGAAGGAATCGATTCTTCGACTTTTTGCAGCCATGGACCACAATCTTTACGTAATACGACCGGACAAACGTTTTGGGCACATACTTTGAAATCGTCGCGAGCCGAAAGTAGTTCACCATTTTTCCGATGCACTTGACCTTCTTTGTATGCCGTCACGCACGCCGCTTTGGTCTCGCTCTTCGGCTGCGCAAAAGAAGAAGCGTTCGCCGTAAAAATCGCCGTGCCAAGACCAAGGCTCAATGAAGAGACAAACCAATGACGGATTTGCACAGGGACGATCACAAACACTCCGGCTTGGGGATGCGAATACCGTCTTCGTCCACGATATACGGTGGATTGCAGTTGCGGGCTCGAGGAGGCGGCGTTTTTGCGGGCGCCGACGAGGTCTTGGGTAGATCGACGCCCGTGGACGACGGAATCGCCGAAGGCGTTGCCGCAGCGGCGGTCGCCATGGGTATGGCCGACGCCATGGGCGCGACGGAGGCCGATACTTTCGGTACAGGCAATACCGTGGCGCTTGGTGCGGGCGTTTGATTGTCGTTCGTCCGCGAACCGAGCCACCAACCAACGCCCAACATACCCACGAGCAAGGTAATGGCCGCAATGACCGCAACGACGAGATACGTTTGCGATCGCGAAGCATGCGCTTCGTCACGGCGTACGCGCGTAGGTTCGAGCGTGCCCGACGGGTACGCGGGTGTTGGCGCCTGCATCGCGGTTGGAAATTCGGCAATCGGCGGCGGAGCATTCACCTCGGTCGCGGGAGCAGCCGAAAACCGCACGAGTGTGCGACTTTCGATCTCCGCCACTCGACGGCCTCGAGCTTCCAATGCGGCGGCACCATATTGATGAACGAGCGCGCTTATTTCGCCGGCGGTGGCACTTCCGACGCGTTGCAGAGCTTCGGCCATTTCCAGCGCGGTCGCATAACGTTGCGCCGGATCCCGCGCCAAACCACGCATGACGAGATGATCGAGCGCGCCGCTCACGATGGGCACTTCGGAACTGGGCAATGGGACGGGGGCATGGAGAATCGAATGCAAAATAGCCGCATCGTTTTCTCCACGAAATAACATCCTACCCACGAGCATTTCCCATAAAACCACCGCCGCAGCGTAAACATCCGTGCGTCGATCGACGGGTTCTCCGCGTATTTGCTCGGGCGGCATATAAGGCAACTTGCCCTTGAGGGATCCATCACGCGTCGATTGAATTCGGCCCGCAGCTTTGGCGACACCGAAATCGAGCACGCGCGTGACACCATCGACCCCGACGAGGATATTTTGCGGCGATACGTCGCGATGAACGACATTCAATGGTTGGCCATGGTCATCTCGAGCTTCGTGAGCGGCATGCAATCCATAAAGCGTTTGCGCCATGATCGTCAGCACGGCATGGACGGGCAATCGACGTCCCGTGGTCCGAGCCGCCCGCATGAGCCGCGCGGCAGGCTCACCATGCACGTATTCCATTACGAGCAAAATGTCGTCCCCCTCGGCGACGACGTCCAACGTGGGAATGACGTGAGTGTGCTGAATGCGGGAGACGATTCGGGCCTCGTCGAGGATCATGGCGCGAAAATCGGGATCTTTGGCGAAATGCGGGTGCAATCGCTTGATCGCCACCGTACGAGAAAAACCGCCCGCACCGACGAGACGCCCCAAATGAACGGTGGCCATTCCACCGGACGCAAGTTCGTCAAAAAGAACGTATCGACCGACGACACGCCCTTGCTCTTTTGGCTCGGCGACGGCGCCCATCATGCTTTCACCATTAGGGGCACGCATCCTGGGTGCAGCGTATGGAACGGCCATTCGTGGTGTTGGCTGAACTGTAACCGGTCGCCAAGAAACCGTCTCCATCGACCGCCAGGGCATAAGCGCCGCGAATGTTGGGCGCACTGATTTTCTTCGGGGTTGATGTGTCGGTAATGGGAAGACCGAAAACGAGGAACTCCGTGACGCTCGTATTCAAGTCGGCCGGATCGTAATTCTGAAATCCGGCGGCGTACACGGACGAACCGTCGCTATCGAGAGTGGTAAAACCATCGAGGGAGGTGGTAGGATCATAGAGATACGGTTTGCCCCATGTTTGACCGATGAAATTGAGTTGAGCCACGAAACCGACCCAATCGGTAGCGTCTTTCCCGTAAAACCCAACGACCACCAGAGAGTTTCCCACGACCTTCGCGGCCATGACTTGAAGATACCCGGCAACGAAAGGCAATGGCGGCAATGAATCGGCTACCGGACAATTACAGGACGCAATATCGCACGCGGAATCCTTGAAATGCTGAATGCGAAGTTCCGTGCCGACCGGAACGCAGGTGTACACATCATCATTGATTGTAGTAATGGCACGACCCGCTGCGGGCGCGAAATCGGGGTAGTCGGCGAGGCACGTTTTCCCCGAGCCATCGGAGCGCAGAGCAAGCGGCGTAATGACATTGGCGGCATCCGTCCACGAGCCGTACATCCATACCTTTCCGGCTTGGCTGACATCGAGGCTCCAGAGTTCTTCGGACAAGGAATTGGGGGAAAATCGCTGCGCTCGCACCAATTGGGTGAACGAATGCGTCGTCGCATCATAAACGGCATAACCGGGGGGCGAGGTGGCGCTGTTGTCTTGGCGCAACTTGGCAAATAAAGAATCGCCGTTTCGCCGCACCACTTGCAATCCGGGGACTTTTTGACCTTGTACCGTGGGACCGTCGACTTCGTGGAGCAATGTGCCGCGACAGGTGTGCACTTCGGCGAAATAGGCACGCGCGGGATCTTGACCGGTTTGCCGCGCGCTGCCCACATAAAGCGTTTTTCGCGACGAATCGTAGGCGTGATCGATGCCACGCTGGTCCCCTTGCCGCAATGCTTTGTGGTCGTACGTCCACATTGGTGCGCATGTTTCGCAAACGCCGTTGACACATTCTTGACCGACTGCGCAGGCACAGGAATCCGCGTCGACCAGCCCGGTCGAACCGCCCGAGCCCGCGTCGGGGATCTGCCCATACTCGGACGAATATGCATCGAGGTCGGTCCACACGCATTGCGGCGTGGCAATGGTGAGCGCAAGGATGCCGAGCAGAGCGCGCAGACGCAAAACGTCGATGCGTGAATAAGACGACTTGCCGCCGCGATCACCCGTGCCCATGGTAGCCTCCGTGCATACTCGAACCGCAACGCGACGGCAAGATCATTTCCACAACGAGAACTTGACGCTGTATTCCAAACGTTAAGTGTGGTATGGCTCGACGCTCGACCATGCGTTCTCCGGCGGCTCGACTCGTTTGGCTCCTCCCGCTCGTCGAGCTTTGTGCTTGTAATCGAGATGATCCAGGCGTTGCGGCGCAAGTCGCCGCGTCGGCGGCGCCTTCGGTTATCGCTCCCATCGATATGCCGGAGGTTTTGTCGCCGGAATCCACCTTTACGCCGCCCGTCGACGAACCACGCATAACGATGCCGAGCCCGCGGCGAAAGCGAGGGGCGAAGGCGGTTGTGCATAATGCCGCTTGCGCCTCGTGCCATGACAAACAGGCCAAAGAATGGCGCGGCTCGTACCATCAACGTGCGAATGTCGATCCGGCGTATGTCAAAGCATTCGCGATCGAACCTTCGCCATTCTGTCGTTCATGCCATGCGCCCGAAGCGGATCCTGCAAAAGAGCCGCCCATTGCGGTGAGTGAATTGGGCGTCGGGTGTGTCACTTGTCATCTGACCGCCGAGGGCTTCGTTCTCGCCGCCGATCATGGTGACGATGCGGCGCGCGAGCCTGCACCTCATCCGGTGCGTCGATCGAAAGCATTTGCACATCAAGGTGCGTGCGCCGATTGCCACGAATTTCGTTTTCCCATGCCCGGCGGCGATGAAGACGCATTTTTCATGCAAACCACCGCACGCGAGCATTTGCGTTCTCCCGCGGCGGCCAAAGCTTGCGCCGATTGCCACATGCCCGTCGAGCAGGGACAACGTTCGCATGCGTTCTCGCATGTTCGCGATCCGGCGTGGTTACGGAAAAACCTGCTCGCGAACGCCGAACGTATCGACGACACTTTGCGCGTAAAGCTTGTCCAGCCAAACCCCGGACACGACGCACCGACGGGCGATTTATTTCGTCGTTATGAAGTCGGCTGGGAATTGGTGAGTGAACAAGGCGACGTCATGCAACGCGAAACGCAATACTTGGCGCGGCATTTCGAGGCTTTTCCGGATCGTCCGGGACGACGACTCACGCGGGACAATCGAGTCGGGTCGGAGCCGGCGATCGTTACATTCGAGCTTCCACACGAAGCGCCCGCTTCCACACGAATCAAGTGGTGGCTGACCTATCAGCGCGTCGCAACGGTTGGGACCGGACAAAACCCGGCCGATGCGGTCATCGAATCCGAAATAAAACTTCATTCGGGAGAAATCCCTTGGCACGACAATCCCTCACCGATGAATCGACCATGAACCGCAAATCGCTCCTCCTCGGTATTTTCGCCGCATTGCTTTTTTCTTGCAGCAAATCGAATCCAACGCCCGAGAAAGAACCCGTCGTGAATCCAAACGCCGCACCGTCGGCGAGCGCGAGCGCTTCTTTGGCGGCGATTCCCGTGCAAGCGCCGAAGGAGTCGATCCCGACGTTGGTCCCGGACGAACCTCTCCCGGGAACCGCAGGTTTGTCGTTCTATCCCATCGAAGGGGCGCAAATCGTCGTCGATAAAATGCGCATTGGACGATATGTCGACGGCAAAGTCGAATGGCTCGGCACATTGCCCGAGATGAATCAAGCGCTCGGGGGTAGCCGAATCTTCGACGTAACCGGAGTATGGCCAGACGTGGATGTGCATTTCACGTCGGAGAATGGCCGTGCACTTCAGCCTTCGGTTTATCCGATTACGGGTAAAGGCACGATGGTGACGTTCGGCCCCGGCGGAGGAATTGGTTGGTTGCGAGGTACCGTGAGAATCGGCAAGACGACACTTGCGGCGGGTTCGGATACGTATGGGGGTAGTCGCTTCGAGACGGTGCGCGGTCCCGGGCTTTTGATCAAACCGACGCCTGCGCAAAAAGGCGGGTGCGATCCGGAAAAAATGCCGGGCAATGGCCCCGAGCCCATTGCGTTGACCTTCAGTGCGGTCGGCGTTACGGGCAAAGGCACGCTCATTACGGTCGGCGATTTGTGCGATGATCGCAAAAGACCGGCCGCGGAAATATGGGATGGTCCGCATCAATCCCATATCGTGGATCTTGGGCATTTGCTGCCGAAATTCGACTACTTTCCGCGCGTCTTCGCGGGCAAAGGAGACGAGCTTTGGATCCAATCGAACGGCATTCTGCATTATATCGACGGCAAATTCGAGATGTTGCCGTTGCCGACGCATGCCATCACGAACCTATTCGTATCGGCATCGGGAAAACTCCACGGCGTGGCGAATCGTGATTTGCTTCGTTACGATGACGGAAAGTGGACACCCATTGCGAAGGTCCGCCGAGAGGCGAAATCTTATCGCATGAGCATGGACGAAAATGGGACGATATGGGTTTCGGTCTACGGAATGGCGAAATTGCGGGAAGCTCGCGGCGACGAGGCCGAAGAAAAGTGCGCCAATCCCTTCGTTTATTTGTACGACGTCTCGTGGCGCAATGAAAACAAATATACATTTCCCACAACGCGAAAGGCGCTCGCGACATTTCCGGACGTGGCGAAAATCAAGCTGATGGAATACACCGATGGTTGGGGCCGTAGGCTCGGCATCAAAGTGGAAAGCGAAGAACAAGCCGAAGCCGTCATCAAACACATCAAAGCGAACATGAAAGACGAATATCCCGAATTCATTTGTTTTTCGCCCGGAGTTCCGCGCACCATCGAAATCAACGACGGCAAGTGAGCGCGTCGCGGACACGGAATCGCCTGTGAATACCGCAATGGTTTCACTTCGCCAATCATCGTTCGCCGACGCCTTTGCCCCGCTCGCATTCACCCATCATCGATCCCTCCCACCAAAATAAGCCCTGACACGCGGTTGCGATACGTGGTGCGGGTCGAGTTGCATCTGACATTCTGTGTCACATGCCTCCCGACACCGGCTTGAAATCGGGTATACTTCACCCACGGCATGAATACGAGACGTAATAACCCGCAACGAATTGTGATCGTCGGGGGCGGATTGGCTTCGCTCGTCACGGCGTTTGAGCTCACCTCCCAACCAAGCGCCCACGAGCGTTATGAAATCCACGTGTATCAACCGGGGTTTCGGCTGGGCGGCAAAGGTGCGTCCGGGCGAAACCACGAGGAGCACGATCGCATCGAGGAGCATGGCCTGCACGTGTTGAGCGGATTTTATGAAAACGCATTCCGCATCATACGCGCCGTTTATGGCGAATTGGATCCCGCGCCGACCAATCCGCTTCAGCATTGGACCGACGCCTTCAAAGAACACACCTTCGTCTCGTTCATGGAGGAAGTCGACGCGCACCACATTGCGTGGAATGTCGACACGCCACGTTCTCCCGGCGTTCCCGGCGATGGCAGCCGCGTGCTGACGCCGGGCCGAATGCTCCTCGCGCTCTTGCCCTGGGTCGTGTTTCTCGCGTCGAGCGATTCGACCGATTTCGATGACAATGGCAATGCATCGAATGGTTTTTCTGGGCCTATCCTTGAAATTCTCGGCGACCCTCGAGGCCCATCGTCGACGTGGGCGGAAGTCTTCCGCGTCCTACGCGCATTGGTCGAAGGCGAACGGAACGATACGGGGTTCGTCGTCGGGCTTCTCGATCAAACACGGGCGTCCTTGCGTGTTTTACTGGCCAAACGATGTGCCAAAGTAAACGATCATAATGCTCGACGCCTGCTCATTTTGGTCGATTTGATGCTGACTTACGCCCGCGGAATGATCCTCGACGGCGTGCTGCAAAAAGGCTTCGATGTCCTCGATGATTACGACTTTCGCGGCTGGCTCGAGCATCACGGCGCGTTGCGATTGTCCGTCGATTCGGCGCTCGTTCGTGCCGCGTATGATTATGTCTTCGCTTATGAGGAAGGTGATGGCGACAAACCGCGTCTCGCTGCGGGCGTAGCCCTACGCATGGTCATGCGCTTGCTCGTATGCGGGCGAGGAGCAATCTTCTGGAAAATGCAAGGCGGCATGGGCGATGTGGTTTTTGCGCCGCTGTACACGGTGCTCAAAAGACGCGGCGTTCGATTTCATTTCTTTCACGTGGTGAAGAATATCGGATTGAATGCGGATCGAACCGCGGTGGAATCGGTGCGGATCGCCCGGCAGGTGGATGTACGCGGCGAAGAATACCAACCTTTGATCGAAGTGGGCGGTATGCCCTGCTGGCCGTCTCATCCGCATTACGAGCAAATCGAGCCGGCTCAGGCGCGGGAGCTCGAGCGGCGCAGCGTGGATTTGGAATCGTCATGGTCCGAATGGCCGAATGTGGGCACATTCGAATTACGGGCCGAGCGTGATTTCGATATTGTCGTCCTCGGCGCGTCGCTTGGTGCCATTCCAACGATCTGCCCGGAGCTTTGTGCGGCGAGTACGCGGTGGGCGCAAATGGTCAATAACGTGGGCACCGTGCAAACGCAGGCTCTTCAGCTGTGGATCGACCCCAACCTGAAAACGCTTGGTTGGCGGGGACCCGAGACGATTGCGACGGGGTTTTCCGATCCGTTCGATACCTGGGCGGACATGACGTATTTATTGCGTTATGAATCATGGCGTGATCGTCCCGGAACGCTCGCCTATTTCTGTGGCGCAATGCCGACGAAAACACCGGCGCCGCCCTTGGACCAGAAGACATTTCCCGCCGAACAATCGAAAACGGCTGAGGAAAACGCCAAACATTGGATTCGTGAGGCCCTTCCCGAGCTCTGGCCGCATTTCGAAATGCAGCAACTTCGCGGTGGTTGGTCACGACAATATTGGCGCGCCAACGTGAATCCGACATGCCGGTACGTGCAATCACTTCCCGGCACGACAGCGATGCGCCTTCGGGCTTCGGAGTCGGGATTCGCAAGGCTCGTCTTGGCCGGCGATTGGCTGCGAACCGGTCTCAATTATGGTTGCGTCGAATCGGCGACCCTCGCGGGCCTTCAAGCTTGCCGGGCGATTTGCGGCGAACCCAAAACAATTCCCGGTGAAACGGATTTTCCGGACGAAAACCATGGTTTGTCGTGGCCATCCTTCGAACTGTTCCTACAACGTAAACGCCCTGCGGTTCAAATGGCACCAACACCAACAGGAGCTGCCGTGACTTTGCCTCCCTACATCAAACGAATCACCGATCCGGTCGAGCCTCAACCTTATCTCGTGGGTGGAGGCCATTTCGTGTTTTTTGCGCTCGGCGCAAATCGAAAGCAGCTGCAAAACATCGTGAACAGCCACTTCAATGATCCGTCCTCCGGAGCGGTCGAATATCGAGTTTTGTCGGATTACGTCATCGCGGGCTGCTTCCAAATCGCCGATTCTCGGAGCGCGACGCGCGATCCGGAAGCTCCGAATGCGTATTACACCGAATCGGATCTCTTGTTTTTCGTCCCTGTGGCTTATGGTAAGTCACATGCAGGCTCTTTTCGAGTCGAACGGATGGTCTGGTTCGTCCCGGCCGTGTTTGTCGACACATCCGCCGCCGTGGCCGAAGGTCGTGAGGTATATGGCTTCCCCAAACTTTTGGCGCATTGTACATTTCCGCGTACCGCGGACGATCCGGCATTGTTTTCCGTTTCAACGGATGTTTATCAGGGCTCCAAGGCTGCCCAGCGGCTTCGTCCCGGCGTGATTTTCGAGGCCGAGCGGCTCGATGCGGCCCACTTCGGCGCGCTGCCTTCGAACTGGGGTTCGTTACTCGAAACCATGACGGGAATGTCGAAGCTGCTTCAGGTGGGCACGGATCCGGCCCGCGGAGGTTTTCGACAAACCTCGCGCGAACGAATGTCGCTTTTCTCCAAGGATCAACGTCTGCTCGTGCTCAAGCAATTTCGCGATGCGGCGGACGCATCACGGGCATGTTTGCTGCAATTTGTCGAATGTCCCATTACCGTGACGGGATTTCGGGGCGCGGGGTTGGTACCAGGCGATTGGCGCGTGCGGATCACACGGTATCCCAAGCTTGATCTTGCCCGAGAACTTGGAATCGAGGGGGCGGGTGATCCCATCAAACCATTGGCGATTTATTGGGTGAGTATGAATTGCCGCATGGAAAACGGCATCATCGTTTGGTCGAGCGACGGTCGCGGGGACGAAAACCGATGATGTTTGACGGCCATTGAAGTCGACGCGTTGGAGGGCTCGCGGGCATTGGCGTCTTTAGCCCTACCTCGCCATTTCGTAGATTGCGCTTCGACAAACTGACGGAGTCGTGCCGGCGGTCCGTTGATTTATCGGCGCGGCGGCGCGCCGATGATGCGTTTTGCCTTCCTTCTCCGCAAAAGCAATCCGATCACGAATGCGCTCGCGCCCCATAACGTCGCGCCCGCGGATTCCGCACCCAAACGACAACCGCAAGACCCGGTATCTCCCGGCGTTTCGCCATTACCGCCTTCCCCACCCGCGCCGCCCCCTCCGCCGCTGGGTCCGCCGCCGACACCATTGCCACCGGTACCGCCGCCATCGGGTAAACCGCCGTCGGGCAATGGATTCGCCCCGCCGCGCTCGAATGCGCCGATATCGGGCCCCGCACCTATGATGAATCGATCATTGATGCCCTCGATGACTTCGCCCACATCCAGCAAAGGACTTCCCTCGACCAGGGTGAAATCAAAGAAGTCTGGATTTTCATATTTGGGTTCGACCTGAAACCCATTCTTTTCAATCGTATTCGACGCCTTCAATTCGCTGATGTCCGCATATTTCACGTTCAGCCATTTCACGAATCGGGGCGTCCCATCCGCGCTGTCCGTCCATAGATTGTCCCGATCGAGATCGGCGACGCCGAGCGGCGTCACGGCCGATTCAATCGCATATCGATGAGCCGCCCAAATGTTGTTGCGCGTAATGAGACCCTTGAACGGCTCCGTCGGCTCGATTGCTTGTGCCGCGTCAAACCCCATCTCCGGACGACTCGTCGTATGATACACGAGAATCCAGCCCGTGGGACCATTGTTGACCTTCAATGGATGAGCTTGATATCGATCAATCACGTTGCGTACCGAGAATAGCGGACCCACGACAATGGGCGCAAGCGACAAACCATGGTGCACTTCGCGGATGACATTATTCCAAAAACGCACATTCACGCACGCGCCTTCCGGTTCGAGCGCATCGTCGGCATGTTGCAAAAGAACGTTCTCGTAAACATCGGTATTCGCAGCGATCGCTTCGGATGGATCATCGAACGAACCGACGTATACGCCATTGAATACGCCTCGCGTGTGATTACGCCGAATCACGTTTCGCGCTCCGCCGTAATTCGTAATCGCGCTCGATTCCGGCGTATGCCCTTTGCTCGCAGCCCACGGCCAGTTCCAAACGCTCGTATCCCAAATTTCGTTATCTTCGACGACGTTATCGTCCGCAAGCGGTTTACGCACACGAATTCCCCCGCCGAGGTGGTGAATCATGTTTTTGCGGATCCAGGATCGCGCCGTGTCTCGCACATCGATGCCCGTGCCTTCGGTCGCCCCGTAATAACGTATTTCGAAGCCTTCCACGATCACGTCGGAAACCGTATCGAGCAAAATGGCCGTGTCGAGGATGCCGACGTGAATTTTGTGTCCCGCGGGCGACAAACCCGTCGGCAATTTCAAATAAAGCTTGCCGCCGCCGACAAAGTACCCTCCGGACAAACCCGCGGCGGCCATGTCCAAGTCGGCCAGCGACGTGTAATCATACAAGCGCGTGTCGTCCACGGCGACATAGACGGATTCTCCGGCGAACGGAATCGAATAAATACCATTGCCTTCGGACACGTATTGCGAACCGTCCTCGAGCATCGGATCCGATCCATCCAAAATGGCCCCTTGATCCGCCACGATCCATAAAGGATTGTCTTTGGCTCCACCGTGCGCTCCGTCGACGATGACACTTTCACGATAAATGCCCGCCGCGACGTGAAGCACGGTGCCGGGACCGGACGCATCGGCGGCGACTTGTATGGTTTGAAATGGTTTTCCCTGCGAGCCGTCATTGGAATCCGAGCCTGTTTGCGCATTGACGTACAAATGTTTCGAGCCCTGAGCTGGAGGCATATCGTCGCGCGTACGGACGGTTCCGGAGGCTTCTTGCGGCGCACCGTTATCGGGATCGTCGAGCGTCACTCTGATTTCGTAATTCGTTCCCGGCTCGAGAAACAACGCGCTCCCGATCGCTCGATTCCCCGAGACCGGCAAAAGCCGATGTCCCGGCAGAAAATTCGCCTCGCCCATTTTGCGAAATCCGAGCTTTATCGTCGCATTGCCATTATCGTCCCCGGTCACCGACGCCGTCACGCCAATCGATCGCAGCGTCGCCTGAAGGTCGAGCGACGAGCCCAGCGTCGACGTATTCGCCGCATACACCATTGACGAAGACAACAAGACCGAACCAATAACCCAAGACGAAACCAAGAGACGGCTGCGCATGACGCCAGCATACCAAAACGGTGGCGTCATGTAAAGCCTCCGGTCGGCGCGAAATCAATGGCCCGCGCACGACGGCGCGTTCGTCGATTCAGACCGACGAGCGAAATGGGCGCTTATGTCAACGCTTTGAATGCTTATCGTTTGCCTGCCGATGCAGCGGGTTTCGGAGCGTCGACCTTGGCGGTACCTTCAATGTGTTTTGCGAGATTTGCGCACACATTGTTCTTGATGCGCATGAGCTGATCGCCGCCGACCTTGACGGATTCCACGACGGGCGGCCCGCCCAAAGGCAAATCCGAACGAATGGTGTCCGGTGAATCCACCACCGAGCTCGCTTCGAATGGCTCCGGAAAACGAGCCGAAAGCGGCGCATCGAAATTCCGAGGCGTCACGACGACGCGCAGCCCCGACAACAATGACGCGGCTTCTTTTTTCGTCTGCGAATCGACATACTTGTCCATCGCGGTTTTTCCGGTCAATAAAAAATGCGCCGCTCGAGAATCAGGCGTGCGATCCGCATTGAGCCATTTGTATTGCGGGACCGATTTCGTCAGCGTTTCGATCAAACAAATCGAAATGAGCTCCAACGTAATCGTCTCCGTATGGCTTCCTTGCTGCCAGATCAACACGATGGGCCGTTTGTCACTGCTTTCCTTGTCGAACGCGGCCGTCTCCGCCTGCTCCAATTTAGGCTTCAATTCCTTCCAACGCGTGGCGATTTCAGGAGATTTGGGCGCGAGCGTATCGAGCAATTCGCGAAACGCGCGGCACTTCCCGCAATAATCTTTGGGCCTGCCCAGCGCTCGATCTCGTCCCAATGTCGCCGAGGTCTCGAGCTCCTTTTCTTCTGCTTTCGCCCATTTGGCCAAAATGGGTGCCGTGATGTTCGGCGCCACCTTGTCGAGTCCGTGCGCCTTGATTTCGTCCTCGACCGTCAACGCAGCCATGACGAAATCACCGCCGTCGAGATACTCCTGGAATTTCTTATCGAATTCGCTGACTTCGGCGTCTTTTTTCTCGGGGGTACAACCAAACAACAGGGCGGCGACAATAACCAAACCGTATCTCATGGATCGTCTCTGCCACAATTCACGATGGAATGGAAGCGTTTTGCTGTCGAGAACGTGTGTCCATGACGAGCTTCATCGGCGGCGCTGCACGCGACGTTTGACCTTATCCGTAAATCGCGTGACCTCGGGAATGCCGAGCACCGCGGCAATACTCAAATAAGCGACGCCGAAGACGCCTAAGATCGGGAGCGCTTTCACATACGCCGGGAATCGAGGCAACCATGCGTCCACCGCCATTTTGACCAGCAAACCGGAAACGCTCGACCCAATCGCCGCTGTTCCGATGCGCCAAACCAAAGACCACGGCAAAGACACCGCGCCGACGCGGACATGCAATCCATACCGTAAAAGCAAAAACTCGACCCAAGCCCCGAGGCTCGATGCGACGGTGAGACAAACAATGCCCCACGAAGGATCCAAGCCGAGACGAGCCGGCAATTGAATACCCGCCAAATATCCCAGTGTCGTGGAACACGTCACGCGCACGACGGCCATGCGCAGTGGCGAGCGCGTATCCATGAGCGCATAATACGTAGACGCATAAAGACGCCCGAACGTCGAGGCCAATAAGCCGACGCTGCAACCCATCAGCGCCCACCACACGGAATTCACATCTTTCGCCGCAAATTTTCCGGTTTTGTAGAGCGCGGCAATGATGACGTCTCCCAGCACCAAATAAGCGGCCATCGACGGCACGATGAAAAATAGAATATGCCGCAATCCTTGTTCGAGCTGTTTGCGGAGCACTTCATTGGATTCATTCGCCGAAACCAGCGCGGTTTCTCCTCGAGAACGCGACATCTCCGCCAAACTCGCCGCCGACACGGACATGCCGAATACGCTGATGGGCAGCAAATAAAGAGTTTGGGCATAACCGAGAATCGCCACCGCTCCCGTGGGCAACAAACTCGCGAGCATGTTATCGACGTACGCGCTGACTTGAACGACGCCGCGCGCGATCACCATCGACGAAAAGTTCTTCAGAATGCTTTGAACGGGCGACGAACGAATATCGAGCGACGGCCGAAATCGCGTGAGAAGTTTCAATACGACGGGCAGCTGAATGGCGAATTGCAGAAAACTTCCGACGACCAATCCCCAAGCCGTCTTTATGGCCAATGACTCTTCCGTCGCACCTCCGCCCCAAAAAACCATGGCGGCAATGATGGCGACATTCCAAACGACCGGCGCCGCGTAAGAAAGAAAAAAACGGCGATGACTGTTCAATACGCCCAAACACCACGCCGACATCACCAGCAATGCAATGCCTGGAAATAAGATTTGCACGAGGTGAATTGCGAGCTCTCGTTTGTCGCCTACAAACCCCGGCGCAATGACGTCGATCAACAAGGGTGTGGCCACTACGCCGACGAGCGCCAGAATCGAAGTCATGATGGCGAGCAAGGTCGCAATGACGCCGGCGATACGGTCCGCTTCGATGTTGCTTTTTTCGCTCAACAGACGCGCGTAAACGGGAATGAACGACGCGGAAAGGACGCCTTCGCCAAACAGATTTTGGAGAAAATTGGGGATTTTCTGGGCGGCCTTGAATGCATCGGCCGCCGCGGAATTACCGAAATAATGGGCGAACACGCGTTCCCGAACGAGGCCCGCGATACGGCTCGCAAAAATACCCGCGGCGATGAAGACCGCACCGGCACGCGAATTTTCACGCACCGGCGGCGTATTTTGCTGTTCGGAAGGATCTTTGGCCGTAGACGTCGTTGTCATGCTCAACCGCGGTGCAACTGTAGTCGAATGGTCGTCACCCGGTCAAATTACCGACGTCGTTTCGCCGAACGACTGGAATCAATTGTCCACGAGGAACTTTGCGGCGCGTTGTTCGCCTATGGCAATCGCTTCGTTGTGGTCTTCATTTTTGCTCACTTTTGCGTCGACACCCGTGAATACGATGAATGTCACGCCGCTGTCCACGCCTCCGATGGCCGGATCGGAATCAATCCCGAGTTTTTCCGCGAGCGCAAATGAACCTTCCCCGATGATTCCCTTCGGGCCTTGATCGCCGAAGATGGCATATTCGATTTTCCCGGCATAAATCACCGCGGCGACGCTCCCAAGTCCGATTCCGTGCGCCGCGTAATCGAAGCCGTTGCTCGGCAGCGGAATCACGAAAAACGGCAACGTCGAAGCATCCAATGGATTTCCATTCGAATCCGTCGCGCTCGTATCCGGCAAATACCAAGGATCATTCATGCAAATCGCGCCTTGGCCGCCGTCGCAATCGATATCCATGTCCGACGTCCACCATACGGCGCCATTGAGCTGACAAACAGGTATCGTCTTCGCCCCGCCGCTGTCCGTCGCGAATTTTTGAGTCCCCGCAATTTGCGCACACGATTGCACACGCGACAGCAATTGCTCGGATGTGACGACGACGGCGCCTCCGCCGGCGCCTCCGCCGCCGCCCATTCCACCCATTCCCATGCCGCCCGTGCCTTGGCCTGCGGTGCCTTGGCCGCCCGTTCCTTGGCCTGCGGTGCCTTGACCTCCTGTTCCTTGCCCGCCCGCGCCGCTGCCGGAGCTCGAACTGGACGAATTGCCGGACGTCGAACCCCCGCTCGAGGTTGCTTCGCAACCGGCTGCGATCAGGGACAAACTCGCGAAAACGGCCGAATAGATAGCTCGCATCAATGGAACATCGCGTATTTCGCCTCGTCCGTCAATGCTTTGGTGATGTCGGGCAACGAAACCCTTGACCTCGGGCCGGTTTTTCTCCATGAATACGCCGCTCGAGACCACACGCCATGAAACTCATCAAGTTCCAAGACGATCGCCAACGCCGGTACGTTTTTCCAAACCCACCGCAAAGAATCGTTTCGCTCGTTCCGAGTGACACGTATTCGATCATTCGTTTGGGCGCGAAAGACAAACTCGTCGGGCGTACGAAGTTTTGTGTCGCTCCCGCGGGAGACGTCGAGAACATCGAGGTCATTGGCGGAACGAAGGATGTCGACGTCGCGCGCGTGATTGAACTCGAGCCGGATTTGGTGATCGCCAATCAGGAAGAAAATACAAAATCCCAGATCGAGCGCCTCGATAATGCCGGCATTTCGGTATTGGTTTCGTTTCCCAAACGGTTCGCCGAAGGTATTTCGCATTTGGCGCGGCTGGCCATTGCCTTGGGTATTTCGGAAGCACCCACGGCCAAGACCTTGATCGCCACGGCGTACCATGCCCATCGTGAAGCGGAAAAACACCGCCAGGAAAAACCGCCCGTCCGCGTATTCATACCCATTTGGATGGATCCGCTCATGACGGTGCATGAAGCGACGTTCATTTCCGACACGCTGGACCTCGTTGGAGGTCAAAACATTTTCGCCGATCGACCGCGTCGATATCCGCTTGCCGCGGACTTGGGCCAGGCGCCCGCGCTCACGCCCGATCGCGTGGCCGGGCGCGATACGCGTTATCCGCGCGTGATGAAGTGGTGGCGCGTCGGCCCGATGTGGTGCTTTTGCCGGACGAGCCGCATGCATTTTCGGAAGCCGATGCCGAGGTATTTCGGAAGCTCGACATACCGGCGGCGAAATCGGGGCGAATCGTGTTTTGTGACGGCAAAGACCTGATGTGGTACGGAGCGCGCAGTTTCGAGGGGCTCGAACGGCTACGCGCGATTTTGTCGGGCGAAGCAAAATCATAAAAATGGCTTTGCAATTCGTTTCGAATCAGGCTACTCCCAGGGCCGCATCGTTACCGGAACACGTGCCATGACCTGGAATCGCAACACCGTTGAAAACAAGATCGTCGAAGTCTTCAAGCAACATCGCCAATCCGACGTCGAAGTCGAGATGACGACAAAAATCGTCTCCGATCTGGGCATCGATTCGCTCGGCGTGATGGAAGTGCTCTCCGAAATCGAAGACGAATACAAGCTCGTGGTGCCGGACGACGTGTTGAAGTCGCTCGAAACGGTCGGGGACGTCATCAAAGCAATTACCGAGCGATTGGCGCAAGACGGGAAGCTGAGTGATTGAGGGGACAAACCCCGCTAAAATCCCCCCTCGATCGCGATTCCCGGCACCGTAATCGGCCCCAACGAACGCGGCTGACAAATTCCTTCTTTGCACGTCACGTCGAAGACCTCTTTGCTCAACGTCGCGTTCATGATGTCGAAGACGAGCCCGATGTAGCCCGTTTTTCCCACATTCCAACGCCGCGATACGCGAAAATCCAGCCGATAAAACGGCCTCGTGCGCTGCGGATTCGGGCTCGGCGGCCGATCCGTGCCCGCTTCTTCCGCGGGAAAACCACTGTAAAACACATGGCGCACGCCCCCGCGCCAATGCTTGTTGAATTCATACAGAATCGCTATGTGCACGACGTGCGTGCGATCCACCGCCGCGGGTATCGGTATGCCGCTCGCTCCCGTTCGCGTCGACCTGGAGAGCGTATACGACGCAATGAAAAACATATCTTTGCGTAATGCGCCGCGCGCGTTCAGCTCGAGCCCGTAGGCATCACCCGTGCTGCGTGTCAAAAATCGTTCCGGACCGAGCGTCGTTCCACGGCCCACGCTGATGGGATCCGTCAAATTGAACGTCACCTGGCGAAATACGCTTCCCCCGACTTCAATGGGAATCGGGAGCAATTTGACTTGCGCCCCGAGACTCGATTGCAGACTTCTTTGCAGTCCTCCGGTGATCCCCGCAATTTGCAGCGCCGGCAAAGGCGCAAATCCCGGCAGCTGCGAAGCAATGCCAAACGCCGGAATGATCGTCACTCGATCGCCCACGCCAAACTTACCCACGACCTTGGGATCGATCGACGTCGCATCATTGCCCATGGAACGATAATGATCCACGCGAACCCCCGGCGTAATCGTCGACTGTTCGTTTAGAACAACCAATGCATCCGCCCACGCACCGGCGACGAAATCCCAGCGGCTTGGAAACAAGGTGCGAAAGGCTTCATCGAGCTGCGTCAAGGCCAATGGTTTGTCCGCGCACGCCGGATCATCCACGGCGCAAGGTTCACGATGCACCATGTCGTAACGATCGACCATGGCATCGATGCCGCCGCGGATCAACGCCTTGCCATGACCCAATGGTTTGGCGAAGCGAACTCGGCCGCCGATTTTATAATTCGTGGCGCTTTTGACGCCGACGTCGCGCGAACGATCCAATCCCAGCGTCAAACCCGCCTGCAGGTTTCCTCCCGCATCGAATTGATGGTCATAACGCAAATCGAGGCGCACGAAGTCCGCATTGAGGAGCGTATCGCGTCGATTGTCGTCTTCGGTGGTCGCGGCGAGTTTGTCCCAAGCCCCAAAGGCGAGCGCCGTGAATTTGCCGTTGTCCCCAATGCGTCGAGTATACCGTGCTTGATAATCCGCATATCCAAAATCGACGTTTTTCACGAGCGCCGAAATGAGGTGCGCACCTGCGGCGTAATGGCCGCCCACGAGCACCGTGGCTTTGTCGGAGATCGGACCTTGAACGACACCGCCGACATCGACAAACCGCAAAATACCTTCGCCGCGCCATTCGGTTGGTAATGGCGCCGGTTCGGCGTCGATGGCGGCTCCGGCAAGACGCCCCATATCGGCCGGATAAGGCCCCATGTGCATATTCACACGCGAAACGAGCGGCGCGGGAATGATGCTCGGGCCCGCACCCGCATGAAACAAGAGCGGCACGCGAATACCGTCGTAATAATATCCGATGTTCCCGGGCGGCGCGCCGCGAATATAATAAAATGGCACGCCGCTGGCCGTCGGCGTAACGCCCGGTTGAAATTCGATCGCGCGATAAGGATCGCCCAAAACGCCCGGTACATCCCGAAGATCCCGGCGTTTGAGCGTAATCGATCCCGCAGGCGCTCTCGTACCTTCGACGGTCACGTCAATCGGCCGAGGAGGCTCGGGAACCAGCGGCGGAGGCTCGGGAGCGGGTGGCGGAGGCTCGGTTGTCGGCGGAGTTTCCGGGGGAAGCGATTCCGACGTTTGCGTCGCGGTCGGCTCGGTTGGCGCCGTTTGCGCGTAGGCCTCGACTGTTTGCAGGCCAATCGTCCCCAAAAGGAAAAACGTGATTCTCTTTGTTCGGCTCAGCTTCCGACCCACCATGTCCGAGCGATGGCACGGCACGCGGTCGAAATCAACGGCCGAACGCAGCTCGAGGTTTTTTCCGGGGAAGATGCAATGAGGGTAACTCGGCGTCTAAATATCAAAACAGGACTGGCCCTCGCGACAAAGTGCCCCTACCCTTGGGCCATGTTGGAAGCGCAAATTGATCCCACCCTGGACCTCGAAGCCGAAATTCTAAGGCTCAAGCGTGAGCGCAACGCCGTGCTCCTCGCGCATTATTACCAAGAGGGCGACATCCAAGATTTGGCTGATTTTCTCGGCGATTCCTTGCAACTTGCGCAACAAGCGAAGAAAACGACGGCCGATGTCATCCTTTTTGCCGGCGTGCATTTCATGGCCGAAACGGCGAAGATTCTGAATCCCGATCGGATCGTCGTCGTCCCCGACATGGAAGCCGGATGTTCGCTGGCCGATGGTTGCCCCGCGGATCGATTCCGAGCGTGGCGGGCGAAATACCCCGATGCCGTATCGATCTCGTACATCAACTGCAGCGCCGAAGTGAAAGCGGAGAGCGATTATATCTGCACGTCGTCGAATGCGGAAAAGATTGTCCGGTCCATACCCGCGGACAAAGAGATTTTGTTTGCCCCGGACAAGAACCTCGGTCGATGGTTGGTCGAGAAAACCGGGCGGCAAATGCGTCTTTGGCAAGGGAGCTGTCTGGTGCACGAGACGTTCAGCCTGCGCAAGATCGTCGCGCTGCGCGAACGTCATCCGGAAGCGAAACTCATTGCCCATCCCGAATGCGAAGAGCCGATTTTGAAGCTGGCCGATTACATCGGTTCGACCACGGCGCTCTTGCGTTATACGACGACCGACGAGGCATCGTCGTACATCGTGGCGACGGAGAGCGGCATCATTCACCAAATGCGCAAGGCATCACCGAACAAGACGTTCATTGAAGGACCGCCCGAGAAAAACTGTGCATGCAACGAATGCCCGTTCATGCGCCTGAATACGCTCGAGAAGGTTTATCTGGCCTTGCGGGACCTCGCGCCGCGAATTGAAATGGCCGAATCGCTCCGCGAACGCGCGCGTATCCCGATCGACCGCATGCTCGCGCTGTCCTAGCACTACTCCGCCACTTCGTATATTGCGCTTGTCGAGGCTTGATTTTCAGGCGTTC
>CAYSYX010000016.1:0-55312 GCA_964435055.1 uncultured Polyangium sp. | reverse complement strand
GTGGGGGGGCCCCCGCTCGGGGACCGCGGGGTGCCCTACGCCAACACGGCGACGCTCGGCCCCCCATACCCCCCTCGGGATCGGGAATTGAAAGCGCCGGCGGTGGTTTGTCCGGCGCGTCCACGTTCACGGCACGCAAACGTTCTTGTCGCACTTGGGCTTCATGGGGTCTTTGCAGTCCGTGTCCTTGTCGCACTGGACGCACGTTTCGCTCTTGCAAACCGGCAACGTCGCGTCCTTGCAATCGTTGCTCGTCAAGCAACCCACGCAGCTGTTGTTGTCTTTGCAGACGGGCGTCAGGGGGTTGGTGCAATCGGTGTTGGTGAGACAAACTCGGCAGTTCTTGCCGTCGCAGAACGGCTCGGCCGCTCCGCAATCCATGTTCGTCGCGCATTCGACGCACGCCTTCGAGGCCAAGTCGCAAACGGGTTTGCCCGGGTCTTTGCAGTCGAGGTTCGAGGTGCACGCATCGTGGCACTTGGCGTCGGTTCCGCAGAGCGAACCGGCGGGACAATGCCCGTCCACGAGACACTCTTCGCACGTGCCCCGTTGTTGATCGCAGGCCGGTTCCGCCGCACCGCAATCGGCGCTCGTCACGCATTCCGAGCACTGAAAACGTGTCGGATCGCAAAGCGGACGCCCCGCGTCCTTGCAGTCCGCGCTGGTCAAACAACCGATGCAGATGCCCGTCTTCGTATCGCACAAAGGCGCTTCGCCCGGACAATCACCGTTGGTCGTGCACGCCGTCTCGCACTTGAAATCGCGCGGAAAACACGTCTTGCCGACGCCGCAATCCGCCGCGTCGCGGCATTCTTCACAACGACCGAGCACGCAGAACGGAGCGCCCGCTCCACACATCGAGTCCGCCGAACATTCGATGCATCCGAGCGATTCACTGCATCCCGCGGCGCACTTTGTCCCGCCAAACGTGCACGAGTCATTGTTGTTGTTGGACGTGTCGCCCGTGCCGGTCGACGAGCCGCAGGCTGCTGCGAGTAAGCCGCCGGCCAACAAAGTGATCGTCACACCAAGCCAGTGCTTGAAGCTGAAAGGATTCGACATTTCGTTTGCTCCTGAAGGAAGTTGTTTGAGGTCGAAAGACCAGGCGATCAACGATAGACGAAAACGCCGCGAAGGTCCTCGGTCTGAGCAATCGGAACGCCATCCTTGCCGATGGATGTGGCGCGGAATTGGTAGATCATGCCCGGCTTCAACGCGGCCCCGCCGTACATCGCCGACACGGTCTTGCTGCCGCTCTTCGAGGGCACCATCAGGTTTTCCCAAATGTTCTTTCCGTACGCATCGAAGACGCGAAGTTCGTAGTGATCTTCGCTCGAATCATCGCCCCAGACAAACGCCGGGGTACCCATCACCTCTTCGATGGCGTCTTTGCCCGGAGACTCGGTGCTGAGCGCCCCCGTGACCTTGAAGCCCTCTTTCGTGACGCTCGCCCCACCCACGATGCTCACGTCGAGGATCGATGTGCCACCGATCGAAATGTCGGGATCGCGCACGAGGCCGTCGTTTTCGAACGCAGCGAGAATCACGTAGTCGCCATCGGGGACGCCGACGAATTCATACGCCCCCGTAACATTTCCGACGCGCAGGCCCTTGGGCACTTCACCGCGCGCAGCGTCCGGGACAAACGTGTCTTTCAACGCGAGCACCACGCTCGTCACGGAAGCTCCACCGCCATTGACGATCTGCACGCTTCCCGTCACCTTCGCCGTTGCCGCAGACTTGATGTGGAGCTGTACACCCGCCGTCGGTTTGTCCGCTGCAACATCCACCGCCGCGGGCTCGATTTGCAGGCCCGCCGCGTAAGCGTTCACCTCCACACCCGTACCCGCGGGCACATTGAAGACCGTAAAGTTGCCCTTGAAGTCGACGACGCCCGTCGAACCACCCGCCACCACGAGCGCTCCGGCCGGATTCAAATCCACACCCGGATCCGCAATGACCGTCCCCGTGATCGAACCGAGTCCCATCGCATTCTCGATCTGGATGAGCGCGATGTCCGTCGATGCGTTTTGAACGACCGGCGGATCACCCACAGCCGTATTGATATCGATGGGAAGCGCGACCCGCGGCGCCAGCGGAAACGTCTGATATCCGGCCGCATCCGCCCGCAACGTGAGTTTGGCGGCGAGCGGTTTGCCCTGGGCATCCCGTTTGGCCGGTACATTCAGCGCGTACAGACCATTCACGTCCGTCACGGCCACGGGAGAAACAGCCGCATCATTGGCGTCTCGAGCGACAACCAGGGCATCCTTGATCGGCATTCCCGTCAGCGCATCGATCACTTTGCCCTTGAAAGAAACCGGTGCGAGGCACATCGGGTCTTTGCCTTGGACTTCTTCGCAAACAAGCCCGACGGCGCACCCCGTCTGAGCTTCAACCGAGCAGCTTTTCGTATTGTTGTTTTGATTCGTATCGTCGCCGCAACCCGCGAAGAGCACGGTGCCGAACGTCAACGAAACAAGCGCCATCGATCGAAGAAAACGCATGGGTACCTCCCAAGAATGTTCGGTTGTCAGCCGATTTCGTGCGCGTTGCTCGCGCGCGATTCGTTCCCGTGTGCACGTTTCGAGCCGGCCCGTCCATGTCCAATTCGGCGAAAAATGAAGGGAAATATTGATGTCTGCCGGTCAAGTTCGCCCCGATTGGCATGTCTCGGTGGTCACCCGGATTTCCACTTTGACGAAGCAATCCCCGTAGGCACCGTGCACACAATCGGACGTGTGTGCGTTTTACGCGCTGCGCTAACCCGCGAACTCGTGACCGATATGGCGCAGACGATGTTCACGCCCGTCGTAATCCACGAAAACGGCGCTTCGAATACCTGAAATATCAGCCTGTTACGGTGGTTTTGGTTGCTTTGGACACTTGTTTCTGCGGCCATCGAGGCTTCGGCACGGTCACTGCAACGGGCGCCTCCGCCATGACGCACGTATCCAACATCCTGCTTCTTGATGCGGAAGATCTCATGCGTGAAGCGACGGCCCTTTTGCTCGTCAACCGAGGAGCCGAGGTCACGAAATCCGCATCGCCCGAAGAGGCGTCGGTTCAATTGGCGAGACAAACTTTTGAAGTCGTCATCGTCGATGTTCATGAAGATGCGCGGGAAATCACTTGGCTTCGCGACATCGTCGAGAAAGCTTCGCCCTCCGCTCGCGTGATCGTTTGCACTGAAAAACCCCTGTCGCCGCTCGCCGGCGCGGGCATTCATCGCGTGCTCGTCAAGCCTTATGCGTTCGATCGTCTCGTCGAGGCGGTGTTCGGGACACATTCGCAACACAATCGAGGGTCCCGATTGGCCGTTCGTTCCTTTGCGCGGCGCGTGACGATGCATCGGCGTGCCCCATCGATCCTGCGTCGAGGACGGGCCTGAGTGTTCCGAATGGCGCTGGTCACGTTGGAACTGCGTGACATGGCACAAGTATTCCCTCGCCAGGCGCCAACCACCTCGAGGCAGGGCCAAACGTGTTGTCTTTGTAACATTTTCGACACTTCCGACCTTGACGCCCACCGGGCAATTTTTTCGAACGAAGACTTGAAAGCAAGACTCGGGCCGAGCCCGATTTGGTGCTAGTCTCGGCACGAAGTCGGGCATGCAGGCAGTCCAAAAGCTGCCGTTGGTGTCGGCAAACGCGCCGGGACCACATCATGGTCGGCTCGCAAGGGAGCTGTCGATGGACATCGGGATGAGAATCCAACTCAAGATGACCCAGCAGTTGGTGATGACACCGCAGCTGGTGCAGGCGATTCGGCTCTTGCAGTTGTCGCGTCTCGAATTGGTCGAGGAAATCCGCAAGGAGCTCGATGGCAACCCGCTGCTTGGGGATGACGGCGGAGCGGATGCCACGAGTTCCCGGGAAAACGTTACCGGGACGCGGGAAATTCCGGCGACGGACAACGACCGGGCCGAGCGGATTCCCGAACACTCCGATACGGATCTTGCGGCGCGCGATACGGAAAAACGCGTCAAAGAAGTCGATTGGGAGCAGTTCCTCGAAAACCGCCAGATGCAGCAGATGCCTCCCGGCCAGCGCTCGGGCTTCGAAGAACTGCCGCCGATCGAGCAAAGTTTGTCGCGAAGCACCAGCTTGCGCGAGCACCTTTTGTTCCAGCTCCAGATGAGTGATTTCGTCGACAACGAGCGCGTTTTTGCCGAGCTCGTGATCGGCAATTTGGACGAACGCGGGTACTTGGACCTGTCCGGCGGGGAAAACCCCGACGGGACCAAACGTCCCGATTTGACGCTGGAAGACCTGGCAAACGAAGCGGGTTTGCATCCCGAAGACGCCCCGGAAGTCTTGGCGCTGATCCAACGATTCGATCCGATCGGCGTGGCCGCCCGGGACCTCGGCGAATGTCTGCGCGTGCAAGCCGAAGTGCTCGGATACGACCAAATTGAACTCGCGATCATCAAGGATCACTTGCACAACGTCGAACGCCGCAATTTCGGAGCCATCGCCAAAGCTCTGAAGATCACGAATGAGGAAGTTTGCGACGCTGTCCAGGAAATTCAGAAGCTCGAAAGCGTCCCCGCGCGTAATTTTGCCGAGGTCGACGACAAGACGATTGCGATCACCCCGGACGTTTATGTCGTCAAGGACAACGATCAATGGGTCGTCACCGATAACGACAAAGGATTGCAGCGCCTCTTCATTGACGAAAACATGGCGCAGAAGCTCCTGAAAGATCCGAGCACCAAAGAGTTCATCAGTGAAAAACTGCGCAGCGCCCAATGGTTGATTCGCGCCATTGAACAACGGCGACGGACGATCATCAAAGTGACCGAATGTATCGTCGAAAAGCAAAAGGACTTTTTCGAAAAAGGTGTGGCGTATCTGCGGCCGATGATTTTACGCGACATCGCCGAAGCCGTCGGCATGCATGAATCCACGATTTCCCGTGTGACCAGCAATAAATACGTGCATACGCCGCAAGGCTTGTTCGAATTGAAATACTTCTTCAATTCGGCGATCGACAAAACCGGCGGCGATGAAGACAGCATTGCTTCCGAAAGCGTCAAGCAGGAGATCAAAAAGATCATCGCCGCGGAAGACAAGAACAATCCGCTCAGCGATCAAGCCATCGTCAAGATCCTCGAGGACGAACGAGAAATCAAGATTGCCCGACGTACCGTGGCCAAATATCGAGAAATGCTGGGCATTTTGCCGTCGTCCAAACGCAAGAAGATGTTCTGAGCCCGCCGGCCTCGAAAAACTCCATGAGCGAAAAACTCACCGCGGAACGATTGTTCACGCAATACTTCCAGCCGTATTACCCCAAGGATGTGCGCTTCGATTTGCAAAAAGCCCGCAACGAAGACGCCAATCCCGCGGAAAATCCCCACATTCTGCGCCAAATCGACGAAATTGCCGACACGTTCGCCAAGCTGGCCCCCAAAGCGCTCGAAACGCCCGACTTGAACCTGGACTTCTCCGACGCTTCCGTGCATCGCTTGGGCGCGCGGTTATCGAAAGAAAAACGCGACGCGTGGATCGAGAAGAAATCCTCGGGACAACCGCCATTTCTGGTGCAATTCGTGACGCACGGGGCGCTTTATGTCGGCGCGTGCGTCGTCAAAAACCATGGCGGCGTTTGGCGCGTACGCAGGCCTTTGTGGGAATCCGTCGTGCGCCTCGAATCCGCAGCAGGCACGGGCGATCTGTCCATGTTTTCCTGGTGGCTCAAGACGTTGTCCGATGGAGAAATCGGCGAAAATCGACTCGGCGATCGTTATCACACGCATGTCGAAGTGCCGACGTTCGATGCGACGAACCTGTCGGTCATCGCGCCGCCGGATCGACGATTGCCGAAATTGTCCAAAGTCCGTTACGATCTTTTGTACAAGCATTTGCGAGCGCATTTGCCGGAGCTGCGGAGCGTCGGGGACGACTTTCCATCACCCGAGCGATTTGCGGAGTTATCGTTCAAATGGCTGGATTTCGTGTGGCTCGGGGGCGGCAAAATGCTCTTGATGCACGGTCCGACGCCCGAAGGCGTGCATTTGTTTTGGCTGGATGCAAATGGGTTTGTCAAGAGCGCGTTTTACCCGGCCGATGCTTTTCCCGCGCATATCGTGGAAACCGATGGGGACAAACTGCGCGTCCTCGTGAGCATCGGGGGCGCGATGCGCGTGCATGAAATGTTGTGGTGGGGCGCGTAAATCTTATTTGATGCGGCGAATGACGAAGTTTTCGCTGTCGGACACGAGCAGCGATCTCGTATCGGGATCGAAGACGATGTCCCAAGGCTCGTTCCATTGGGCTGCGGCTCCGGTTCCTTCCATATAACCACCAACGGTATTGTTGCCGCAGTTGCAGTCGCCGGCGCAAGGATTCAGCAGCCCGGACAACGTGGAAACGCTCTTGGTTTGCACGAGGACTTGTCGAATGGTTTGCCCAAAAGGTTCCGCAAAGTAGACGCTGGGACCAACGACCGCGATGCCTCGCGGAAAATGAAGCTGGGCCGTCGTCGCATCGCCGTCCGAATAACCACAACTCGTGCCGACGAGGGTGCTGAGCATATTCGTGGCGATGTCGTACACGCGAATGGCATGCCCGGAGGCGTCGCTGATATAAAGTTTTCCCGCGCCGTCCGATCGCATCAGGCGCGGACCTTGGAATCGCGCATCGGGGCCAAGACCATCCTTGACCTCTCGTTGATATGCAACGCCGGCGATCGTCTTGACCTCGTTCGTAAGCGGATTGAATGATTGCAGCAACGCGGCTTGCCCGTCGAGCAGGTAGACGAGGCCGTCGTGATAAGCCAGTCCACGCAGCTCGTCGAATCGGACGTTCGATCCAAACCCCGGCACCGAACTTGGGTTTTCGCCTGGTTGCAGAGGCGCTCCGGCCAGCGTCTTGACCGCATACGGAGCCGCCAAGTCAACGGATCGCAGCACGTTATTCCAGCGATCTGAAAACCATAACGTCATCCCGTCCGTTGCAAGTCCTTCGGGATCACCAAGACGGGCCTGCGAGCCGTCGGCATGATCGACCAAACCACCGTTGTTCCCGAATCCGGCGATCGTCGTGACCTTGCCCGAGTCGAGATTGGCCATCCGAATCGTATTATCTCCGGAGAAATAAAGCGTTCGTTCATGGATGGTCATGACGGGTTTGTCGGAGAGCGTGGCCATTCCAGGATCACCGTCGGTGTAACCCGAGACTCCGTTGATACCGATGAAAATCGACGTCGTATTCGACAGCAGACAAGCGGGCTCGCAACTGTCCCCATTGTCGTCATTTCCGTCATCACAAAATTCGCCCGGTTGGATCTTGCCATCACCGCAAATGACGATCTGGCAGGTTGGATTGCAACCATCCCAATCCGCGACGTTTCCATCGTCGCATTCTTCCGCGCCCGTACGAATACCATTGCCGCACGCCGTCTTCGTACAATTCGAATCACAACCGTCGCCGTCGACGCGGTTGCCGTCGTCGCAGGTTTCACCGGTTTGAACTTGTTTGTCACCACAAGCGACAATGACACACGTCGTATCGCAACCGTCACCGTCGACCGCATTGCCGTCGTCGCATTCTTCCGTGCCGCCCTTGACGCCATTGCCGCATCCCGATGGCGTGCAGTTCGAATCGCATCCGTCTCCTTCGATATCATTGCCATCGTCACAGAGCTCTTCGTCGCCCGGTACGCCATCACCGCAGGTTGGACTTGCGGGCGTCGGCATGACGTAAGTACAAGCAGCAAAAGCGACACTCAGCAATACCGTTGCCCCAACGCGTGTCCTCATCAGCGACCTCCCGTGCTCATTCGTGGAATTGTCGTGATGTTACTTCACGTTCGGTGCGATTGTCACGGAGCAATCGCGAACGTTCGGTGCCCGTCGCACTCACGATATCACGCGCGACGAACGCTCCGTCGATGAATCGTGTTGAAAAGTTTTGCTTTACTCGACGTCGTCGTGGTCAATCCCGTGACCGCGACGCTTTGCGCCATGAATTGCGTCAGCGTAATGGCGTATCACCACGGCATGGGCTTGCCGGTGAAATCCAAATACGTGCCGGAATCCGCAGGTCCGCGGGCGTCGATTTGCGCAATCATGCCGCGCACCGATTCTTCCGGCGTTACAGGGGCTTGCTCGCCACCCATGTCCGTCTTGACCCATCCCGGGTGAATCGCCAATACGGTAAAACCTTCGCCGTTCAGCATTTGCGCCCAGACCTTCGTCGCCATATTCAGCGCCGCTTTGGACATGCGATAACCGAAAAACATGTCCGTCGTCGTGTCGGCAATCGACGCCACGCTCGTCGACAAATTCACGATCTTACGCCCGGACGCACGCTGCAAATGCGGCAAAAATGCGCGCATCATGCGAATCGAGCCCAACGTATTCGTATTGTACAATTGCGCCGCTTCGTCGAGCTTTCCATCGAGGTATCCGCCCCACGTTCCAATCACCCCCGCATTGTTGATGAGCAAATCGACGGGTTTTTCACCCACGGCCGCGGCAAATGCGTCCACCCCCGCGTCGTTCGAAGTGTCGCACGAAAAAATGCGCAGCCGTCCACCTGCGTCTTTGGCCAAACTCGCCAACGCCTCCGCTTTGTCCGGATGACGCACGCCCGTATCAATCGTGGCGCCCTGCGTTAGGTATTGACGAACGAATTCGAGCCCAATGCCGCGGTTGGTTCCAGTAATGACGATATGCATCCTCGAACGGGTACTACGCATTGACGAGGTTTGTCAACGACAACTTGTTATGCGCACAAAGAATTTCCCCGCGTGCTCCAACCGGACATCGAAGTAAGTTCCGTGACGTTGGGTTTCGCGCCAAAACGTCGACGCTTCATCTCGAGTCACAACGTTGACGTCGTGGATTTGGGCGAGGCGGGGATCGAGGTTCGCGTCAGGTAAGACAAACCCGAAAAATTCGTTATGGATTCGTCGCTTGCGCGGGCTTCTTGTTATGCAGCAAATCGCCCGTGATGTTCAGCGCCGCGACGAAATACGGCACGCCTTGCGAAACATCCTGCCCCGTTCGATACGGCGACTTGAGCCACCAATTCATGACCACGAGCACCGTCGGTTCGAACGATGCGCCGTCCGGTTTCTTGAAGGTCCACGCGGCAATCGGGCCCGCACGATGAATCGATTCGGGCGCATTGGCTCCGTTGTCCCCCGGCTCGAAATGCTCCGACAAGTAAAACGCTTTGCCCATCGAATACCGCAATCCCAAGCTCAAACGACTGCCGAAGGCTTGGTAGAGGACATCCGCATCGTTCGCCATCCAATCGCCGCGATTACCCACGAGCAAGTCGTAGAAAATGTCGTAATACGCCCGATCGCCCGGGCGCAGATTCATCGATGCGCGGCCGAAACGAATCTGATCGCGCACGACGACCTGGCCGAACTTGAATTGCAGGTTCGCCCCGTACATGACCTGCGTCCCCGTCGTCGAATAGTTTTTCGCGGGATCGGCGTCGGGCAAGTCGCCGCGTCGGTTGAGCTCGGTATCTGAATAATTCACGCGCGACGTATCCACCGTGGGATACGATTGCAAGAAGTTGAACGCGCCGAAATACCCGATGTACTCGTAAATGCCCCAGAATTGAATGAAGCTCGCCGGCTGAAATTCCAGCATCGGTCCGCCGCGCAAAAACGCCCCGCTGAGCGCCGGTGCAATGCCCACGCCCAAAAAATTATCTCGAAATGCGGGCTTTTGGCTTTCATACAGGCGCAATCGATACGAAATGCGCGCGTCGGAAATCAATCCGAGCGGGTTCCATCGAAACAACGTCAAGTCGCGATACACAATGCGATGTTGGGGAGGAGGACCATCTCGATAGGCTTGCGCCAGCGCATCCGGCGGGGCAACGAAAAAAACCGAAGCAGCCAAAGACGCAGAAGCAATGCCGAGCAAACGCCGTTTGTCCACGCGAAACCTCCTGGAAAATTGGTTGGTGCACCGAATGTACGAACTCAAAGGATAAGCTGGACGCACGCGCGGCGTCAAGCGCCTTTTCACGCGTCAATCAACTTGAATTTCGAAGGGATTCGAGAGGATGGGTTTTGCGAGATGAACGGCAGAGGCGCCCGATGTCAACCGAGCTCCGCCGACAAACTCTTCGCTTCTTCGAGACCCACGCGCTTCTTACGCAAGTCTTCCAGCTGCTGCTTCGATTCCGCCACGACCTCGGGCGGCGCTTTGTCCGCGAAACTGGGCAATGACAGCTTCTTTTCCAAAGCCGCAATGTCCTTTTCGCATTTCTTGATTTCACGCTCGATACGCGCCGCTTCTTTCGCGCCTTCGACAAGGCCGCGCAAATCCACGAGCACATCCACGCCCGCGGCGACACCCATGACCGAACCTTTCGGACGAGCACCGCCGCGCGCTTCGATCACCACGTCGCCCGCGGTCTTTACAAGCGTCCGAATGGCGCGGCTCTCCGACGCCAAAAGCCCGAGGAGTTTGTCCCCTTCGGCCCGCAACAGCAAAGGCACTTCAGCTGCCGGATGCACTTCGTGTTCGCTGCGAATGCTGCGCGAGGCCGAAATCACCGCTTGCACCACGGCCATATCCCGCTCGGCGTCCGCGTCGAAAGGCACTTCGGAGGCCTTGGGATAGTTTGCTATGACAATCGATTTCGGCGCACCTTCGGCCCGCGGCAATCGTTGCCAAAGCTCCTCGGTAATGAACGGAATGAACGGATGCAATGCGCGCATCGCCGTTTCCATCACGTACGCCAAGACGTTCTTCGTTTCGTCTTGCTCGGGCCCCGGCGTCGCACCCGCCGACGGATTGAGCACCGGTTTGGTCAGCTCCAAATACCAGTCGCACAGCTCGCCCCAGAAGAAATGGTAAAGCCCGAGCGCGGCATCATCCAAGCGGAATTCTTCGAGGCCCCGGTGGACCGTATCGAGCGCCGCATGCAATCGCGAAAGAATCCAGCGGTTTGTCAGGGTCGTCGCCGTGGGCGGAGCATTCGAGACTTTGGCGCCTTCGAGGTACGGCAAGGCGTAACGCGTGGCGTTCCAAATCTTATTGCAGAAATTGCGATACCCTTCGATTTTCTTGGGCGAGAGCGGAATGCGTCGCGCTTGCGGCGAATACGTGCACAACGCGTACCGCAATGCGTCCGCTCCGTACGCGGAAAAACCCGCGCCCATTTGCGCAACCGATGGATACGCTTTCTTGAATTTCTTGAGCGCCTCTTCTTTGGGCGCTCCGGGCAGAGCCTTTTCCACGACCGAATCGAACGTGGCGCCGTGGATCAAATCCAAAGGATCGATCACATTGCCTTTGACTTTGCTCATTTTGTCGCCGGTTTCGTCCACGACCATCCCGTGCAGCAAAATGCGCTTGAAGGGCGGCACACCCATGAAATGAATGCCCATCATCATCATGCGGGCGACCCAGAAAAACAGAATGTCGTATCCCGTCTCCATGTCGCTGGCCGGGTAAAACGTCCGGAGCGCCGCCGTATCGTCCGGCCAACCGAGCGTCGAAAACGGCCACAGGCCGCTCGAAAACCACGTATCCAAAACGTCTTCGTCTTGCGTGATCGACGTCGAATGACACTTTTCGCATTCCGATGGATCCTCGCGCGAGACCGTGATGTGCCCGCACGCGCTACAATGAAACGCCGGTATGCGGTGCCCCCACCAAAGCTGCCGCGAAATGCACCAATCGAGGATGTTCGTCATCCAATGCTCGTACGTCTTGGTCCAATCCTCGGGGATGATCTTCACGTGGCCGTGCTTCACCGCCGCCAGCGCCGGACCCGCCAATGGTTTCATCGCGACGAACCATTGCGTGGAAATAATCGGCTCGACGATCGAACCGTTGCGTTGGCTTCGTGGAAGGACCAATTGATGATTTTTCGATCCGCGGACGAGGCCCTTTTCTTCGAGGGCTTTTTTGACGGCTTTGCGCGCGGCGAATCGTTCCATTCCGGCAAACGGACCCGCCTGACCATTCAGCGTTCCGTCTTTGTTCATGATGGAGATCATCTCCAGCTTGTGCCGCTTGCCCGTCTCGTGGTCATTAAAATCGTGCGCCGGGGTGACTTTCACCGCGCCCGTTCCGAATTTCGGATCGACCAAAATGCCGTCGGTAATGATCGGAATCGTCCGATCGAGGAACGGATGCTGCAATCGCTTTCCGTGCAAATGCTTGTACCGCTCGTCGTCCGGATGCACGGCCACGGCCGTATCACCAAGCATCGTTTCGGGACGGGTCGTCGCGACGACCAATTCGCCTTCGCCTCCCACCACGTGGTACGCAAATTCGAACAATTCGCCATTGGCGTCTTCGTTTTCGACTTCCAAATTCGACAAAACCGTTTGCGCTTCGCAATCCCAATGCACGAGGCGAGTGTCGCGATAAATCAAGCCTTGTTCGTACAGACGAACGAACGCTTCACGCACGGCTTTGCACAAATCGGGATCCATGGTGAATTTCGATCGATCCCAATCGGGGCTGGCGCCGAGGACGCGTTGTTGCAGGGCGATACGTCCGCCGCTTTCGGCTTTCCACGCCCAGACACGTTCGATGAATTTTTCGCGGCCCAAATCGTGGCGAGTTTTTCCTTCGCGCTTCAGTTGTCGTTCGACCACGGTCTGCGTGGCAATGCCGGCGTGATCGATGCCCGGGAGCCAGAGCGTGTTGTATCCGCGCATGCGATGCCAGCGCGTGAGCACATCTTCGAGGGCGGCCGTGAGGGCGTGGCCCATGTGCAGCGAACCGGTGACGTTGGGCGGGGGCATGGGCAAAACGTAGGCGGGGCGTTTGCCATCGGGTTCGTCGTGGGCGGCAAAGACAGCGTTTTGCAGCCAAAAATCATACCAGCGGGGCTCGACGTCTTTCGGTTCGTAGGCTTTGGCAAGTTCTGCGGTGCTCATGACGCGGCGCAGAGTGCCACAAAGAACTCGTTTCGACGAGCCGGAAAATGCATGGCAAAAGCGGAAGTTTTTGGTTCGGTGGGATACGGGCGGCACGTGCGCGTTTGGCGGGAGCGCATGGTTACGTGAGGTCGGCGGCGCCGAGCCATCGTCCCGTACGCGGACAAACCTTCGCTATTTGCCACCGTTGATGTCGATGAATCGGGGGCTTGCCGGCACGAGGCAGACGAGCTCGGGAAACTCGTCTTTCATATTCTCTTTGATGTGCTTGATGACCGCCTCGCCCTGCTCTTCGCTTTCCACCTGAACACCGAGCTTACGACCCCAATCGCGATATTCGACAAGCTTGATTTTCGCGACGTCCGGAAACGAAGCCAAGGCCTTTCGCGTCGACGGAAACGTATACTTATTTTCGTTTTTCCAGGACACCTCATAGAGAGAAACAAATGGTGTCTTGCACGGGTTTTCTTTTTCATCTTCCCGCGCGGCGCGCAGTTTGGCAATACCCGAGTGGTCCACCCAAATCGTACCGGTTTCGTCCATGACGATGGTGCGGTATTTGGTTCCGCGAGGAACTTGGGCAACGGGCGTCCATTGGCCGTCGTCGTACCGTAGTAGTTCGCGATTGGCAATGCCATGCAGTTTGCCCGCCGCCGAGACGAACACCGTCGTGATGGCATGCGTCGGTAAGGGCAATTTTTCGAGTTTGCCGTCGAGATAATGAACAATGCCTCGCGATACGAGCCAAAACTCGTCCCCTTTTCCCACCAGCAATTTGGGAAAATAGTCCAACCGCGGCATCAAATGCCCAAGTTCGACGATACGCGACTTTCCCGGCTGATCCCAAATTTCAACGGCAGGCTTCGTGCGGTCGTCACATAAGTGTCCCACCGCGACCAACGTGCCTTTCCCCGTAACGCCCACCGCGGCGAATCGAACGGCAATCTTCTGCGGATCGTGCTCACTGAGTTTCGCCAAATCACAACCCGCATCTTCCGCAGCTTTCGGCGTAATCGTCACGGTCGGCCCACGTAATGTTTCAAAACGCGAACCTAGATAATAATCCACTCCCGCAATGAGCGTCGTTTTACCAAGACGAACCGACCCGACGATCCAGCCGAGACCGCCACCGGGGCCGAATGTCACCGAACTTCCCTTACCGGTGATCGGATAGACGGAAGGTTGTGATGCGCGAGCGTTTTTCGAGGAGTAATGCACGTCGACGTCCGGCCAAACCCCGGTGACATTGTCGATCTGACTTCCACCAAGGGATTCGTTCGTTTCCGGCAATGCGCCGAGCCATTCCACTTTCCCGTCGACATAACGCCCGACACGTAAACCATTGACGAGAATAAACGCGCCGTCAATCGCGTAAAATGAAGACGATTTCGTCCCTTCCAGAGGTTCGTCCGGTACAAGCAACGGCAACGTGTCCCGAGGCGCTTGCACCGGGACCAACGCAACACTCGCGCTTGGGGCCACGACCGGTGCGCTGGGCGCGACCACAGGCTCCTTTTCGGGCGCAGGCGCCGATTTGCTGCACGAAAGAGCCGACAAGGCAACGAATCCGAGGCGCAACATTTTGGGGTTCATGGTTCATTCACACGCAGGGCAAAGCGGGGTTTGGGGCGAAGAGCGCCAAAGGCGACTCGTGGCGTTGCTTGCGGGCAGATTTTGATTTCCACCTGAATCGAGGGTCATGGCGATTTTTCAGAGCCCGCCGATAATGCTTTCGTAAGAAAATCCCGCAGACCGGAAGGATTGTCCGTATTGATGAAGTCAATCCCGAAATCGAGCGCCGTGCGCCAATATTCCTCATTGTCCGGAGCGCTGAAAAAACGCACCTGACGACCATTGGCGTGCGCATTCTCCATGATACATGCGAGGCGGGCTTCGTCGTCTTTGGAAAGTGAACCCGTTGAAGAATCGAGATAATCGCTCCAACTGAGCGCGTAATACTTCCACGCCGGCGTCGCGGGTGGATCGTCCGGGGAATAGTCATTGCTGTCTCGAGTTGCATTTCGCGGCGAAAACGTCGTGACCAAATCGTTTTTCCCGTCCGCATCCCCAGTCAAGACGACCGTCACCGGTCCGGGAATCGAACTGTTCCACGAAAAGCTCGTAAACATCGAATACGACTCGAGCAGTCCATGAAGCGTATCGACGAGCCGCGTGTCACCTTCTTTGAGGTCAATCCACAACGTAAACGGCAGGCCGTCGCCATGCACCGAACCTTTGGCGTCGACGCGCGCTTGAAGAGGATCCAGGTACAGCTCTTTCAGCGTGCCTTTGGATCCCCACGGGTAATGCGAAACGGTGATTTCGCCCGAAGAGTAATAAACGTCGGCCTCGACGCTGTAAAAACGTTGCTCCAGAGCCGTTTCGAGCGGGTGCGGCTGTTCGTAATCATTATGGGAATGGGCGTACGGGAGAAACCCGGCATCGCCTTTCGGAAGCGCGGGGTTTGGCGCAGCCGATTGGCCCGCCTTGCACGCGGGCGGTTGAGAGCAAGCGGACGGGCCGCCCAAAAGCAGCAGAACAAGGCCGAGACGGAGCCACGAATGGCCATGGTGATTCGGTGTGATGGATACTTGCATGGGGGTACCTCGAATGCGCATTTCGACGCCGCCATAAACCGGTCAATGGCGCAATCATGGCACAAGGGAAGGATGCTGGGCAAGGGCCAAGATTGCCGCGATGCCGAATATCTACCGCTTCTTCGTCGCCTTTTTCGAGGTCTTCTTTGCGGCCTTTTTCGTCGCCCGCTTTTTCTTGGGGGGCGGAGCACCTTTGGGCAGCACCATGACGCGTTTTCCGTCGAAAGCGATGACCATTTGCGAGATTTTTGTGACGCCCGCGTCGCGTAATTCCACGGCGTAATCGTGATCCTCGAGCTGCTTCAATCCTTCGGCCATGGCGTTTTCAATGGTCGTGACACCTTCGCGCGCGGACTTCAATTCCAGAATCACGCCGGGTTTTCCCGTTTGTCGCGGTTTAATCAAGACATCGGGACGGCCGTCGGCTTGTTCTCGATTGGACCGAACTTCGTATTCGGGAACGAGCGCCGCCAAAAGACCGATCATCAATCCCTGGTAAAACGTTTCCGGTTCGGCTCCACCGACGTCATGGTACGAAGGCAAGGTCAAAGCGAATTTTTGCAGTTGCACTTCGAATCGCAAGGCATCGCCTGCGAGCAGCGCCTTCAGCAAAAAGGTTAATGCGCTGCCTTGGCTCGTGAGGGCTTCGTCCATCCACGATTTGAAACTCGAACGATACACCTCGGCGACTTCTCGATTGGGGATTGACAAGCGATAAGGCGGTGGCGCCGAATACATGACCGGCCCCGCCGGTACAGCTTTCAGATAGCCTGCAAACACCAGGAGATTCCACAAGGCTTCGGGTGCTTTTCTCAAATCGGGAAACGCAACGTTTTCGTCGAGCTTCTTTTCGATGAACCCACCTTCGAGTAGCTTCTCGATATCTTCCTGTACGGTGAACGCGTGAACTTGCAGCAGCTCTTTGATGAGCGTGTTGGAACTCGTGTTCACCCAATAAGGAATGAGTTGTTTGTTTGCATTGGCCAAGAAGCTCAAGATGGACCAGGGATTGTAGATTTCCACGCCGCCGAAGTTGTACCCATCGTAAAAACTGCGCACGCCGTCCATCATCTCGGGCAACTCGACCCGCTGCAACAACGCCTGGACTTCGTTTTCCGTAAAGCCGAAACAAGTATTGAATTCACGGCGCAACAGCGAATACACGCCGATGTTGTTCAATTCGGAAAAAATGCTTTCCCGCGATACCCGCAAAATGCCTGTCATGACGGCGCGTTCGAGGTGCGGGTTGTCCTTGAGTCCCGCCAGGAAAAACGACGCGAAGAAATGAATCACCGGCCGGTAAAAGTCATTCAGATACGCCGCGTGAATGCCGGCATCGTATTCATCGATGAGGACGATGGGACGAACGCCGTGGACTTCGTGCAACCATTCCGTGAGGTACTTCAGGGACAATTCGTAGCTTGCGTCGCTGGCGGTACCATTCATGATGCTATTGAAATCGCTTCGATTTGCTTCATCCAGTTCACCCTTGAGTGCCTCCGCATGCACCTCGTACATCTTTCGAATGGCTTTGTGAGCCTTTTCGAGACACTTGTCGGCGCTTTCCGCCTTCGTTTCTTTGAAACTGATATGAATGACCGGATATTTTTGGAAATGCCGGCGGTACGCTTCGCCCGCTCGCGCCACGTGCAGATCCTCGAACAGGTGCCAGACGTTCTCGTCACGCTTTTCGAAAAACCATTTGAGCATCGACAAGTTGAGCGACTTGCCAAACCGACGCGGCCTGGGAACGAGGATGCACTTGTAGTTGTGACGATCGATGAATTCGGTGATGAAGTGCGTCTTGTCGATGTACTCGTAGTTTCCCTCGCGCAAATCGCGAAAATCTTCGATGCTGGTGGGAATTTGCCGAATCATGTCTCGCTCGTGGAACAACGTCCGGCGCGACGTTGGCACGAACCAACTGGCGCGTCAAGAGCTTTGCGCAAGCAAAATGGGTTCGGCGGAATGGAACGAGGTGGGTGGTGGGGTTCGTCCGAGGTGCAGAAGAGGGCGTGACGAACGTCGCGGGTTTGTCCGCCCGGGAGGGTTTGGTGATGCGGCGTCGCGGCACCCCAAACTCGCCCTTCGGGCTCAAACAGTGGGCCCCCGCCGCAATCGCCGATCATCAAACCGCTCCCAGGGCTGTCGTGTTTCGTAGGGGAAGACGATTCAAGGGGATGCGGGGTTTGGCGCGCTCATTCTGTTTTTGTGAATGAGCTGTTTTGGGGTTACGAAAACGACAAATTCTTCGCTTTCAGGTATGAGTCTCAACTCCTGTTTTGGTGAAGGAGCTTGTTCTTACGACCCCAGTGCTATTGTGCGTCAAGTTGTATCACCACGGCTGGTCGCTTTGCCGGCAGCACCAAATCCTTGGGTGTCAGCAGCGCTTTGTCTACCGCTACCGCGCGAAATCTTCTGCCCTTGAGTCCTCTTGAACACGCACGTGAAAGCTCGATCGTGCGGTGATACGTCACACGGTAGCGCGTAGCGGCACCCATGCGCTTTTTTCTTGCCCCGCCGCGTCGGGACGAACTACAGCCCCATTCTCGACGCTCAAATTTGCTGCGTTCGCCCTGATTCGACGTCACCATGATCCGAAGCGTTCGAATCCACAACTACAAGTCGATTCTCGATCACACCCTCGAATTGGGTCGTGTCAACGTCTTTATTGGCGAAAACGGTTGTGGCAAAACCAATCTGCTGGAAGCCATAGCGATGGCCAGTGCCTCCGTCGCGGGCAAACTCGACGCCGAGGAGCTGTATTCCAAAGGCGTGCGTATAGCCAAACCCTCGACGACATTCAGCTCGTTTGTTGGGATGAAACAAAAACAACGTATTGAGCTTGTGTTTGATTTCAAGAGCTCGGCTACGGGAGGCATTGGTTGGAAGTGTACGATTGAATCTCGTGACCCCCAAGACATCACCGCGGAATGGGTCGATCGCGAATGGAATCCTTCGGATGGCGGTGCATACAGGTTCGAAATTACCTTCGGCAAAAACCAAGAAGAACCCACGAAGAAGCGTCAACGAAACCACGCATTCGCAAGCACCGTATGCTGACACGTTCCGTAATGCAGTCATTGCGGAAATCGACGCATGGCTGGAAGGCGATTACAAATCGCAGCTTCGGTATGCTATTGCCATTGAAGAAACCGAAGCGTGGGTGCTCGCGCTTCACGTCGGCCATGATACGATTGATTACCGCGATCCGAAAGATACCTTGCGTAACTTCTTGAATCGGCCCAATGGTTTGTCTAAGCAAGCCCGAAGCCGGCTGTATCAGCTTGGTGAATACGATCGTTTTGACGAGCTCACCCGAGGTTTTCGTCGTAAAAAGACCCTGCTCGAGGCGGCTGCCAACAATCGAAGCCTCGAACTGTTCGTCGCATCATTGTGACCGCGGATTGCTCACGATCAAATCAGTCACCTCCCCGTTCTCGTCACGAACCTCGACCTGCCCGACGGCCTCGCATTGGGTCGATCCGTGAGCCACGGATTCGGCTGGTTTCAGCGAATGAGTCCGGGGTGACGCGATGATGCGTTGGTGATGGGAATCGGGGCAGGCAATGTGCTGCCCCGAAAATCGATTTGGGTAGGACAACGTGGTGGGTTCAAGTCGGCGTCGTCACCGGCTCAGCCGGCGCGTCTTTCTTGCGACCACGGGCGCGCAAAATCAGATCCTTGTTGAATTGCGCCGCCACCACCGCTTCACCATCGAAGGCGCTTTTCCCGGCGCGAATCACATCTTCGATGTCTTCCAAAAGCCGTCCCATTGCCTCGTACAAGGCTTGCGTTTCCACCGGACCCGACGCCACCGCCGCTTCTTGATCCGTATCCGCCTTTTCGAGCCCCGCTTTTACGAGGTCCAATTCTTCGGACGCTTTTTTGCCTCCGAAATGCTTCGTCAATACCCCGTCCAAAGCCTCCACCGCGGGCCGAATGCGAGCCAAATACGCAATGATTTTCGGCGTCGAACGGCGCAATCCGTCCGATACCGCGAATGTCTCCATCGAAAAACCCAAACTATTGTCACGTAAAACGCGCGGTAATGCCAACCGCAATCGGCGTAAATACACTTTCACCGCATCGAGCGCCGCATGTTCGGCTTTTGTCGACTGATCCGCCTCGTTCGCCACTTCCGCGCGTCCCCCGAGCATCAGCTCCAGCGCCGTCGTATCGTCCTTTAGCTTCGTTGTATCGTTGGTGTCCCAACCATGATCCGCCAATGCATCTTTATGCCCCACCGCCAATGCATGCAGGATACGCGCTTGTTGGAGCAATGCTTGCCGAGGCTGACCTTTCCCTTTCCGAGCCAATCTATGGTCGATCGTCATTGCTACATCCTCCATCGGTCGCCTGACCGTACTCAATGGTTGCTCGTCCATAAGCATGTGACAGGCCGTCCATCGACGAGATGCTGCTCTTCCATCACCCACGTGTCGATGCTCCACAGGTCGCATGCCGCCGCTCATCAATCGATTGCGGATGCTCCATCAAGCGCATGCAGGCGCTCCACAGGTCGCATGCAGGCGCTCCATCAAGCGCATGCAGGCGCTCCACAGGTCGCATGCACGCGCTCCATAGGATGATTGCGGATGCTCCACAGATCGCATGCAGGCGGTTCATAGGACGCATGCAGGCGCTCCATCAGGCGCGTGTATGACGTCCATCATGCGATTGCGGGCCGCGGCCCGAATGAATTCAAAACCTCATCGAGCGATTCGACGGCGGCGCATCAACAACGCCAAACCCATTAAGGAAAAACCAATGCCGCTCGCAGGCATGCGGTCGTCCGGAGCCACTTTGCATCCGCATCCATTGGTATCCCCGGGAATGGTTCCCGAACCTCCCGCGCCGTTATCGCCGCCGAACCCCGCAGCTCCGCCATTGCCTCCTTTACCGCCGGCCCCGCCATTGCCGCCATTCCCGGCCGAGCCGCCATTGCCTCCTTTACCGCCGGCCCCGCCATTGCCACCCGAGCCGCCATTGCCACTGCTGCTCGAGCCCGCATTTCCCCCGGCCCCGCCATTACCACCCGAGCCGCCATTGCCACTGCTGCTCGAGCCTGCATTTCCCCCGGCTCCGCCATTGCCGCCATTACCCCCGGAACCGCTGCTGCTGCCGGAACCGCTGCTACTACTCGAACTACTGCTGGAACTGCTCCCGCCTTGAGGCATACACACGCCCGTCATGCAAAGTCCTCCGGGACAAACCGTTCCGTCGGCCGCCGGCGCGTCGTTCGGGCATGCCGTCGCCGATCCGTCGCACATTTCGGCGACGTCGCACGCGCCCGCGGACGCTCGACATTCCGTGCCCGCCGCAATCGCGCTGCAAACGCCGTTTTTCATGGCTCCCGCGGCCATACTGCAAGCTTGACAATCGGCCATGTCCCCATTGCCGCAAGCCGTATCGCAACAAACCCCGTCGACACAGAATTGGCTCGCGCAATCGGCCGCGACCATGCACGCGTCACCATTCGTCGCGGTAAATCCAAACACGTATGCCGCGCCCGCATTGCTCCCTTTTTCGTCATTGTTGAGCGATCCGATGATCGCTTTCGAACCCGCTATCGATACCGAATACCCGAAATTATCTCCGCCCGCCACGTCATTGCCAAAAACGCGCGACGTCTCCGTCCATATCGTCCCGGTGCGCGAAAATGCGTACACCGCACCGGAATCTGTACCTTTCGCGTCGCTGCGTTGCGCCGCGACCAGAACATCATTGCCGGAAATCGATACGCCATAACCAAACCAATCATTGGCCAGCCCGTCGCTGGCAAGGAGCTTCGCTTGTTGCGACCAAACGCCGCCGCTGCGCGTGAATACATACGCGGATCCGGAATCCGACCCTTTGTCATCATCGTTATACGCCCCAACCAGCGCCGAATCTCCCGAAACCGAAACGGCGATGCCAAAACGATCCCCCGCTGCGCCGTCCGCCGCAACGAGTTTGGCTTGCTGCAACCATTGCGTGCCGTTACGCGTGAACACATACGCGGACCCCGAGTCCGTTCCCTTGTCGTCGTCTTGAAATGCCCCCACGACCGCCGTGTCGCCATCCAAAGCCACGCGCAAGCCGAAATTGTCCATCGACATGCCATCCGCAGCCGTCAATTTCGATTGCATCGTCCATGTTCCGCCATTTTGCACGAAGACGTAAGCCGCTCCTTTGGTGGCATTGTTGTACGCTCCCACCAGCACCGTCGTCCCCGATATCGCCACGTTGAGGCCGAATTGATCGCCCGTCGCTCCGTCCGGCGCCACGAGTTTCGCTTGTTGGGTCCACGTGACGCCATTACGCACATAAACAAACGCCGAACCGGCGCTCGACAAATCGAGCGGCGCGCCGACCACGGCAATATCACCCGCCAAAGCCGCTCCACTGCCGAAGCGAAGATTCCCACTGCCCGCGGGAGGCGCCAACTTGGCTTGTTGCGTCCACATCGCGCCATTTTGCACGAAAATATACGCGGACCCCGTCAACGAAGACGCGAACGTCGACCCCACGAGCGCCGTATTTCCCGATATCGATGACGCCGAGCCAAACCCATCCCCGCTCATCGTGTCATTGCCGAATATCTTCGCCTGTTGCGAAAGCATCAACGCGTTTGGAGGCGCCTTTTTCGATGCCTTTGGCAATTCCAACGCTGCAAACGGATTCGAGCTTCCCCATGCGGGCAATGTCGTCAACATCCCTACGGCCAAAAGCAAAGACCCTGGCAAAGCTCGTCGAAGCATGGTGAACCTCTATTCATTTCAAGGAGTAAGCACTCGAGACCCGGCGGGATTCAATCTGAAGGAAATGCAATCCCACGTCAATCATTATCTTCTTTCCCGGCCGCGTTTCGTCCAGCATCGAGAAAATGCGGCACATGGTTGGACGTCAATCAACCGACGGTCGTATGGACATCGTCGACCATCATGCGCTCGTGGGCTTCAAGGCGCAAGAATGCAATTGGCGGGACAATCATCCCCAGATACGAGATTGCCGTCGTCACACAATTCACCGGCATCCAAAATTCCGTCTCCGCAACGCGGAATCGTGCAATCGGTATGGCATGGCGAAGGCACGTTGGTCGAAATGATTTTCGCCGGCAAATCAAGTTGCAAGGGAATCCGCTCGCCGGTGCCATCGATGAATTCCCAACGCGTGATTCCCGCGAAGAATTCGGACGTGACTTCGATGACGAATGCCCCGGGGGCTGGAAATCCCGCAATGGCTCCGCCATCGCTGTTGTTCTTGAATTCCCAATCACCTGCGGCTGTCGAGGGGCCGGTCTGCACGAATTCTCCTTTTTTGTTGTCGTCATCCGAAACAGCCACGAAGGCATTCGTGGGCAAACCCGTGAAGGATTGCTTTACAACCGAGGGCGGTTGCTGCTCCGAATCGCCCATTTTGTCCGAACCATGAAGCGTCACGAGGCCGAACGCTCCATACGGATTCGAATCACGATACAAGAAAAGACTGCTGAGGCCAACGCCTTCGAAACCCGTGTGACCACTGGCGGACGCGTAGCCATAAAAGTCGACGAACGATTGATTGCGGGTCACGGGCGTGATCGGTCGAACGAGCGATCCTTGGACCAGGAAAAACGGCGGACGATCGCTGTTGAAAACGCCCCCGTCGCATTCCTCGACGCCCGCGTGGACAAACCCGTCTCCACAGACCGCGGGCAAACATCGTGAAGGACAATCATCGCTATCGATTTCATTGCCGTCATCACAAACTTCATCCAATTCGACGATGCCGTTGCCACACGTGGACAATGCGCAATCGAGCGTGCAACCGTCGTTGGGAATGTCGTTACCATCGTCACATGCTTCGACGGCCGTATGTACAATGCCATCGCCGCATCGAGCAAACATACACGTGGTCAAACAAGCGTCCTGGGATGTCGCGTTGCCGTCGTCGCAGAATTCGCCGCTCTCGGCAAAGCCATTTCCGCAAAATGGTTCGGCAAGACCAACGGTCGGCACCAAAAGTTCCGTGCGTCCGCAGGCGCCGATGAATAGAACTGAAGCAAGGATGTTTCGCGTGGAGTGCTTCATCCGGGCGACCATATCGCAACGGTGGCCTGGTGCGAAGTCTTTTGTTGGGGATGGGCCTGCGGGCAAGATGAACGAGCCCCGGGCCTCGGGAGCGCGAAATCCTTTGGACCGGCGTTTCCAAACGGAGGCGCGTGTCGCGCGTCACGAAAACGTGATCACCGACCGCGTCTGCAATGATTGCTTGGCAATGCGTTGCAATCGCTCCACCAACGTAATCGTATCCACGAGCCACGGCGGCGTTTCCTCCACCGGCTCGAGCCCCTCCAATTCGGGAACTTTGCCTTCTTTGATATCCATCACCACATCGTCCCACGGCCCGAAATACCCACACGCCGCAAGCACCAGCGTGCACGCTCGATCCAATGCCGCGGACGAACCAATGAATCGAACATCGTTCTCCGTCTCCGCCAATTCGAGCACCACCGAAAACGATTGCGGCACATACACCGACGCGAACCCATACCCCACGAAATACGGATGCGCAAAACAACTCTGCTCGGGCGCTTCTTTCGCCTGGGACGGCAAATACGTCGCATGTCGAGCACAAAAGGCCCCGTACGTGTCGCTCCGGATCGCCTCCATCGTCAATGGTACTTCCCGATGAACCAACAAATGTCCAATCAACGAATCAAGGTGCCAATCTCGAGCCGAACTGTAAAACCCAAGCCGCACCGTATTGAAACATTTCGGATCCGGACCCAGCACCGAAAAATCGGGTTCGTCATGACGTCCGAGCCCGGCTTCGAGCAACGCGTCATTGACCGTGTCGAGTGTCTTGCGAAATTCACGGATGTAGAGCTGCGTGTTTTCTTCGCCGTGGTATTCGACGTAATCGCCGCCGGGTTCGGTGATCGTCGCGAGCCATCCAACCTGTGCATCGAGCGCCATTGGGTACGTTTACCATGAAATGACGTTCGTCGGAACCTTATTTGGGTCATTTCCGAGTCGCGTGAATGGATGGAGCGACAACCGTGCTTCGCGCGGCGGATGAATCGACGTTTGTGGAAGGGATTTGGGGGGCGTGACGGCCAAGCGACGATCCCGATCGGAATCCCGTCATAACCCTCGACGAGGTTCTTTCGTATTCTTCGGCGAGTTTGTCTGTACGACGCCGGTTTTGCGCGGAGCAAGCCAAGCGGCGAGTTCTTCCGGGCTATAATCCAGGACGACGGTGCCGAGTTTTTCCGGACCATCATGGGTCAAACGTTTGGCAAGACGCTCCTGCTCTCGAGCGCGCAAGGTACGTCCGAGACGCCGTTCGAAAAGAAATACCAATGTCGCAAGCCCCTCGCGCTTGCCTTCGCGCTTGCCTTCGAGTTTACCCTCGAGTTTGCCTTTGGCAAATCCATCCGCGTGACCATCCTGGTACCAAGGGTGACGCATCGCGTTCTCCTTTCTTGCCGCCTGTCGTATCACGTCCATGAACTCGGGTCTATCATTTCGTAGCTGAGCCATCGACAACATCGTCGAAATGACTTCGACAAACACTTCCCATGTTGCGCCTTCTCCAATCGACTTCACCGTTTGTCCAAGCTTCTCCGCGTCGGCATCTTTTGCGAGCGGGACGAACGCAAGCCAAAAAAGACTTCCTTTGCGTTTTAATTGTTCGACGGTATGTTGGTAAACTGCCACGATGCGGAAGCGAACCCCGGTAAAACGCTTTCCCGGCGGAGACGTTTGGTATTTCCCGTACCTGGGCCAACGTTTCTTTCGCCCTGTCAGTACGACGATGACGCTCTTCACAAAGACGTGCCTCATCGTTCGATGGACTCGACGCATAGTCCGGGCGTCGGAACGCGCGGTGAACGCGGATTCCAGGTGATATTGTGCCGCACGCTCACGCGATCGCTCCGTGAGTCGTAACACCCACTCGAAATGAAGCACAATGCGCTCGTTGTTGCCCAAGTCGATATTCAGAGATCGATCCAATCGTCGTTCACGCGCAACGACCTGCGTATCGGACCAATCGAGCCTGGAAATGTCCTCGATTCGCGGCGTGGCCATCAGGGCCAAGTCCTTGGCAAACAAGCGCGACGCGGCGCGAAGGCTCTTGTCGGCATCCGCGAAAGCAATCGGATCTTCAAATGGTTCTTCTCGCAACGGCATGACAAACCTCGATGAGAAACGCAGTCCCGGGGCTATCCCAAAAGGCGCCAGGCGCACCACGCACCTCGTAGAGGTCCATCGTCACGAGCGGTTCGGCAGTTGCGTAAAAAGTGGAGCGACGGTGAAAAAAGTTAGGTTTACGCGGAAATCACCGCAATTTTTGATGCCGCAATCCGACGCGTCAAACCTCGATCACGTCTCAACCCGACAAGGTCGAGCTTTCATGGGCTCTTGCATCGCATGCCGCACGCCCAAAAGCCCGAGCACCACATTGATTTCTTTGGGGTTACCCGCCGGGGCCATCGTGCGCAAGCGCCGCTCGAGTTTTTCTCGGTCGACGATCTCGAAAAAGGAATGCGTTGCCGGAGCCAGCAAATACGCATCGATTTCCTTTCGGTACTTCTGCCAAAGAATACGTTGCGGAAGCGGCGGACGCGTATGCGGAGGAAACGTCATTCGTTTTTCCCTGTGCCCCGTCAGCAACATCGAAAATCCCTTCGTGGCATAAGGTTGCTCCGCCAAACCCGGCGCACATCGTCGCATCAATTCGTAGTGAACGCGCGCCAATTGCTGATCTCGCACGGGCAATGACAAATACTTGTCCAGCAGTCGAGCGCTGGGAATGGGATTCGTATTGACGACGCCGAGCGCTGCACCGAGCCGCGTTTGTCCCATCCATCGCCATATACGCGCATCCCGATGCCAGCAATCTCGCATTTGCAAGGCTGTGACCCCTTCATCACGCCGCGTTTGCCAATACGAACGAGAACGATCGCGATAATGCGCGCGTCCTTGGATGGTCATCACATCATTGGGATCGATGGCCGCGGTATCTTCGAATATCCATTTTACGCCCAACCAACCGAGGTGTTGCCGGTAAAACAGATGACTCCGGAAGATTTCACCATACAATCCTCCCATGCGCCCTTCGCGCGGACGCGAGGCCAATCCCTTGCTATCCCAATACTGGACGCCCATTTCGGTCTGAAAATGATGCTGCTCCAAATCGTCCCAAAGATCGATTTGCGCCGCGTTTCGAGGCATGCATTCGAAGGACAAACCATGCTGCGCGGCGAGCATTTTGCCCACGACGACATCCGGATGCGTCGGTTCGGCAATCAAATAACAACCGCGGAGCTTTTGCGTGCACCTTGCTCCGATCAAGCCCGCCAACACGAGCCGGGAATCGAGCCCGCCCGTCAAGGACAAACGAAACGATACCCCCGGCAATCGCTCGATCACGCGAGCTCGTTCCATGAATTCATCCGCGAGCTCATCCCAGCCGAGCACGGGAAATTCTTTGCGTGACGCGCGCGACTTGACATCGCAGGTATACGCACCCGCGGGCACGTGAAGGGTCGTGCGGGGATGCAAGGCAAATACATCGGGAAAAGGCGTCTCATCATCCGAAATGAAGGCTTGGGTGCGCGTCAAAAGCCAGCCCAGAAACCACGGATTGGGACGAGGAATGGATTCGTGCAGGGCAAGGGCGCAAAGAATCGCGCGATTGCTGATGACGACGACGCCGTCTTTTGCGGCATAATAAATATGCTCGCCGCCCAGAAAATCCATGGCCGCTCGCAGCTCACCTGCGGCATTTGCCCAAAGCACCGACCATTCGCCGCTCGTATCTTCAACGAATGTTTCGAATGGTTTTTCCTGGAGACTGGACGCGATCCGATCCGCGATCGGCGCCGAATCCAAGGCCGTCGACGGTTTTACTCCGGCGACCCAGCCATTGTAGACGACGAAGCCGGTTTTCTCGGAAACGTGCGTGTAGCTGCCGCCGGCGCTTTCGACGGACGTCGAGAATGCAGCGCAGACCGTGTTTTCGTCCAATGCATGCACCGATTCCGTTTCCGGGACGATGGGGAGATATTTCCCGGCCAATTCAATGCGGCGGCGAGCATCAGCGGCGCCACGACGGGAACGGACGAGGAGGTAGGTGCAGGACATGGAGAATTCGGTGGCGTTGAAGATGATGTTGACGACAGCGCTGTAGGGTCACTTCGTGCAGACGGAGCCGGGACACGGCGTGTGACAGGACGCGCAATAACCGAGTTTGCCCTGCTCGGCGATCTGTCCCTCGGGATCGATGTTTTGCCATTCCCAGTCGTTGTTTGCCGCGTCGAATCCCGCTTCGCGTTTCTTCATGACGGTCCAGCGGTTGAGCTCCTCGCAGGTTTTGTCCCTGTATTGAGCTTTGAGCAAGACCGTGCCTTCAGGGAGCGGCATTCCGGCGACAAACGCGTCCTTGCTCGAGGTCGTCACGTAAAACTTATAATAAGGATCGCTATGGGTCGAGCTGACGCGGCAGTCGCCGACGAGGCTCATTTGGGTTTCGTAGTCTTGCGGGAAAAACGCATTGGGATCGATTTCCACTTGGCATCCCATGATGAGAGCGCCGAGCATGCAGGTTGAAGCCAAAGCTGTTTTCATGAAGGTTCTCCGTTATTTCTTCGTCGATGGTTTGTCGGGTTGCGGTCTTTGTCGAGACGTTGAGGCAGCTGCCAAGTTCGCGGGGGTAACTCCGGTCGATCGAGATCCGATATCGACCAATATCGCATTTCCGTTTCGCGTCGGGTCGAATTCGTTTCGATTTGCGTGATGCTCCGCGTCGCCGAATGTTCCCTTTGCATCAGCGGCGCCCATTCACGAAGGCCCTCGGGTTGCAGAAGGTGAAACGCGGGAATCCTCCCGATATGAGGCGCTCCCGCTTCCATCCACTGCTCGAATTTGCTTTGTCGATACGCAAGGACCTCGTCCGTGCGCCACGATGAAGACGAAAACATGAGCCATTCCGCGTGATGCGTAATAAAACGTAATTCCTTTCGGTCCCACGTGACGGAGAGCGTCGATCGCGGCTCCGCCACGACGAGCAAAAATGGAGGAAATGGATTCGGGTCAAATTCACGGCGCAACCAGTAACGTGCAGCCAAAATACTCGAATGCGCCATCAGATCCGTAATGATCCGCCCGCGACTCGGGCGTGATCCGTCATTGACGACGAAATCGGCATCCGTCGGCCCATATTGATTCAACAAACAAGCGTGCACTTGATATTCATTCGAACCGATCCAAGTCCCTCCGGCATTACCATCCAAAGGTCCCACCCACGTCATCTGTTTGGCCGGGTGTTGCATGACACGCGGCGGCAGCTCGGGTGCGCGCGTACGAGCTTCGTCGCGGTTCATGGTGAGAAGCAGGCGGTTGATTGTCTGGTGAATCGTTAATGTGCACATATCGCGCCGCAGTTGTCCCGTCTGGCCGGCGGGGCCGTTTTCGCATGATGAATGCTCGTCGAAAAGGCCACGCCCAAGTCCGCGGGCATCATCACGCCCATCGATTGAGCCAGCATTTTCACGATGGCCAAGTGATGAATGATGTGTTGTTGCAAAAAAGCCAGCTCGCGCCCCACCGTCGTGGAAATCTCCGCCCGTTCTTCGCCCGCGCCGCAAAGCGTCTGCATGCTCAGGGATCGAATCAAAGTCGCTTCGTCGAAGGTCCGCAATCGGTCGGTGACTTCGATCATCGTGTCGATGAAACGCGCGGGACAGACTTCGATCTCGCGATTTCGATCCCGTTTGTCGTAATCGATCCGTGATACGTTCAACCCCGCGAGAAGGGCCTGAAAATGCTCGATGCAGTGGCGTAAATGTTCGCCGATCGATCGGTGTTCGTCACGGCCGAAGGTATATTGCTCGGGCGTCAACATGCCGGCCACTTCAATGCATTGGCGACAGCTGTCCATACACCCGGCCACAAGTTTGGGAAGAGCCTCGAGCGTCTCCACCGATGGATTCATGTTCGTCATACGTTTGCAGGCACCTACGGACCCAGGGCGCATCGGTTTCGAACGCGACGGGGATTTTTCCGACCGGCCATGGTTTATCGAGATATCGCTGTAAATCAAGAGAATGTCGCGGTAACCTGCGACGTTCTCTCTTCACATCGAACAGGCGCGGCTCGATATGATCTTTCCGCTCGCACACGAAGATATGGGGCACCGACGGTTGCCTTTCGTAACGATATTTGTCGTCGTTGCGTGCTTCGCAACGCACGTGATCGTCACGCCCATCGAGGCTGCGCGGCAACGAGCGGCCCGAGAGGCTCTTCGCGACGCTTTGGTTTATCACGCCGAGCATCCTTATTTGGAAGTGCACGCACCGATCGATTCGATCATTGGTTCATCGCGCATGCATGTAAAGAACCCGCGGGAAAAACCGATCTCCGAGGAAGCTCGAGTCACTGAGCAGACGCAGCTCGATGAGCTGGGGCGAATGTACCTGGAAAAACAGCATGACCGCCCGCTATTTCATTATGGTTACGTCCCGAAGCGGGGCGACGTCGTGCAGATTTTCACCCATCTCTTTTTGCATGGCGGATGGCTGCATTTGATTTCCAATATGTGGTTTTTGTGGCTTTGCGGCGTGAATTTGGAAGATCGCTGGGGACGAGCGGCCTTCGGTTCATTCTACGTGATGGCCGGAATCGCTGCGGCGCTCACGGAATTATTGATTGGCGGCGTTCCCGATGTGCCGCGTATTGGTGCGTCCGGGGCCGTCGCCGGCGCCATGGGCGCCTTCATGATCATCCATGCCAAAACACGCATTCGCTTCATTACGTTTTTTAGCTGGCGGCCCATCCTATTTACGGCTCGAGCATACGTCATGTTGCCGCTATGGTTTGCCGTGGAACTACTCCTCTTCAAAATTGCCCCGCCCGGCGAAGTCGCCCGTGGCGCGCATATCGGCGGATTCATGTTCGGCGCAATCGCGGCCCTCGTTCTGCGTAAAACCGGCGTCGATCAAAAGCTCGATTCGGCCATTGAAAATTCAATGTCCATGACCCAAGACCCGCGAATCGTCTTCGCGTCCGACCTCATGAATGAAGGCCGAGCTGTAGAAGCCGTGGCCTTGCTCGATAAAGTCATTGCCGAATTTCCATCGAATATCGATGCCCAGATGGAAATGCTCCGGGCCGCCAAAGCGGCAAGGATGACGGAGCGTGAGATCGCTGCTTATGGGCGGCTCATGCAGCTCTATGTTCGAGAAAATCAGAATTCACAGGCCATTTCGTTCTTTCGCGAACTGTGTGCCCAAAGGCGCCTCGCGGAATTGCCCGCGGCCGTCTTGATGACCATGGCCCAAGTTTTGGAAAAAAGCGGCATGGAACGAGAATCGGCGCAAGCGTACGACGCGCTACATCAAGGGACGGCGGGCAGTCTCGTGGCGGTGAAGGCGATGATTGCGCAAGCGAAGATCGAGGCGCGGCTCGGGGCGGTCGAGCATGCGCGAGAGCTCTTGACTTCGGCGCGCGAGTCACCGTTTTCGACGAAGGAGCTGGATGATGTGGTGGATGTGGAGTTAGGACGATTGTCCTGACAAATCGCGGACGATCACTTCGTCAGACGCGCGATTTCTTCTTTGATGAGCGTTTCGGCGAGGACCGGAACGACTTCCCACACGACGCGTTCGATGACGTCGCGGGACAGAGCGAGCACGCCTTCGACTTGCGCCGGGGTCAACCCCATCGCTTCGAGTTGTGCTTGCATCTGGCCGTTTGTCGCGGCGGCAACAGCGGGTTTGGCCGCTTCGATCTTGGCTGGAACTTGAGCCGTCGGGCCCGGCGTGTTCACACCACCGGGATTGTAAAGCATCGTCTTGGCGCGTTGCGGAGCGGCGGCTCCGGCGGGAGCAGCTGCGGCGGCGACGACGGCGGCGGGTGCGGGCGTTTGTCCGACGGCGGGTTTGGCCGCGGGCGTTTGGACGACTTTCGGCGTCTCCGGAGCGGGTTTGGCGTCCGCACCTTTGGACGGCGAAGCCAAGAGCTTCCGAACCTTCTCCAGCATCTGCGTGCTGTCGTAAGGTTTGTCCATGTAGTCGTCCGCCGACGCCGCCGAGCCTTTGCCTGCGTCGTACGGATTTTGTTTCGACGACAGGATCAGCACCGGCGTGGAAGGCGAAGCCTGCTTGATCGCCTTGCACAGGTCGTAGCCGTTTTTGCCTTCGAGCGTCACATCGGCGACGACGAGCGCGGGTTTGTCGCTCTTGAGTTTGTCGAGGGCAGCATCGGCCCCAGGGACCGTGATACAGCGAAACTCGGGACCCGCGAACGTGATCTCGAGGACCTTGCGCATGGTCACGCTGTCGTCGACGGCGAGGATGGTGGTGGCCACTGAATGGTCTCCTCTGGGTGATTCGCCGCGTGGGCGATCGGTCGCGCTATCTTCGTTCTCGCGCGCTCAGGGTGTCAACAAACACGAACGAATTATCGGCCTGACGTTTCTTCCAGCCCGATTGCCGGATCGTTCGCGATCCGGGCTCCGAAAAGCGAACGCATGATAGCGCAACAATGGGCCGCGAGGGAAATTCGGCGCATCTCACGCAAACATGCGGTAACGCAGCCTGGACGCTCTGCTGCCGTACCGTCCCGACGTACCTCGCGCCATGTCCACCAAACGATCTACACCCTCCGCGGGCAAACCCTCCGCTTCATCGACACCAAAATCCTCGTCCGCCGCTTCCGTTGGAACTGCGGACGCCAGATGGACCGTGCCCCTGGATCTCGGCGGCAAATCGCTCGATAACGTCGTGCGAACCCTCGCCGAAGTGTCGTGGTCGCAAGCGCGCAAGTGGATCGAGTCCGGCAAGATTGCCGTCGACGGCACGACATGGACGCAAACGACGAAGTACGTGCCCGTCGGTGCAACGATCACGCTCCATCCTCGAGCGCCATCCGCCAAAGCTGCTCGTGTCGCCGAAGCTCGCGACGAACTCATCGCGTACGTCGACGCTTCGGTCGTCGTCGTGCGCAAACCGGCGGGCATCTCCACCGTACCGTTTGGCGATGAATCGCCCGCCGATCGTGAACGCACGCTCGATGCCGTCGTGCGTGATGTGCTCGCCAAGATCGATCACATCCGCGGTCGCGCTCCCCTCGGCGTCGTGCAACGTCTCGACAAGATGACGAGCGGCCTGTTGGTGTTTGCCCGATCGTTCGCCGCCAAAAAACACCTCGGACAACAGCTGCGCGATCACTCGATGCGCCGCGTGTATCTCGCCGTCGCGCACGGTGATGTTCCAAGAAAAACCTTTCGTTCACGCCTCATCGAAAACCGCGGCGACGGCCTTCGAGGCTCGCTGCGCGAAGACGAACGAGCCGTCGAAGGGCAACTCGCCGTCACGCACGTCGAACCCATCGAGCGACTCGAGGGAGCCACCTTGATCGCATGTCGTTTGGAGACCGGACGCACGCATCAGATCCGCATCCACCTGTCCGAAGCCGGACATCCGATCGTCGGCGAAACCGTTTACGTTCGAAACTTCGCCGGACCACTCATCACGTCCCCACGCCTGCTCTTGCACGCCAAAGAACTCGGGTTTGTCCACCCACGCTCGAACGAAATGATGACCTTCGAGATGGACCCGCCCAAAGACTTCCTCTCGATCGTGGAACGACTACGTTCGTCCTAGCAAACGTTTCGTCGTGCGTTCGTTAGGACGAACGCTTTGCGTTGAGCGCTTCGCTCATGGCGGCGGCGGTGGCATCGACGAGCGGGAGGACTTTGGCGTAGTCCATCCGAGTTGGTCCAAGCACACCGACGGTGCCGGCCACGCGACCACCTTCCGTGTACGGCGCGACGACCAAGCTGAGATCTCCTCCGCCGATTTCACCGGCTTCGCTTCCGACAAACACCGTGACGGCACCTGCCGCGATGACCTTGTCGAGCAGTTCGAGGAGGTCTTCGCGATCGGACAACGTGTGCACGAGTTTCTTGAGGCGCGTTGGATCGGCGTACTCGGGCAAGTCGATGAGCCGACCTTGTCCTTCGATCACGACATCGCTTCCGCCTTGCACGTCGGCGGTTGCTCGACTGCCGAGTTCGAACGCGCGACGGCGGAGTGTGTCGAGAGCAACCCGTTCGTCCGTGAGCCTACGGGCAAACAGATCGCGGGCTTCGCCAAGGGAACGACCTTCGATGACATCGGCGAGCAAGTTGTGGATGCGCGTGAGCTCCGATTCGCCGGGAGATTCTTCAACGGAGATGAATCGGTTTTCGACGGAGCCATCGGCGAAGACGAGGACCGCGAGCAATTGTTTCGGGCGCGTAGGAATGAAGCGCAGTTGCGAGAGCGCGCGGAGTTCTTTACGCGGAGCGGCAACGACGGCGGCCGTTCCGGACAACTCGGAGAGATACCGTCCGGCTTCGCGCATCGGATCATTGGCGACGGCGTAGATTTCGCTGAAGCGCTTGCTGAGTTTGGCCTGTTCTTCCGGGGCCAACGCGCGGGCCTGAACGAGTGTTTCGATGAACAAACGCAACGCGCGATCGGTGGGAACTCGTCCCGCCGACGTGTGGGGCTGTCGCAAGTACCCGGCTTCTTCCAGATCCGCGAGGACGTTGCGTACGGAAGCCGCGGAAAGATCGAGGCCGTATTTCTTGGCCAACGTGCGGCTTCCGACGGCCGTGCCGGTCGAGATGAACTCGGTCACGACAGCCAGGAGAATTTTACGAGAGCGGTTCGTCAGGTCACTCATCTGTGCGTCCCTGCCGGTCGACGTGTACTACCTCCGCCCACCTTCATTTCTAAGCCAATCAGGCGCGAGGGTCAAATCCGTCCGTGTCGTGGAGCAAAAAGTGGTTGGCACCTTCGGGCGGGGGAGGGTTGAAAAAGCGGTTGGCACCTTTTGATCAGGAAGGCTCGGTTCCGTCGTAGCTTTGCGGGACACGGCTCGTCTGACTTCGCTATGGTGATCCCCGTGATTCGACGTCTTCGCCGTTCGCAGTCCGCACATCCCGCGGGCGCATTTTTGCTGCTTCTCGTGATTGTGTTCGCGTTTTCGATTGCCGGATGTCCGTGCACCGAAACGGTCGTGAACAACAATCCGCAACTGCGCTGGTGGCTCTTCTCGAACTTTGGCGCGAGCCGGATTTGTCCGGAAATGCTGAAGGTGGGCGTGGCGCTGAAACTCGATTCGCGTTCCCCATCGATCGGACGGTTTTTTCCGACAACCTGCAGTCACACGGTCGACGATGCCAATCAAGCCGTGATCCTTTCGTTCCAAGGCACCGGCTACGGCTTCATTTCTCCGGCGAAACGCATCGGATTTTCATGCAGTGCCACGATTGCGCTGAAGCCTGATTTCCAAATCTCCGGCGACGACATCTACGTCTACGGCAAGATGGATCGACCTCTGCAAGGTCCTGATTTCCGCGTCGGATACATCGAAAACCCAGCCTTCAACATCGCGTCGAACATTCCGCCGTTCGGAAACATCGCCAATTTCTTCGGCCAACAAGTCCTCACGAGCGAACTCACGCGCGGCTTCACCGTCGTCGCGAACGAAGAACGCGGCAACGACTTTTCGCTGGGCATCCTGATGCCACCGGCGAAACCGGTAAAACCCTTCCGCATCATGGATGACGAGCGGTTCACGTTCGCCAACGAAACGATCGACGTGCACGGCAACCAACGCGATTACCTCGGCCCATTCGAAGTTTCGTCCGGACAAGCTTTGTACCTGACGCTCAACATCCAAGGCCCGCAAGTCGATGTGATGATCGTGGACAAACGCACGGGTGATTCGTGGCGCGAGATGTACCAAACGGGTTTGCCCCTCGGCGGCCCGCCAGGTCCCGTCGCCGGAGGCGGCCCCGCATTGCCCGGTCCTCAACCGACGCAACGCTACATGCTCACACCGGGCTTGTATTACGTCGTCATCGACAACACGCCGTACGCAGGTCTCGTCGCTCCGCCGACCCAACCGCTCAATCCGCTCTACGATCCGATCGCGCGCATCAGCTACGTCGCGCAAGTCGGCAAGTAACCCCGACCATTCCAATCCGACAAACAGTTCGTCAGGACGAATTCGCGGCGGAACACTTCGCGCACGTGCCGTACATCTCGTGCTTGTGCGAGGTGACGTGAAAGCCGTGACGAGCTGCAATCTCGTCCTGCAAGGTCTCGATCCGCGGCTCCTCGAACTCGACGATGATCCCGCACGAAACGCAGATGAGATGGTCGTGATGCGTCGAGGCATCATCGGCCAATTCGTACCGACTCAAACCATCTCCGAAACGTCGCTCCGACGCGACGCCGCATTCGGCGAGCAGCTTCAACGTGCGATACACGGTCGCGTAACCGATGCCTTTGTCGCGTGTGCGTACTTCGCTGAGCAGATCTTCGATGGTCGTGTGGGACGCAATTTCGAAGAACGTGTCGACGATCAGCCGTCGTTGGGCCGTCGAGCGCAGGCCCTTTTTCAGCATGTACGTCTGGAGTCGCGAGCGCAGACGATCGAGAGCGATCTTGTCTTCCGTCACGGTGACGTTCCTCCCGCTTGTGCCCATCGCGCCACCTGACCTTACCGTACGTTATTTATCCCGATGGAGTTTGCCGGAGTCAAGGGGTGCCTTCGGAGTCGCCGAAAGCACTCACGCGGATCGCTGGTGATTCGCGCGTTCGATGAATAGCGCGAATGTGCAAAACGGCCATCGCGCCACCAAGCAACGAAGCCAGCGGAGCATACGCGGGAGGCAGCAAACCAAACGCGACGGCGATCGCTCCGATCAACGCCGGAATCGCGGCGATCGTGAGGCCGAGCCGAGCATCGAGTCGTGAACGATGGGCGAGCGCAAGGGACAACGCGGCATCGCGAACATCGTCGGAGGCCAGCGCGATGGAGAGATCACCCGAGGGAGATCCCGCGGCATCGAGCGCGACGGCGACTTCGGAAGCACCCAGCGCGGATTCATCGGTGCTCGTGTGACCAAGGACCGCAACGGACATGCCCGCATCGACGAGACGCCGAACTTCCGCGGCACGTTCGGCAGGAAGAACCTCGGGACGAATGTGATCGACGTCGAGGGATCGCGCGATCGCTTCACACGTTTCACGCGCATCGCCGGACATGATCACGGGTTCGATCTGCGCATCGATCAGATGTTGCACGGCAGCGCGAGCACCGGGGCGAAAGCCATCTTGAAGGCCGAGCATGCCGATGAGACGCGTGCCGAGCGCGACGAGAACGACGGTTCGTCCGAGCGCTTCGAGCTCGGCGATGCGGTGTTCCGCGGAAGCGATCGAGATGCGATTGGCGAGGAGCAATGCGCGGCTTCCGACGCACAAGTCTTCACCTGATGAAGCAACGGCGGTGACGCCGAGACCGGGCACATAATGCGCGTTGCGCACGCCGTCTGGCCGGACAGACCTGGTCATTGCGGCCCGGACAATCGCTCGAGCGATCGGATGCTCTTCAGCACGTTCGGCGCCGGCGGCGAGGGCCAGGACATCGAACGGTTCGTGTTTGTCGCTGACGGCTTCGAGCTCGGCGAGTTCGGGTTCGCCGAGGAGCAACGTGCCGCGGGCACAGAACACGGCGACGTTGACGTTGGCCGCGCGATCCCACGCGCCTTCATTCTTGTAGGCAATGCCGCGACGTTGCGCGAGCAGGATCCCGCGCACGATGTGCAAGCTCGCGATGCACGCGAGTACGACGCTCGCGAACGCGCCGTGCACGCCGATGGCCGTCATCGCGATCTCGATGGCTTTGCGTCCGCCGGCGATGAACGCCGACAACGCTCCGATGGCTGCGGCGACGAGCGCCCAACGTTCAGTGAGGGCTCGCGACGCACGCGCGATGGGCGCGAGCGCATCCGCACGACGACGCGGATCGAGGAGCACGCGGGCAAACGCGCGATCGTTCCCGACAAACGTGCAGGTTCCACGGAGGCGACCGCGCACGACGGTCGCACCGGCGACGACGGCGTCTCCGGGACGTTTGCGGATGGCAGTTGTCGCGCCAAACCATGGGTACACGTCGATGTCGCCCGAGGTGACGACCACATCGACCGGAACGACTTCACCTCGTTCGACGAGGATCTGTTCGCCCGGACGAATGTCGAAAGCTTTCTGTTTGATCTCGGTCGCCGTGTTGTCATCGGGCGCTCGACGCCCCGGCAACGCCAACGACATGGCGACGTACGCGCGTTCTTCGGCGCCGTCACGACGCGCGCTCTCGAGGATCCAGGCGCCGATCGACGTGGTCGTCACGATGATGCCGGCCAGCGACGCGGCTTCCGACGCGAGGGCGCGATCCGGTTGAAACGCGCTCCATACGGCGACCACGAGCGCGGCGATCGATGTTCCGAGCAACGGCGCCGGATGCGGATCGGAAGGCTCACGCATGCTCGTTGCCGCGCGACCGACGAGCATGCCCGCGCCCACGCCGGCGAGCACGATGCGTGCGCCGATCACCAGCAGCGTATTTCCAGTCAAACCCAACACGACCGCGAGAATTCCCGCGATGGTCGCAATCACGAGCAGCAGCGCACCGATGTCTTGGTGATCGGGTGTCTCGAGTTTCCCGGGTTCGTCCGTCAGGATCGGTCGCCCGATCGGCTCGACCAACGTGCGGTCGTCACCAAGGGCCGGAGGTTGCGGAAGTGTCGCTTCCAATGACGCCGGTTCGTGAAACGGAACGATGGGTGCGTCGAGACCAACACGCAGCAGACTTGGTTCGGCCGGCGTGATGCTGCGCGGGGCGAAGATGCCCAGCGGCGTTGGTGAACGATGTTCCGTGGGTTCGCCCGGACGCTCGCCCAGGAACGTGGCGCGACAAACCCTACGATCACAAAAGAAATGGAACTTGTTGTCGAAGATGGCGACGTGGCCGGCCCGCAACGGATCGAGCAGCTTGCTGCATCCGGAGCAGGGAACGGGATCGGCGACGGGTCCAACAGGTCGCAAAAACGATGCCTCAGTGAGCCGCGTGGCGCGGGTTTGTCAAAAGCGACGGCGCGTGTCCGAATCCGGGACCGAGCGCGGCCCATTCCAAGAGCGCCTTGCTCGTGTGCAAACGAGCTTCGACGGCCTCCCACACGAAACTTCGCGGCCCTTCGAGCACATCGGCTTCGATCTCTTCGCCCCGATGCGCCGGTAAACAATGCAGCACCACGACTTCGGGCGAAGCGAGGCCCACGAGGTTCGCGTCGACTTTGTACGGCGTCAGCGCCGCCAATCGCTCCGCTCGTTCCTTCTCTTGGCCCATGCTGATCCACACGTCCGTCGCCAACACGTCCGCACCTCGCGCTGCCAAGATGGGATCGTCCGTCACCGTGATCGTTGCGCCGCGACGAACTGCCTTGGCCACTTCGTCCGCCGGTGGGGCAAACGCCGGCGGCGTCGCGAGCACCATGTCGAGCTTCAACAAGCCCGCAGCTTCGATCCACGATCGCGCCACGTTGCTCGCATCGCCCACCCACGCGACGCGCAAGCCCGTGAGCGTCCCGCGCGCTTGCTGCACCGTCATCAAGTCGGCCAGCACTTGCATCGGATGCGCATCGTCCGTCAGCGCATTGAGCACCGGCACCACGCACGCCTTGGCCATCGCGACAAACCTTGCCGACGTGTTTGTCCTGTACGTCACGGCGGAAACCATCCGCCCCAGCACGCGCGCCGTGTCTTCCGTCGGTTCACCTCGACCCATCTGCGACGAGTCCGGCGTCACGATGATCGGATGTCCACCCAGTTCGTACGTGGCGACTTCCAACGACAAACGCGTCCGCGTCGAAGGTTTGTCAAAAAGCAACGCCGTGGCATGACCCGCAAGAGGCTTCGGATGCTCCGGTGTGCCTCGAACCCGAGCGAAGTGGACCGAGCGATCGAGCATCGCTTGAATGCCGCCTTCGCCCAGATCTTCCAAGCAGGCAAAGTCGCGTTTCTTCATGTGCCCACCTCGGCGATCGCGGCGTCCGTCATTGCGAGCGCTTCATCGATCTCGCGTTCCGTCACGACCAACGGCGGCGTGAAGCGCAACGTGTTCGTCCCGGCAACCGTCAGCAACAAACCTCGAGTCCGCACTTTTCCAAGCACGGTTCGTCCGTCCATACCTTTGGCGAGACTCAACCCTTGCAACAAACCTCGACCACGCTGACCGGCGCACACCGACGGATACTTCTCCGCGATCGCGGACAAACCTTTTGCCAACCGTTCGCCTTTGGTCACGGCTCCTTCGATGAGTTTTTCCTGGTCGAGCACCGCCAAGACCGTTCGAGCCGCAACGGACGCGAGCGCGTTGCCGCCGAACGTCGATCCATGCGTGCCTGGGGAAAGCGCACTTTGCAGCTCTTCGCGCACGAGAAGCGCGCCGATGGGAAACCCTCCGCCGAGCCCTTTGGCCAGCGCGATGAGATCACCTTTGACGCCGTCGTGTTCGGCCCCGAGAAACTTTCCGGTTCGTCCGATCCCGGTTTGCACTTCATCGAGACACAGCAGCGCCCCGTGTTCGTCACAAAGATTTCGTAGCGCCTGCAAGAACCCGGGCGGAGCGGGAATGACGCCGCCTTCGCCTTGCACCGGTTCGACGAAGATCGCGGCGACGTCCGGACCCATCGCTGCACGCACGGCATCGAGATCGCCGTAGGGCACGTGCGTCACGCCTTGGAGCGGCGGGCCAAACCCTTCGCGATATTTCGGCGTTCCGGTGAGCGCGACGGCGCCCATGGTTCGTCCGTGGAACGCGTTGTCGAAGGCGATGATGCGATACCGCTCGGGTTGGTTTTTCGTATAGAACCAGCGTCGCGCGAGCTTGAGCATGGCTTCGTTGGCTTCAGCGCCCGAATTGCAGAAGAAGGCGCGATCCATGCCCGAGCGTTTGCAGAGCTCGTCGGCGAGGCGGATGTTCTCGGCGTTGTAGAAGTAGTTCGACACATGCATCAGCTGCGCGGCTTGTGTCGCGATCGCCTGGGACAATCGCGGGTGTCCATGCCCGAGCGAACACACGGCAACGCCCGCACAAAAGTCCAGGTAACGACGCCCCTCCGTGTCCCACACTTCCGAACCGCGGCCACGTTCGAGGACGAACGGCGCTTGGCGATAATTCCCAACGAGGCGGGTTTCACCGAGCTTTTCGAGATCCTCACGCTCGAGCAGCTCGGCAATGGCGCTCTCGGCGCCGTACGCAGGTGCAGTGTGCATGTCGGCGGATCTACGCCGGTCATCCGCGCGGCGCAAACATCCGCCCTCGTCTGTCACATCCTGCAATCTTCGACGGGTCGAGCCGTTGCCAGGCGATCTTGGAAGGTTATAGTGCGCCCGCGATGTCCGACCCTGACAACACCACCCAGAATTCCGCCTCGAATGGTAACGGCGAGGCGGCGGCGAACGATACCGCTGCTCCGGCCGAAGCCGCTCCCGCCGAACCCACAACCGAAGAGCGTTACGCCAACGCGCTCGCCGATGTCGCCAAGCTGCGCGATCAATTGCTGCGCACGGCGGCCGACTTCGACAATTACCGCAAGCGTACGCGTCGCGAAGTCGACGATGCGCAAAAACGCGGCAAGGAAACCACCGTCAAGGACCTCCTGCCCGTGTTCGACAACTTCGAACGGGCCATCACGCACGCCGAAGGCACCGAAGCCGGTAAATCCGTGGCCGATGGTCTGCGCATCGTGCTCAAGCAATTCATCGATACGCTGGAAAAAATGGGCATTCAGCGCATCAACGCGGTGGGACAACCCTTTGACCCGGCGCTTCATGAAGCGATCCAACACGTCGAATCAGCCGAGCATCCCGCAGGTGTCGTCGTGTACGACGTGCAACCCGGGTATCGTCTCGGTGATCATTTGGTCCGTGCATCCATGGTCGTCGTCTCCAAGGGATCCCCGGCGGGAACCTCGGCCGCCAACTGACCACTCGTTACTTTTGGGCACGTCTGTTCGTCCCAGCATGCCGTCTGCATGAACCCGATCCGCTCGGGTTTGATATATCGTCACACCCATCATGGGTAAGATTGTTGGTATCGACCTCGGCACGACAAACTCGTGTGTCGCCGTCGTCGATGGCGTGGGGGCATCGTCAGCCACCGACGTGAAAGTCATTCCCAACGCCGAAGGCGCGCGAACGACACCCTCGGTCGTCGCATTTGCCGCCAGTGGCGAGCGGCTCGTGGGCCAAGTTGCCCGCCGTCAAGCCGTGACAAACGCGCCCGCCACCGTCTACGCCGTCAAGCGTCTCATGGGTCGAAAGCGCCTTTCACCCGATGTCGAGCGCATGTCGTCGTTTGTCCCGTACATGATTACCGCGTCCGAGAACGGCGACGCCTGGGTCACGCTTCGCGACAAGGCGTATTCCCCGCCCGAGATCTCCGCGATGATCCTCGCGCAAATGAAAGAAATCGCCGAACGCTTTCTCGGCGAGCCCGTCACCGAAGCCGTCATCACCGTCCCCGCTTATTTCGACGATGCACAGCGTCAAGCCACCAAAGACGCCGGCCGCATCGCCGGCCTCGAAGTTCGCCGCATCATCAACGAACCGACGGCCGCCGCGTTGGCGTACGGCCTGGACAAACAAGCCGCCGAAACCATCGCCGTGTACGACCTGGGCGGAGGCACCTTCGACATCTCCATCCTCGAGATCAGCAAGGGCGTATTCAACGTTCGCGCCACCGGTGGTGACACTCACCTCGGAGGTGAAGACTTCGACCAACGCATCATCGACGTCCTCGTCGGCGAGTTCCAGCTCGAGCATGGAGTCGATCTGCGCAAGGATCGAATGGCCATGCAGCGTCTCAAAGAAGCTGCGGAAAAGGCGAAACACGAGCTGAGTTCGTCTCTTGAAACGCAAATCAATCTGCCCTTCGTGGCCGTAGGTGGAAAAGGCACCCCCTTGCACCTCGAACGCACGATCGAACGCAGCGAGCTCGAAGCGCTGACGCTGGATCTGCTCAAGCGGACCATCGATGTTTGTTCGGACGTACTTCGCGATGCGGCAATCAACGCGCAGGACGTCAGCACGGTGGTTCTCGTCGGAGGCATGACGCGAATGCCGGCCGTGCAAGAGGCCGTGAAGAACTTGTTCGGACGCGAGCCGCACAAAGGCGTCAATCCGGACGAAGTCGTCGCTGTTGGGGCGGCGATTCAGGCGGCGGCGCTGGCCGGTCAAGGTCAGGACATCCTGCTGCTCGACGTAACGCCGTTATCGCTTGGTGTTCAAACAGGTGGCGGAATCATGACGAAATTGATCCCGCGAAACACCACGATCCCCACATCGAGGAGCGAGATCTTCACGACGAGCCTCGATCATCAAAACTTCGTGCCCATTCACGTTCTTCAAGGCGAACGCGAAATGGCCGCCGATAACCAAAGCCTGGCCCGCTTCGAGCTGACCGGGATTCCTCCAGCACCTGCGGGCGTTCCGCAAATCGAAGTCGTCTTCAACATCGACGAAAACGGAATCCTGAACGTCGAAGCGACGGATCTCGCCACCAAGCGGATGGAAAAGGTCGTCATCACGCCGACCTCGGGTTTGTCGCCGGAGGATGTCGAACGCCTCGTTCAAGAAGCGGACAAGTTCAAAGAAGAAGACGTCAAACGCCGCGAGGCCGCAGAACTCAAGACGTCCATCGATACGTTGCTGTTCACGACCGAGCAGTCGCTCGAAGCTTACGGCGAGCTGGTTGACGAGAAGATCCGCCACGGGATCCGCGAATCGATGGCCGGTCTGCGCAAGTTTGTCGAAGCGGGCGCCGAAGGGCCGGTCATTCGCCAAGCCTACCAAGAGCTCGAAACGCTGGTCTTCGTCATGTCCGAGACGCTCTACAGCGGAAGCGGAGCCAAACCGTAATCGTCGGCGCCTGCGGATCGCGCTCTTCGCGAATGCAGGCGCACCTCGAAATTCGTTTGTCCACGTAATGATTTTGATGGGGTTTGGGGCGTAGAGCGCCGAAGGCGACTCGCAGCCCCAAATGTTCAAACAGGGCAATCGTCAGGCGCTGTCGCCGGCGAGTTTGCGTTCGAGCGCTTCGATGTGCGCGCGAACGTGCGGATCGGTATCGCGTTGCGCTTCGATCTTGCGTACGGCGCTCATCACGGTCGTGTGATCGCGGTTTCCGAAGGCCCGACCGATTTCAGGGAAAGAAACCTTCAAACGCTGCTTGCACAGATACATCGCGACATGGCGCGCGAACGCAATGCTCTTGTGCCGATCTTTTGAGGTCAAATCGATGGAGCGAAGGTGAAAATGATGGCAAACGGCGCGCTGAATGTCCTCGACGCTCATGACTTGCGCGCGAGGCACCGCCGCCGTGATCTGCGCCCGCGCGAACGCGAGATCCACAGGGCAGTTCATCAGCGACGACTTCGCGGCCAAGCGAATCAGCGTGCCTTCCAGCTCGCGCACGTTCGATCGAATGACTTGGGCCAGGAACAACGCGACATCGTCGGGCAATTCGATCCCTTCGAGCGCCGCTTTGTTTCGCACGATTGCCACCCGCGTTTCGAATTCGGGGGCCTGAATGTCGGCCACGAGGCCCCATGAAAAACGCGAAACGAGCCGCTCTTCCATGCGTTCCAAGTTCTGCGGGTACTTGTCGCTCGTCACCACGATCTGCCGGTCGAGGCCGTGGAGCGCATTGAAGGTGTGGAAAAACTCCTCCTGCGTTTGCTCGCGTCCGGCCAAGAACTGAATGTCGTCGACGAGGAGCACATCGCAATTGGAGCGATATCGAGCTCGGAACTCGTCCATGCGGTGATGCTGAATGGCGGTGATGAAGTCGTTCGTGAAGCGCTCGGCCGAGACGTAAATGATGCGCGCGGTGGGGCGGTCTTCGTGGATGCGATGTGCGATCGCGTGGACGAGGTGCGTCTTGCCAAGCCCCGTGCCGCCGCAAATGAAGAGCGGGTTGTAACGTCGACCGGCGCCACCGGCAGCGGCGATCGCGGCTGCATGGGCCAACTGATTCGACGGGCCGACGACGAACGTGCCGAAGGTATGCTTTGAGTTCAAATCATCGGGCAGGGATGCTTTTCGCGCCGAACCCACGACGAGCGTTGGAGCTTGAATCGGTGCGTCGACAACGGCGGGCGTCGTCGAAGGGATCGTCGACGGACGCACGGCAATGGCGCGCGGACGAATGGGCGAAGCGGTCGGAACGTTGGCAATGGGATGTTGCAAGTGCTGATCGACGGTCCAAGCGACTTGGACACTCCAGCCCGTTGCTTCGCGGATTTTGTCGACGATGGTGGGCAGGAAATTCGTTTTGACCCATTCGAGAACGAATTCGTTTTGCACCCGTAACGACAAGACTCCGTCGGTCAAGTCGTCGTATTGCACTCCGCCAAACCATTGATCGAATGTCGCCGGAGAAAGTCCCCGCGTGTATTCGACGGCTCGGTCGAAGATTTCTCGTGCCTGGTCAATCGCCATCGTCATTTCTGCCAAAAATCCACTGCGAAACCATTCATCGTGAAGACAACAGGGCGGACCCCATTTTCTCCACAGCCTATTCGTGGTTCACCGGTTCGCTAACTCGTTGATTTCAAAAAGAAATCCCTCCTGCATCCAACTTCGCCGGAACTTATCCACAGATTGTCCACAAGCTCCCGGGTTTTCCCTGGGTACCCACACGGGTCGGCTCTTCGAAAAACCAAACCCCACGCCCGCGTCCTTCCTTTTTGAGGACCAAGCACGTTTTCAGCCTGGATTTTCCACCGACACGATCACTTCGACCGCGTTTCGAGCCTTACTCGACAAATTCTATTTCAATGCCTCGTTACGGAACGCCTTGACAATCACGCCAGACCTTCGCTCGTAGTTTTGTGATGACAGACACAAGTTATCGGCAAAGATCCCGAAGCTCGACAAGCGTTGCGACGGGCGACGGCAAAGACGGAACGGAGGTAGCACCGGCTTGGGTCGGGCGTCCATCCCGAACTGTGAAGATTTTGTTAAATCATTGATATTGCACAAGTTTTTTTATGAATCCCGAGGCTGCATAGCGACCTTCGCGCTCGTGAGTTGTGGCGTGCCGGCGCGGCGACACGGTCAAGTCGAGTGTTTCCCAAGCTGGATCTCGCCTGAACGGCATCGAACCCCGTCCCGAACGACGATCCGTTCTCGTCAAGAGGGAATATTTGTCGATCTTTCCGGCACTTTGAGGGCCAGACGTTTTGGGTCGAAAACGTCCGCGATGGCTTTTCACAAGAAGTTGCCCTTCGCTCCGATTTGTGGCTATCCCCCGATTGATGCGGATTTCGAGCACGGCGGGCGCCATTTTGATCTTCGTCGCGCTGGCGACGGGATCTTCCACCAAGAACGCGTGGGCCGAAGACGCCAAGCTCCTCCCACCCTTCGCGTATGCGTATGGCGAAAATGAAACGCCTCGCAGCCTGGCGATGGGCGGTGCTTTGCGAGCCCTGGGAAATGGCACGTCCGCCGTTTTCTTGAACCCTGCAAACATGCCCCTCACGCGCCTGTATCACATCGAGGCCAATGGGCAGTTCACCCCCGAATCAACAAGGGCCCTTGGATCTCTTGCGGCCGTCGACTCCATCACGTCGTCGACTCGTATTGCCGGCGGAGCGTCGTTCACCGGTGGGGTGATTGATCCCGACGGTCTCAATCGAACCTTCACCGACGCGCGATCCACCATCGCTTATCCCGTGGGCGATCGCTTCTTCCTTGGTGCGGGCGTTCGTTACCTCCGCATGATCCAGGATGGTTTCGGCCCTCTCGATAACCCCGACGTCAAAACCTACAGCTATGCCTCCGGGGGACTCGTCACGAACAAGCAACGAGATCCCTTGGTCGACACCTTTACCTTCGACGCGGGATTGACCGTGCGGATCGGCGAGTCACTCCATATCGGGATCGTCGGACAAAACCTCACGCATCCGGGCCATTCCTTTCTGCCGACGACCGTCGGCGCCGGCATCGGGTACGGCACCAAGGACTTCTCGATCGAGGTCGACGGAGTTGCCGACTTCGACTCTTGGACGAAGACGACTCTTCGGGCCATGGCCGGCGGTGAGTACCTCGTGGCCAACAAAGTCCCCATTCGACTGGGTTATCGATACGACCAAGGAGTCGACGTCCATTCGGTCTCGGGGGGCATCGGTTATGTAAGTACCGAGATGAGCGCCGAGGTCGCGGTGCGCCGGACTCTGTCGACGTCCGTCAGCTCCACGATGATTGGACTCAGCCTGACGTATCACCTCGAGTCGAGCTCGTTGCTCAACGGTCGAGCGAACAACGCTCTGTAGCTTCGCCGTTCAGCGGGACTGCTCCTCGCATGCGACCCGTGCCATACATCGCCCTGTCGTGCTCTGTCTGACTCAACCAACCGATCCTCGCTGGGGCGAGATAGCCGTCACCAACCTGCCTGTTCTTCTGCAGGACCATGCGCATTGCGAGATGAAGGCGGCCTCGAATGCCTTGTCTCTCGCGGCTCGCTTTCCCGAATACGGCGATGTCGCGCGCGAGCTGGCGCTGATTGCCGAAGAAGAATTGCGACACTTTCGCGCGGTCCTCGACGAACTCACGAAGCGAGGTCTCGCCTTGGGCAAACCCGAAACGGACGAGTACGCGGCCGAGCTGCGTAAGCTGGCGCGGGTGGGTCGTTATGGAGCGCCGGAAGATCCTTTCGTCGATCGTTTGCTCGTGGCGGCGATCATCGAGGCGCGATCGTGTGAACGTTTCAAGCTCGTGATGGACGCGTTGCGAGTTCGTGGGGACGAACCCGAGCTGCTTGCCTTTTATGAAGACTTGTTTGCTTCGGAAGCGCGGCACTATCGGACGTTTGTCGAGCTTGCCGAGTCGGTGAAGAAGGACGCGGCGGTCGTACGTCGGCGACTCGAAGGCATGGCGCTGGCGGAAGGCGAGCTCATACGGCGACTGGGTACGGCTCCGACCATGCATGGGTGATGTCGATGGATCTTGCTCCGCACGATATCGATCAACGGATAGCTCGGGCTCATGAGCAGTGGCGTTCGGCGGCGCGGGCGTTGCGCAAAGATCCCGATGCGAGTCGGCGTAATGTTCTCGAAGAGCATCGAGCGGTCACGACGCGATCGATGTGGATGGAGCTGGGGGAGCGGGCGAAGGATCCGGTGCTCGCGGCGGCTCGCGTGTGGGCGTATGCGCTCGTGCTCGAGCGTGTCGTGTGGCCCGCGCGGGTGCTCGTTGCGGATGCGCTGCACGAAGCATCGATCGAGGTCCCCGATCTCGAGACGTCGCGTTTGTCTCCGCGAACGGCGCTCGATCGCGTGCTTAGCGATCCCGAAGCGGACCGTCGTCGGTTTTACGTTCGAGCGTTTGAACGGGGGTCGCGATCGCTTCGGGACGCGTCGTTTGTCATGGCGGAACGCCGTGCCGAAGCGATTCGTCGCTTGGGGGTCGAAGACGTCGACGCGTATGAAGTGCCGCTGCATCCATCGTCGTCGCTCATGCGCACGGCCGAGCGGGTGCTGGAAGTGACCGAGCCATTTCTTCCGCGTGGGTTTCAGCGTTGGGATGAAGTCGTGGCGTTTGGTTTGGCGCGGGACGCCGGGGAAGGGTGGCCGGCGCGTTTGTCGCTGCGTTGGTTTACGCAGATCTTCGCCTCGACGGGACTTCTCGACGGCCTCGTTCTTCCCGTGATGGAGCCTCCGCCACTGCTTGGTGCAGCATCGTTTGTCCGGGCGCTGGCGCTGTTTGGCCGGGTGTATGCCGAAGCGGACGTGCCTCGTTCGGCACATTTTGTGTTCAAACGATCACCTTTTGATTTACGGGTCGCGCGTCGCGCGGCGCTCTTTGGGAGCTTGCCGTTCGATCCGGTGTTCGGCGTGCGTGTGCTCGACTTGGGTCGTGTGCGGGCGGTGGATCAAGCGCGTCGGATCGCGCGAGCGCTCGTCGTCACGTTGCGGATGGATGCGCTGCGAGTGCTTCTTCGAGGCGCTGAAGTGTTGTCGTCGCGGGTGAGGCACGAACGCTTCGAGGAGTGGTCGGCGCGGGCGCTGGGTGTTCCGCTTCCTGCGGACCTCGAGTTTGTCCTGCCTAACGTTGGTCCGAACGATCCCACGCGGCTGCTCGGAACGCTCTTGGCGTTGACCGATCGGCGTTCGTTGATCGAGCGTTTCGACGAGGATTGGTTTCGCAGTCCGCACGCTGTGGAAGCGATTCGATCGGAGCAGGCGGAGTTGCCTTTGCGTAAGGGCAAGGCGCTCGAAGCCGAGCCTTCGTTGTTGCCGTATCGAGCGACGGACAAGGACGTCGACGCGGCGCTTGTGGATCTCGAACGATTGTTGACGACGCTGTTTGGCTGACGCGTGTCGGTGACGTTTGTCGATCGATCCGGTAGGAATGAATGTCGTGACGCAGAAGTACGGCATTCCTCTCGAGGACTTGGCGGCGCATTGTTTGGACGCGGTGGATGCGGCGGAGCGTTCGCGAGCTCGTTCGGTGGTCACGCGTGAGGGGCAACCTGTCGCGGCGATCGTGCCGATTTCGGATCTCGACAAGATCGACCCGCCGGATCCGGCGCTTGGTGGAGTTGATCCCTTGCTCGCGTTGTGCGGTACGTGTCGTCATGACGAGTTCGTGGACTCGTTGTTTGTCGACCTAGCCCGGACAAACCTTTGGGGGCGAGGTTAGTCATGGCGTACTTGTTCGACACGCCTTCGTTGGCGGAGGTGTTGCGGGCGGTGCCGTCGCCGCTTTTCGTGAAGCGGTTGTCGATGGTGCCGACGGGGGATCGTTGGACGACGTCGATCAACATCAGTCAGATATTGATCGCGGCGCGGCGTACGGGAAAAACCCGGCTCATGCAGGACGTGATTCGGCTCGTCGCGGCGGTGAAAGTCGCGCCGTTCGACACGCAGGCATCGCAATCGTTCGCGAAGTTTCGGTGCACGGTGGCGGCGGAGGCGTCGACGGATGACGTCATGATCGCGGCGATCGCGGTGACGCACGACTTCACGCTCGTGACGCGGAGGGTGGAGACTTTCCGGGTGTATCCGCACCTTCGTTGTGAGGATTGGCTGACCTGAAATCGCGCATTCATTGCGCGTTGATCCCGACTTGACCTGGATTGAGGGGCCCTTGGGGAGTCTTTCATCAAAGAACCTTTCCGTATCCCCGGCCCTGTGCTAGTTGGGCCGGCGCCGAACGAGAGGGGCGCTTTGCACCTCTCGCGTCGTGGAGCCTCCGCGGAAAGAACCAAGAGCGATCCAAGCCTTGGCTTTTACATCGCGCGGACCTATGGCGTGGGCACCTCTGGAGATTGTCGGATCCCGTGAACCATCTTCTCGCATCCAGACTTTTCGCCTCAACGATCAGCGTCGACTTCGATGCGACGTTCATCGCGCAGTTCATTCTCTTCACTGCGTTCATCCTGGTCTTGCGACCGCTCTTGTTCGACCCGCTTCTCAAGGTGTTTGCCGAACGAGAACGGCGTACCGCGGGAGCGCGTGGAAGGTCGCGCATCATCGATGACCAAGTGATCGAGTTGTCGAAGAAGTACGAAGCCGAGCTCGACAAGGTTCGTGTCGAAGCGAATCACGAGCGTGAGCGTCTTCGGCGCGAGGCGAAAGAGATCGAAGCCAAGATCATGGACGAAGCGCGCAACGACGTGACTCGGATCCTCGACAACGGAAAAGGGCGCATTACTTCGGAAGTCGAGCAGATGAAGAAGGACTTGGCCGCGGCACAACCGGCGCATGCCGCCGATATTGCTTCGCGCGTATTGGGTAGGGAGGTCGGCCGATGACCTCGCGTTGGAATCTTTCTCGCGGCCGTAAGCTGGTCGTCGGAGCGGGTTTGGCCGGGCTCATGGCCTTGTTTGGCGCGAGCGCGCTGGCTCAGACGCCGCCGAACCCGAATCAGGGTTTGCCTGCGGGGCATCCGCCGCTCGACACGCCGCCTCCGGTTCGTCGTTTGGAACCCGGTCAATTTGCCAACCCGGGGCAACAAGGTCGTCCGGGGATGCCGGGAGGCGCTCGTATTCAGCCTCAAGCGCGTCCCGTCGTGCAGCACCAAGAAGAGGAGCATGCGGGTGGTGGTCATGGAGCCGGGCATTGTCCGGGCCATGGTCCCGACGACGCGCCGCACTTCGATCAGATCAACTGGTGGCACGGCATGGTTGGAGTCGACAACGCGAAGGCGCAGTCGGCGAACCCCGTGGACAAACTCTTGTGGCGGTATCACAACGCCACCGACCCGTGCGACCCGAAGAACGAGCAAACGCCGCTTTTCGCAGCGATCTTGAACCTCGCGATTCTCGGTTACGTCGTCTATCACTTTGGACGCAAACCGATCGGCGAAGCTCTCGTCAAGCGCAAGCAAGACATCATGCAAGAGATCGAGACGGCCACGCGTCTCGAGAACGAAGCGCAGGCTCGTCTGGACGAACTCGAAGCGAAGTTCGACAAGATTCACGAGACGCTGAAGGCGCTCAAAGCCGAGTACGCGGCGCAGGCGGAAGTCGAGAAGAAGCACATCATTTCCGAGGCGGAAGAGCGTCGGGCGCGTATGCGTCGGGATGCGGAGTTCCGAGTCGACCAAGAGTTGCGCGCGGCGCGGATCACGTTGATGCAGGAAGCCGTGGCGAACGCCACGACGGCGGCCGAAGAGATCATCCGCAAGCGAACGGCGCAGGCGGACATCGATCGGATGTCCGAGGAGTACCTGGCTTCGCTTCGATCGGCGTTGTCGGTGGGAGGTAAGTCATGAGCGCCGAAGCGATTGCTCGTCGTTATGCCCGAGCCGTTTTCGAGCTTGGGAAAGAGCTCAAGAATTTGCCCGTGATCAGCCGTGATCTTGCGGAGTTTTCGTCGAGTTACGAAAAGTCTGAAGACTTGCGGATGGTCTTGGGAAACCCGCTCGTTGGTGATGCTCAGCGTGAGGCCGTGCTCGTCGAGATCGGCCAGAAGATGAGTATGTCGCCGACGGCGTTGTCGACGTTGCGGCTTTTGGCGCAACGCCGGCGTTTGTTCGCGTTGCCCGAAATGGTTCGTCAGCTCGAGAAGCTCGTTGATGAAGATGCGGGGGTTCTCCGCGCCGAAGTCACGAGCGCAACGCCTCTCACTGAAAGTTTTCTCGCCAAACTTCGCGCCGAACTCGAGAGCGCGACCGGCAAGAAGGTCGTTGTTTCGCACAAGCAGGATCCGTCGCTCATTGCAGGAATCGTCACCCGCATTGGCGACCAGGTGATCGACGGAAGCGTCAAGGCTCGCCTCGACAGCTTCCGCGATTCTCTGCTTCGTACCTAAGCCCCCCCGGGTTTTGTCTATCGCCCCCGGATCGAGGACTCCCCATGCAGCTCAGAGCCGAAGAGATTTCCCAGATCATCAAGAAGCAGATCCAGAACATCGACAAAGCCGCTCTCGTTTCCGAGGTCGGAACGGTGCTCACCACCGGTGACGGTATCGCTCGCGTGTACGGGCTGAGCCGTGCGATGGCCGGCGAGCTCGTCGAGTTTGTCGGAGCGAACGGTCAAACCCTCGCCGGCCTCGTGCTCAACCTCGAAGCCGACAACGTAGGTTGCGCGATTTTCGGTGACGCCAGCGCCATCAAAGAAGGCGACACGGTCAAGCGAACCGGCCGCATTCTCGACGTGCCCACTGGTGAAGCCGTCATTGGTCGCGTCGTCAACGCGCTCGGTATGCCCATCGACGGCAAAGGCCCCATCGAGGCGAAAGAGCGTCGCCGCGTTGAAATCAAGGCGCCCGGCATCATCGAGCGTCAAGGCGTCAAGGAGCCGCTCCAGACCGGTATCAAGGCCATCGACGCCATGATCCCGATCGGTCGTGGTCAGCGCGAGCTCATCATCGGCGACCGCCAAACCGGCAAGACCGCCGTCGCGATCGACACGATCATCAACCAAAAGGGCAAAGGCGTTTACTGCTTCTACGTCGCCATCGGTCAGAAGCTGTCCACCATCCGTCAGGTCGTGGACAAACTCGAGAACTACGGCGCCATGGAGTACACGACGGTCGTCGTCGCGTCCGCTTCGGAAACCGCCCCGCTTCAGTACATCGCGCCGTACACCGGCGTCGCCATGGGCGAGTACTTCCGGGACACCGGCCGCCATGCTCTCTGCATCTACGACGATTTGTCCAAGCAAGCCGTCGCTTACCGCCAGCTCTCGTTGCTCCTGCGTCGTCCGCCGGGCCGCGAAGCGTATCCGGGCGACGTGTTCTACCTTCACTCGCGCCTCCTCGAACGCGCCGCCAAGATGGCCGACGTGTTCTGGGTCGTGCGCAAAGGAACCTCGGCGCCTCCGCCAGGTGATCGCAACTTCCGCGGCGCCGACGGCAAGATCCACATCGGCGAGCTCGGCAAGGACGAAGCCAAGCACAGCTTGGAAAAAATTCAGAAGCAAGGCGGCGGCGACTACGAGATCATCAAAGACTCGTGGTCCGGCGGCTCGCTCACCGCGCTCCCCGTGATCGAAACGCAAGCCGGTGACGTCTCGGCGTACATCCCGACGAACGTCATCAGCATCTCGGACGGTCAGATCTTCCTCGAGTCGGACTTGTTCTACTCGGGCGTTCGTCCGGCCATCAACGTCGGTATTTCGGTCAGCCGCGTCGGTGGTAACGCGCAGATCAAGGCGATGAAGAGCGTCGCCGGTACGTTGCGTCTCGACCTTGCGCAGTACCGCGCCATGGCGGCTTTCGCGCAGTTCGCATCGGACCTTGACGCGAAGACCCGCAAGCAGCTCGAGCGTGGCGCACGTCTCGTCGAGTTGCTCAAGCAGGGCCAGTACGTCCCGCTCGCGGTCGAGAAGCAGATCTTGATCATCTACGCCGGTACGAACGGGTTTGTCGATGACCTCCCGGTCGATTGTCTGGCGCAGTTCGAGCAGGAGCTCTTCGCGTTTGTCGAATCGAAACACAAGGCGATTTTGACGGACATCGTGGAGAAGAAGGCTCTCGACAACGACCTCAAGGAGCGCATGAACAAGGCGATCGAAGCGTTCAAGAAGACCTTCGTGCCTGGTGGCAAGCCCAAGGCGGTCGTCGAGGAGTCGGAAGAAGAAGCACCCGCGGACAAACCCGCCCCGAAAGCCTCGAAGAAGGCCAAGAAAGCGAAGTAAGCAGTGCCTTCGCTCAAAGCGATTCGCAAGCGCATCACGAGCGTTCGTTCGACGCAGAAGATCACGCGCGCCATGAAGATGGTTGCCGGCGCGCGTCTCAACCGCGCTCAGCAACGCATCACCGAACTGCGTCCGTACGCGATCAAAACGCAGGAAGCACTTCGGGCCATCACGACGTCGATGCGCGCATCGACCGAAGGTGCCGTCGTTCAGGAACCGTCCGAAGGCGCGCTCGATCAGTCGTTGCACCCGCTACTCGTCGAACGTGCCGAGAAGCGCGTGCTGCTCGTCGTGCTCACCAGCGATCGCGGTCTTTGCGGAGCGTTCAACACGAACATCAACAAGCGCGCCGAGCGCGAGTGGAGAACGCGTGTCGAACAAGGCCAAGACGTGCGCATGATGGTCATCGGTCGAAAAGGCCGGGACTACATGGCGCGTCGTGGTGCTCCGGGCCTCGAGTTCCTCCCGGGCATCTGGGACGACCTGAAGCTCGAAACGGCGGAAAAGGTCGGAGCGAAGATCCTCGAACCCTTCAACCGGGGCGAGGTCGACAGCATCTATCTCGTCTACAACGAGTTCAAGAGCGCTATGAGTCAGCAAGTCGTTTGCGAACGCTTGCTCCCGGTCGCTCAGAACGAAGTGCAGGCCGAGAAAAATGCGGCTCCGGAAGCCATCGAGTTCACGTTCGAGCCCAACCCGAACGCGCTGCTCGAGGTCCTCGTTCCGATGTACGTCGACATCTCGGTGCTTCGCGCGCTGTACGAATCGATGGCCAGCGAGCTCGGCGCTCGTATGACCGCGATGGATGCGGCCACGAAAAACGCCAAGGAAATGGTCGAAAGCCTCACGCTCCAATACAACCGAGCGCGTCAAGCGGCGATCACCAAAGAGCTCATGGAAATCATCGGCGGCAGCGAAGCGCTCAAAGACTGACGTTTCACTCCCGTACGATCGATCGTTTCGACAAACACCTTCCCATCACGCGCCCGGGGTTTGGGGCAATCGAACGCAAAACGCGGATTCGAAGCCCCAAATGTTCAAGTTGGCGCCACAAGGACATCGTGGCCGTCCTACTCCCCATCAATCCCGAACATCCCGAACCGCGGAAAATCAAACGCGTCGTGGAGATCCTCGAAAAAGGCGGCGTCATCGCGTACCCGACCGACACCGTCTACGGTCTCGGTTGCGACTTGATGAACAAGCAAGCGATCGAGAGCCTCTACCAAATCAAAGGCATGCAACGCGACAAGAACCTCGCGTTCATCTGCCCGGATCTCGCGGACATCGCCAAGTACGCCATCGTCGAGAACGCTGCGTATCGCGTCCTGCGTCGCCTGCTCCCGGGCCCGTATTGCTTTGTCCTCCAAGCAACGCGTGACGTGCCCAAGATGGTCCATCTGGGCAACAAGAAGACCGTCGGCATTCGTGTGCCGTCCCATCCGGTCGCTCAAGCCATCGTGCGTGAACTCGGTCGACCGATCATCAGCACGACCGCAGCTCCGCCCGGTGCCGAACCGATCATCGATCCGTGGGAGATCAAAGAAACGTTTCCGGGCCTCGAGATCGTCGTCGATGCCGGTGTCTGTGGAAACGTTCCCTCCACGGTCGTGGATCTGTCGGCCGGCGAAGTCGTCATCGTGCGCGAAGGCGCAGGTCCCATCGACGACCTCGTTTGAGGTCCAACGAAATCGGCTCTCCAATCGAGTTTTGATAGACAAACGCCGTGATTTGTACGTGAGGGGAATGTGACCGCACGCCTTGAATTGAACGTTCGCTCCGCGCGCTAACAAGCGCGCTTCGCGAAGAGTTTGGTTCTCGATGGGG
>CAYSYX010000015.1:10262-55580 GCA_964435055.1 uncultured Polyangium sp. | reverse complement strand
ACCAATATTGATTTGTCCGCTGCGCGGCCAAATCAAAAAGGGTCAAGTCTGCTATTGCCTCCTGACACGTGTTTGGTTTGTCCGCAGGACAAACCAATACCTGGGTCAAGGGCCTGGGCCCTTGCGGGGTCGAGGGCGAGGAGCCCTCGTGGGTCTGGGCGAAGCCCAGTGCGACAACGCTTGCGGACGCCGCGGGCCTCTGCTACGTGCGTCGTGGTCGAAAGGTGGCGGAACCATGAAGCTCTACAGTTATTGGCGCAGCTCGGCGAGTTATCGTGTGCGGATTGCTTTGCATTACAAATCGATCGCGTTTGATTACGTGCCGATTCATTTGCTCAAGGACGGCGGTGAACAACACGGCGACGCATACCGAGCGAAAAACCCCATGGAGCAGGTTCCCATTCTCGAAATCGAGGAAAATGGAACATTGCGGCGACTCGGGCAATCCTTGGCCATCATCGAATGGCTCGAGGAGAGTTTTCCCGCGCCACCGCTTTTGCCGGCGAATCGTTATTTGCGGGCTCGAACGCGACAACTTGCGGAAATCGTCAATTCGGGCATTCAACCGTTTCAAAACTTGACGATGCGTGCCCTCATCAAAAATGAATTGGGCGGCGATGACGTCGTCATTGCGCGTCGTTTCATTGAAAAGGGATTACACGCGTATGCCACGTTGGCTGCCGATGTCGCCGGGGAGTTTTCGGTCGCCGACGCGCCGACGATGGCGGACGCGTGCTTGATTCCTCAGCTTTACAGCGCCCGGTCGCTTTTGGTCGACCTCGACCAATTTCCGCTTCTTTTGCGGATCGAGAAAAATTGCCGGCAGCTCGAAGGGTTCCAGGCCGCTCATCCGGACAAACAAATGGATGCGCAATCGTCGGTCTGAACGAAGCCCCAAGTGTAGAAACCGGGGTTTGGGGCGAAGGACGCCGCAGGCGGTCCGAAGCCCCAAGTGTAGAAACCGGGGTTTGGGGCGAAGGACGCCGCAGGCGGTCCGAAGCCCCAAGTGTAGAAACAAAGGTTTGGCGTCATGAAAACAGCCACGGATTATCTGTACTTCGAAACGAAAAAACGCCGCGAGCTCGTCAATATTACCGACAAAGTCGCCGCGTTTGTCGAGACGAGCGGTATTCGCGAAGGCATGGTCCTCGTTTCGGCCATGCATATCACCGCCGGGGTTTTCGTGAATGATCACGAACCAGGGTTATGGGAAGATATCTGGCAATGGCTGGAACATCTTGCGCCCGCGCGTGAAGACTACAAGCATCATCGCACGGGTGAAGACAATGGCGACGCGCACTTGAAATCGCTCCTCGTGCATCACGAAGTCATCGTACCCATTACCAAGGGAAAACTCGATTTGGGCACTTGGCAGCAGATTTTTTATGCGGAATTCGACGGTCAACGCCGAAAAAGAATGGTCATGAAAGCCATGGGATCGGAATGAGGCGATGGGCCGGGGCTTTTCATGAACCGGCCAAACTCCAGTCAACCCCTGCGCAGATCACGGATTGGCTGAAAGAATGAAGATGTCGTCGCCCGCGGCCGTGAGCATTCCCGTTCCGAAGTCCACCGCGCCATTGAACAATCCGGTGAGCGCGAAGCCTCCCGTCGTGGGATCGAGCGCCAAACCTTGCGTCAATTGGGTCATTGCGCCCGGGTAGGTGCGCACCCAGACGGGACAACCTTTGGCGTCCCAACGCGCCAAGAATCCATCGAATGCTCCCGCGCTCGCAATGGGCATTCCCGTGCCCACGTCAATCGAACCCGAGAAATTACCCGTCGCGATCAAATCCCCATTGGCGGCGACCGCAACTCCCGTTACGGTTTGCGATTGCGTGTCTCCGAAGCTTTGCGTCAGCGTGTGCATACCCGCCGCGTCGAACAACGTAATGAAGGCATCGTCGACGTTGGGATTGACGATACTTCCGCCGCCCAAATCGAAGGCACCGCGGAAATTCCCGCCGACGAGGACTTCTCCTGCGGGGCCGACGGTGATTGCCGTGGCCGTTGCTCGATCCGTGCCCATTCCCACGCTCAACTTGGCCCACGTCGCATTGCCGAGCGAATCGAATTTCGTTGCAAACGCGACTTTGGTTGCCGTCGCCGTCATCACGCCGCCGCCGAAATCGATCGAACTTCCAATGTCGCCTGCGAGATACACATTTCCCATCGAATCGAGGGCCACGGCGCGGCCATTTTGATCGCCTGCCGCATCACCGAATCGACGGCTCCATTGGTGCATCCCGTCCGTCGTGAATTTCGCCAGAAAAACGTCGTAAAGCCCGGCGCTCGTCAACGTCGCGCCCCCAAAGTTGATGTCGTTCTGGAAAAACCCGGTGATGATGATGTTTCCGGCCGTATCGACGGCCATACCGCGGGAATTTTGCACGTTCGTATCGCCGAAGCTCTTGCTCCAAACGTGACCTCCGTCCGAACCGAGTTTGGCAAGAAATACATCGACGAAGAGTGTTCCCGCCGCGTTCAAGTTGCCGCCGCCGAAATTGATCGCTCCTTTGAAGCTGCCGGTCACGTACACGTTGCCACTCGAGTCGACACCGATGCTCGACGCGTTTTGCACGTCGCCATCACCGAATTTCTTGGCCCATAACAACTGCCCCGCTGGATTGAATTTCGCCACGAATACGTCGTCGCCGCCTGCGCTCGTGAGGGTCGTGCCGCCGAAATTAATCGAGCCGGCAAACGTCCCGGTTACCAAAAGGTTTCCCGATTTGTCGTACGCAACCGCCGCGCCGGATTGACCCGACGCATCACCATACGCCGCGGCATACTTGCTCGCGCCTCCATTGGTGACCATCGGACAAACCGATCCGCTCGACGAAGACGATGACGACGAGGACGAAGACGACGAAGCGGAACTGCTGCTACTGCTGCTGCTGGAGCTCGACGCGGACGAACTGCTGCTCGAAGAAGCGGAGCTGCTGCTGCTGCTGGAGCTCGACGCGGACGAACTGCTGCTGGAGCTCGATGCGCCGCCGGTACCCGCTTCGCCTCCGGACGATGACGATGTCGGCCCGGAACCGCCGGGACCGGTGGCCGTGACGGGTTGAGCATCGCTGCAAGCGCCGCCGAATGTCGCGGCAAACGTCGTGACGACGCCGGTGAGGATAGCGATTTTTTTCATGGAAACAACCGAGGCTTGGTTTGTCGATTGGGAACGTTCGCGCGTGCGCATGTAAGGACTCCTTTGGGGCTGGGGCAAACAAGACTACACGTTCCGCTCGCTGTGGAGGACGGAAAAATAACGAATGAAGTCAACGAATTGGAGATTTCGTGACGTGAGCGTCATATTTGCCGTCGAGAATTCAAGGCAATGGCCATTCTCCGAGCAAAACGCTGCTTTCGATATCCGCGTCGTGTTCGTCGGGGCTGCGATGGTGGCCCACCCGTTCATACCGAACGCGAACGGTGACGGGACCGGGCGGCGAGTTCAAATCGACCAGACGTTCGTCTTGAAATACCCGATCATCACCGGACTCGTGCATCTCACGCCCCCGCCGAAAGTGCCGTGCAAGATAAATAGTCGCAGCTTTTTGACTGGGATCGTCCGGTATTGCTTCAATGGCGAGCCGCCGAAAGAGATCGCCTGTGGGCATGGCGTGGGTGATGTTTTTCGGTGTGAGCGCGACGTGAATGGTGCCCTGTTTTTCCCGAGAAACATGAATCTCGAGCGCACTTTTCACCAAGCTTTCGTCGTATCCGCCGGGAAATCGATGACTCTTGTGCGGTTTTCCCTTCGTATCGACGGGCATGTGGCAATCGAGGCATGTTTTTTCATTTTGATTCGACGCGTGCTCGTCCAAGGTGCGTTGCATCAAGAGGCCCGCGCGTCCGGCTGCGCCGGGAAATGCGAATTGATGGCATTGGGCACAAGCGGCATCGGTTGAAAGTTCGTGGGTTCGCAATACGGGATGCGGCGTTTGTCCCGAACCATTCGCGGCCAAAATGGGTCCCAGCGGCGCATGACAAGTGACGCACCCGACGCCCAAACCCGCAATCGGATCCGACGGTTTTGTAAATGGATTGGATTCAGGCGCGTGGCAGCTTTGGCAAAACGGTTGCAACGTCGCGGCTTCGCGCTTCAGCGAGCGTTGAAATGGCCCGTTGGTGTATGCCATTTGGTGCCGCGATTCCCGCCATTCCGCGGCGATCTCCACGTGACATCCTTCGCAAGCGCGATTGACTTGCACCCGTTCGAATCCGCCGTGTTTTTCCTGCGGATTCATCGACGCTGGATGACCGAGTAAAACGGGTGCGGGCGGATCCTTCGCGCCCAGGCTGGTCATCACCAGCAAACATCCGCCGAATAAGTTCCGCACCCAAGCGCTCTTCATAAACAAAACTTCAATCGAATGGGACGAGTTCCCCCGTGGTCAAATTGATGCCCACGATGCGCATACCCGGCGGTGGCGCATAACGATCGGGAATTTTCGACACGACGTCGAAACAACGTAGAGCCGGTTTCATTCCTTTCACGTTTTTCGTGACAAGCTCGATGAAGCTCTTGGCATCGGCTTCGGTCCGCGTTTGCACGCCAAAGAGCGTTTTTTCATCGATCACGATTTCGACGAAGGTGACGAGGTCTTGGAATTCGCCGTGACCTTTCAAGCTCTCGCGGGTCGTGGCGTAGGTTTGGCCGGGTTTGGGCGGACTTGCAAGCAAGACAAACGGCGTCTTGCATTCGGCCGTGAACGCGGGCAGCTCTACCGGCTTGGACGGCGCTGCATTGGATGGCGCCGTCTTGGTTGCGGCATTGAAATCGTCCCACGCCGAGGGAATCAGTTCCGGCGTACTTGTACTGCCGGATGGAGCGGGATTTGCCGTTGATGGTGGTGCGGCGCCGGCGATGGCGGACGGCGCATTGTTTGGAATTTGCGGGGCTTGTGCGGGTATCGGGCTACCGCCTGATCGTTCGGGAATAGGCGCCCGGACAAACGATGTTTTCTCCGAAGCATCGATCGTGGCCAGATAAATCTCTTTGTCATCCATCGCGATGAGCCACGGTGATTTTTCTTCCCAGATGGCTCCGACGATTTCCACATTTGCCGCAACGGGTTTGTCATCCTGGATCAATTGCAGAGCGGCTATGTCGCCATGCGTATTGATGTAATATCCACCTTCCAGAACCAGCGTTGACCCGTTGGCCAGACGCACCGGTCGAGTCGACGGGGTGGTTTCATTGCGGAAAGCATTCAGATCGTGTGACTTCCAAGGTCCTTCTTTGGTCGACCAGGTTTTCCCATCCCAAACGTGAAGCGCGTTCTTGGCAATGAGCATGGGCGGCGCATTGGCACCGCGCACGATTGTCTTGGCCGCATCGGCAATCGGAGCATGCAAAAGAGCATCGTCCAATTCGCGCGGCGGGCGGCGGACGACCTCGGGATAGTCGTTGTACGAAGGACTCGAAGCACAATTGCCGTCGACCCAGGTTTTTCCCGAACGTTTGAGGGTCACTCCCGTCGAATTGTCGCGATCACCATAATAAATGACCGTCGTGCAGACGTCGGGATAATTGCCCGAATACGAATAACCCCAGGGGAGACCGTCCAATTTCAGCGCTTGCGGGTGCCTCAATTGAATGGCCTCCGTCGGCTCGTACGTGTCCACGATGCCTTTTTCCGTGACGGCGAATGCGTCACCGCGGCACAAGCCGCTATCGCACACCACGACCGCTTTACCAAGCCAAGCGAAATGCGATTTTTGCGACGTATGATGACGAACTGCGAATTTGGGTCCGGCAGGCCAAGCCGACGTTGGCGGAGGAGTCGGCGCTTGTTCCACGGCGCTCGCGGAGGGCGTTGCCGTCACGACGGCGGTCGCGGACGGCGCGGGAGGCGGTATGTCCGGACGAACGGATGCGCCCTCGGGGGCTGGTTTGTCTTTGCAGCCCAGGAATGTCAAACCGAGCGAAAAAAGGGCGAAATGAATGCGGCGCAATGGCATGGTTGTGATCCCGATTGGACAGGATACATCAGCATCCGCGCGGCGTGGAAGAGCCGTGGTCGGCGCTTTTCGGCCCGCGCTCGGCGGTCGCGAACGTCATGTCGCCGGTCGCTACGACGACTCCCGCAAGATCCCCGACCTATCCACCACCAGCACATGATTGCGCCACGTGACCGTGCGCGTACGTAACGCATACGCAAACGCGCACGCGAGCATCACATCCGCCAAAATCGCATCCCGCAAAATCCCCAATGGACGCAACGTACGCCGTGCCCTGTGGCTTGCAAAAATCGTCATGAGCAACCGCGTCGTCAGGACCAACGTCGCCGCCAAATAACCCGGCAATGGTTCCACTCGGGACAACCATAACGAAACCAATACAATCGGCCATGTAGCGAAAAAAAGCCCCGGATAACTCCACAAAAGAATCGACCGCTGCGCGCGAATGACCGTCAACCAACGCGCAAATCGCGCCACGATCGCGCTCCACGGACGCCCGGACGCGAGCGATCGCGCGAGCAGCGGCACGCTCACGACGCGCCCGCCATGTTCGCGAATACGCCGCGCGATCTCCATGTCCTCGCCCAAGTATTTCACCAATGACTCAAATCCGCCGATTGCGTGCAGCGCGGGTTTTCGAATCGCGAACAATTTTCCGACCAGCCCTCGCGGATCGAGACGCGCCAGAATTGGAAATGAATGCAAAGACGCGTCGAGCACCGCATTCGATGCCCGATCGCCCCACGTTCGCGGTTCGGCACATTCTACCGGCGGCGCCCACGCAACCCACGCGGGTTTGGCCGAAACAACCGGCGCCACGAGCACGTCCAAATCGACGTTCGCCAAATCCACATCGCTGTCCGCAATCACAATCACGTCGGCGTCATTCGCCACCGCCGCCAATTGCGCCACTTTGCGATTCGGCCCTCCGCCGCCCGTGTACACGATTTCCGCTCGAATGCCCGCCTTTTCCAGAACCTCGACCGCCCGTCGCGCCGCCCCGATCGCCGCGTCCTGCTCCGATTCAATCGCCAGACGGCAAACCACATCGAAGGAACGCTTGGCTTGCGCCAAAGACGACAACGTTCGTTCGAGCGACGGTTCCGCTCCCGCGCACGGTCGCACGACCAACACGGACGGTTTTTCTGGGCCGATCGTCTGCGGGAGTTTTCCGCGACGAACCGACCGATCATACCAAATGGTTCGCCGTATGGCCTCGAGGGACGTCCAAAAGACGGCCATGGACCAAACGACGAGCGTCAGGCCAAACGGAGAAGGCGGATTCATGCCCGAGGTGTCACGCGACGCATGCGGTAAGGAAGCATGAACTGCACAATGCGGCTCTTCCAGCGGTCGAGCGACAAAGATTCGTGAACGCCCGTGGAATATTCGCCCAAGTAGGAACCTGTGACTTCAGAACGCGAATAAAACGGCGTATCTTCGAGCGTCCTGATCAATCGGCCCTGCGTACGCGGATCAACCCGCATGCTGCGCGACAAACCCCAGCGCGTTTTGTCGAGCGATCGTTCGACCAAGTCTTCAATGGGCGCCGTTTTCCCATTGGCATGGAAAGCGTGCTGAATGACGTGGCGCGAATTGTCGCGACGAAACGCATCATACGTGACGATCATGCGATCTTTCGTCGTCGTGCGACACCAGTTCCAGCTGGTAAAACCATCTTCGAGCGGCTCGGAGCCGGCATTCGTGTCCACGTACGCGAGGCCCTTCCATTTCACGTCGCCGGGCTTTTGGATGTCCACTTCGGCTCGAGCAATCGGAGCAATCGGTCCCCAACGATGCCGCCCATGGATATCCAAGACAAACGGTTTGTCTTCGCCGAGCGTCAACGGATGAATACGCACGACGCCGGAAATTCGCCCCGGCAGCGGCGTGGTTTTTTCCTCGAAACGCACCGTCAAAATATCGTTTTCCCATTCCATCGAGCTTTGGCCGATGACCAGCGCCGTGCGATAACGTCGGACGTCCGTGCCGCCGTGCTCCGTAAATGCCCAAGCATTCTTTTTCGGTCCGTACACCGCCACGTTCATCGAACAATGCGCCAATGGATCGGCCGGACCCTGACGCCGGGCTTTCGCATAAAAGGGCGAAAACACGCTCCCGACGAGGCCGATGATGGTCAAACCGTGTTGTCCGTCATCGGACAGCGCGTCTAGATACCACCACGCATAACCGTTTCGCGCAATGGCTTCATCGAAGCGAGGTCCTGTTCCACGGCTTTCGCCGCCAATCGCCCCGAGAGCGCCGCCATCGGCACGCCCGCTCCCGGATGCGCCGCTCCGCCCGCCAGATACAAGCCCGGAATCTTCGTGCGCGATGTCGCCCGATTGAAGGGAGACGTCATTCCGTGCGAGACCGGACCATACAGCGCTCCCCCCGTCGCTGGAAAGAGGCGATCGAATTCGATCGGTGTCGTCACGACGGGCGGCGCGGTATAATGGGGAAAATCGAGGCCCGCTCGGCTCAGGAGCGAAAAGGCTGCGGCTTCGCATCGTTGTATCTCCGATGTGTTGGGTCGGTTCTGATCGCCCGTGGAGGGCGCATTGACGAGAATCAAAAATCGTTCGGGCCCGGGCGGAGCATGACCCTGGTCATCTCGGTCTTGGGCACAAACGTACACCGTGGGTTCTGCGGGTAAAACGGATTGTTGAAAGAGCTCTTTGAACTCTTTGGCGTAATCGTGCGAGAAAAACACATTATGCCGAACCAGCGGATAATCGCCTTTCGGTTCGGCGACGAACGTCCACGTAACAGCGGACAAACTTCGTTCCGCCGGCGCGGGTACGGCGCGTTTGGCGTGCGTCCCAAAAAACCCTCGGAACAGCGCTGCCGGATCGCCGTTGCAAACCACGATGTCGGCGTGCACCAATTCTCCGGATCCCATACGCACCCCGGAGACTCGTCCGCCCGAAATCGCCAATTCATGCACATGTTCGCCGCAACGAATCGTCACGCCCAAGCGTTCGGCAAGACGCACCAATGCTTCGGCGACGCGGTACATGCCGCCTTCCACCAAATACACGCCGTCGCGTTCGACGTGCGCCACGACGTTCAAACTGGCGGGCGCAGCATAAGGAGACGAACCGCAATACGTCGCATAACGACCAAAAAGCTGCAATAGACGCGCGTCCGTGAAGTATTCGCGCAGGGCATTCCACATCAATCGATGCCCGTCGATTTTCATGACGTTTTGAAATCCAAGCACCCCGAACGCCGCCATCGCGGAGCTCAAACTGGGACGCTCGGAACGTAAGAACGGCTCGCGAACCGTGTCATAGATGTCTTGCGCGTATTTGCAAAATCGTCGGTAACCGTCGGCTTCGCGCGCACCGGCAAAGGCTGCTATCGCTTCTGTCGAAGGTTCGATGTCCGCAAACAAATCCAAAGGTTTGCCCGGCCCCCACGCGTGCCGCGCCAAAAGATCCGCGCGCTTCAACGTCAGATCCTGCTCGAGCGATCCTCCCGCGTCGTTCCAGATCTCTTCCAGAACCCAACGCATCGTCATGACGGTCGGTCCCGCATCGATTGCACGTCCGGCAACGTTGACCTGGCGCATCTTGCCGCCTACACGCGCCGCTCGTTCCAGCACCACGACGTCCAGCCCTCGACGCGCAAGCTCGATGGCCGACACGAGTCCACCCACACCCGCTCCCACGACCACAGCTCGTTTCGTGCGCCCCATCATGCTGAGCAACCTAGGCCGGCCGGAGGAAGTTGTCTAGTGTTTGTTTATAGATTCAACAAACTATTGACAAGGCTTCGACGATGCGCGAACATACGTAACGCATGGACATCTCCAACCGCATCGAGCGCGCGTTGCGCGCTGCCCTCGATCCCATGTGCGCCCCCGGCGCACCTCCGCGTCTCGTGGCCGCCGTGTACCACTCGGTGTTTCCCGCCGGTGGTCGAGTGCGTCCCGAGCTGTGTATTCGCGTAGCGATGGCATGTAACGAGGACCAGCCCGAGCTTACGGACGGCGTGGCGGCGGCTGTGGAACTCATGCACTGCGCGTCGCTCGTGCATGATGACTTGCCCTGTTTCGATGATGCGCTGACCCGCCGGGGTCAACCTTCGACACATCGAGCCTTCGGCGAACCTTTGGCAGTCCTTGCCGGTGACGAGCTGATCATCGTGGCGTTCGAAACGCTGGCGGAATCCGCTGCCGGGGCACCTCATCGCTTGGCACGACTCGTTCGAACGTTGGGACGAGGCGTGGGTTTGCCCGGCGGTATCGTGGCGGGTCAAGGTTGGGAAAGCGAACCGTCGATTCCGACAACCTTGTACAGGCGAGCGAAAACCGGGGCGCTCTTCGAAGCGGCGGCCGTAGGTGGCGCACTCGCGGCGGGTCTTCGGGATGACGCCGAAGCTTGGCGCGGCTTTGGTCAACGTATCGGCGAAGCGTATCAAGTGGCCGATGATATGCTCGATGTCCTCAGCACTTCCATGAATGCGGGAAAACCCGTTGGCCGCGATGAAACATTGGGTCGGCCGAACGTCGTCTCCGCCATGGGCCTCGGAGCGTCGGCTCGACTATTCGAGCAGCTCGTCGATGCCGCCGTCGATTCGATCCCGCGTTGTCCTGGGCGCGATGGTTTATGCGCTTGGACAAACCATACCGTCGAACGTATTCGTCGCCGAGCGTCGATGTCGTATTCGCAAAATCACGTCGAACAGGCCCATCTCTGAAATCGTTTTTCTCGGCATCGAGCGAAACGACGCTTCTCCGAACTACGCGCTCTGTTCGCTGAGCGCCGCCTGTTCGGCGATGCGCTTGGCTTCGCCTCGCAATACCGGAATCTTCAATACGAACATGCTTCCGCGGCGATCCTCGGTAATGGGGCTCGTGACCGAAATGGTCCCGCCATGGCTTTCGGCAATGTGCTTCACCAAAGCGAGGCCGATGCCGCTGCCGCGAACCCGATGTTCCCCGGCGCGTCGTCCTCGGACAAACCGCTCGAAGATCCGCTCCTGCTCGTCCGCGTCGATGCCCGGGCCTTGATCCCGAACTTGTACCAAGACAAACCCATCGCGAAGCTCGCACGCGACATCGACACGTCCGCCGTCTTTGGCGTATTTGAAGGCGTTGTCGAGCAAGTTGATGATCGCCAGCTCCACGGCCCGCGCGTCGATCATCGACGGAGGCAGCTCTTCCGGAGCCGTGAAATGCACCGCGATTCCATCGCGTTCGGCACGATACCGGTACACCTCGACCGCGCGGGCGACGACTTCGTCGAGACGTCCCGGGGCAAACTCGTACGCCGCTTTGCCGCGCTCGACCTTGGCAAAGTCGAGGACGTTTTCGATGAGCGCCGTGAGCCTCTCGCTTTCGCTCACGATGATCTGCAGATACTGCCGCCGCTTCTCATCGCTCGGCACGCGATCCGCCAGCAGAATTTCACCGAACATACGCACGAGGGCCAGTGGCGTCTTGAGTTCGTGCGAAACGTTGGCCACGAAATCGCTCTTCAGCGCCGCCAAGTGCCGCTCTTTGATCGACGCGAGCACCACGATCGTCACGCCCACGAGCACGACGACAGCGGCAAACGCGACCATGGCCAGTTCGAGCAAACGTTGTCGTTCGACCTTGTCTTCCAGGTCTTCGGCGGTGGTCAGCGCGATCTGCAAACGCCAGTTGTAAAGCGTCGTGGGGAAGGGACGACCGACGGTGAACTCACCACCTTTGATGGGCGGTCCGAACACGATGCGTCCGTCTTCGTCGATGACGTTCATGCGGCTGTTGCCGCGATCGATGTCGCCGTACAGACGCGGGAAAACATCGTGCACGAGGCGCGGTACGTCATGCCAAGCGACGACGAGGTACCGACGCGACAGATACGTTCGCTGCCAGTAGCTGATCAAAATGCTCTGCTGGTCGATGACTTGATGCAGGTGGCGCAGTTCGTCCGTGTTGCCCGCGACGTTCAGGTGCCGAAACAAACGCCCGTGCAAAAGACGTCGAAACGAGTCGTCTTCGCGGCCCGGTGCACGGGAAGCAAACGCCACGACGTCGTGATCGTCGTGCGTCATGTCGAGCACGAGGATCGCGCGAACCGTGGGCGTTTCACGCGCGGCCGTCGGTAACCACTTGCGCGCGGTGTTCGTCAGATTCGACAGATCCACGTGCGCGGCGACGACGTTGTCCTGCGCGATGATGAGTTTGTCCAGGCGATCGACGCGTTCGTCGGCGAGGGTCAACGTGGCGTCGAAGACCGTTTGCTGGCGGGCTTTTTCGATTTGCAGCGTGGTGCGCAAGGCGATGCCGCCAAGCACGAGAACGGACATGACGATCGACGGAACGATCCCGAAATACAGAAGCCGCTCGCGCAGTCGGCGCTGGGCCATGACAAACGCTTACGAGGCGATCCGTTTCGCACCGGCAAGGATGCGATCGGAATCGAGGATCGTCCCGTTGTTGGCGATGAACTCGCCAAGCTGTTGTCCCAGGTAAGTCAGGCCGTTGTTTTCGACCGTGCCGTACCGACCACCCGACTTGGGATTGAGGATCTCGAGCAAGCCGTAGGGTTTGCCCGAGTGCATCACGGGGGCGACGACGACGCTCTTCGGTTCGAGGCCCATGGTTTTCCAACGCGCTTCGTTGGCCCGAGGATCGCGGGTCGCGTCGGGGATCACGATGGCGCGTTGGCTGCGCAAAGCCGCATGCGCGAGGCCCGTTTTGTCCGCCATGCGCGACAGGTGTTGATCCACCGTGCCGCCTGTTTGTCGAATCAGAACCAGCTCGCGTTTGTCCGGGTCATGGAACCAGACCAAAATCGTTTCGCTCGGGAATTTTTCCTTCACGAGCCCGACGATGAAATCGGCCGCATCGAGCGCGCTGCTCAAGAAGCCGAGGTCCGTGATGGACCCGGAAAGCTCGGCCATGACTTCGTCCGCGGTTTTGACGCGCGGCGGAGGAACGGAAGCTTTGGCAACCGACGAGGACGAACCTTTGCTCGTCGCCGACGTGACGGAAGCAGGCGGAGGCGTCGAGGTTTTCGGCGTTGCCGCGGCCGGCGGAACCGATGGCTTGGCGGCCGGTGCAGGCACGGAAGCGCGCGGCGGCGCAGGCGTCGACGCTCGCGGAGGCACCGGCGTAGCCACGACCTTGGGCGGCGGAGGCGTGCTGGGTGACTTCGCCGGAGCCGCTTTGGCGGGCTCTTTGGCAGCCGCCGCTTCTTTCGCCGGTTCGTCTTTACCGGGTTCGTCTTTACCAGGTTCGTCGGGACGATTTGGAAATACAACGACGGGATCGCCGCGCCATTCTTTCCACGCGAGGGTGGCGATGGGTTTGCGTTGCGGGCTTCCTTGGTAGGCGTGATCGAAGACGGCCATTTGCACGAGCTTGTGCTGGGCGTTTCCGAGGCTCTTGGTGAGATTGTCCAGACGATCGAGGAGCAGCGTCTTGGCCGTGTCTTCGCTTGTTCCTTCCGCCACGACGTAGACAAACTCGCGGTACGTCAGAGGAGACGACGACGTGGCATTTTCCTCGCGGCTGGAGAGCACTTTGTGAGCGACCACCGCGGGCGCCGGGGACGCGGCGGCTTTGGCTTGTTTTGCCGCTTGAACAGCGGCGGGAACATTGACCGCGGCCATGCCCGGCACGGTGCCTTTGCGCACGGGAATCACCGCGGGCATGCCTTGCACCGTGGCTTTTTTGGGCGGCAGTTTGGACTGCGAAGGAGGTGGCGGAGGCGTCAGTTCGGCGCCGCCTGCCGATCCAAACGGCGACGTTTGCATCGGCGGACGAACCTTCGGCGGCTCGGGTTTGTCGTCGGCGATGGGCTCAGGTTTGGCCGCGGGAGGCGCAGGCGTCGCTGCCGGCGGGGACGTGACGATCGGCGCATCGTCAGGTGCTTTGCGTACAAAGTATCGCTGCCGCGTCATGGGATCGACCGCGCGATATCCCTCATCGAGCACTTCGATGGAGAAGTGCCCGAGTGGGCCCTCTTCACCGCGCAAAGCTCGTACTTTTTGGAGTGCGGGCTGCCATTGACTCGCTTCGACGCACAACTTCACCGGAGGGTCGGAGGGGGCTCCGAGCGAGGAGATTTCAACGAACCAACGCATCGTTCGTCCATGTTGCGTCCGCGCCGCAGCGACGCGAAAACGAGCCAGCTATTTACAGGCGTGATTTCGTCGGGTCAACGCGATCGCCAAGCATTTTCGCCGTTCGCGTCGATTCTCGACGGGGCCCCGGTTCCGTTGCCCTTCGACCCATCGTGGGATCGTGTAAAAGAACCGTCGTGTCTGATCATTCGGACAGCCCCACCGATTCGGTCAAACCCGAACCCGCTCCCGAAACGACTGCGCCAAACAGTGCTCCTGCGGCGCCACGTTCGTTCATGGACGTACTGGTCGAACGTTGGCCGACCATCGATCGCGCCCTTTTCCCAGCATTTGCCTTCGGCTGCACGGTGTATTCCGCCGTCACGTTTTACGGGTACATGCACCTGCAAACGCGAGGCGAATGGTCCGCGCCGCTCGACGACGTCTTCATCCATTTCGATTACGCCCGCGCCGCTGCCCGCGGTTTTCCCTTCGAATGGTCCGAAGGAAACGGTTTTTCCAGCGGTAACACGAGCATCCTGTACCCGTTTGTCTTGGCCCTGGGATACTTGGCGGGTTTTCGTTCGACGAACCTGATGGTCTGGGCCGGGTTTGTCGCGATCGTATCGATGGTCTTCTTCTTCGTCATCGTGGGCCGAGCGATCGATCCGCTCAGTCGAGCGGCGAAATACTTCATTCCGCCCGCTGTTTTGTCGTTGGGAGCGCTGGCGTGGTCGTTGTGGAGCGGGATGGAGAACGCGTTTCATCTCGGCGTCTGGGCGCTCATGTTGTGGCCCGTGATCGCGATCGCGCAGTCCGCGGGCGATCTGCGCGCGATGCGCAGGTACGCGTGGATCGCCGGGTTCGCCGGAGCGCTGCTATTTTTGACGCGACCCGAGTCCGTCGTGTGTATCGCGGCGTTTGGCGTGTACGCAGCGGTGCACGCGTGGCGTTCGTTTGGACCGCGCGATGTCGTGCCGACACTGCTTCGCGTGGGTTTGCCCGGGGCGCTGGCGCTTGGAGCGCAGTCGATCGCCAATCGCGTCTTCACCGGCGAATGGACCGCTGCGGGGGCGATCGTGAAGCTCGCGATCAACCATCCGTACATGACGGCGGAGCAGAAGTACGGCGAGTGGCGATTCTTGGCCGAGTACGTGGTTCGTCGAAACACGGAGCATCATTTTTCGGACGTTCAGCCATGGGGGTGGCTCGTTCCATTGATGGCGCTCGTGCCGCTCGCGCACAAGAAAACGCGCGGTTTTGCGATATTGCTTTGGGTTCAAATCATCGGTTGGTCGCTGCTCGTCGCGCTGAACGGACAAGTTCGTTGGCAAAACGAGCGGTACACGATGAGCGCTGTGGCGTGGCTTTTCGTGCTCGCGGCGACGGGTCTCGGCGTGCTCGTTGCGCCGGCGTTGCGTACCGACGCGACGTCACGGATCGTTTGGAGTGGACGAACGGCCGTGGCGTGTTTGGCGATGTGGTTTTACTGGACGCACCAGGCGCCGAACATGCGGGACCAGACGTGGTTTTTCGGCCGCGCGAGCCGCAACATTCGCGATCAGCACATCATCGCGGGCAAGGTGCTGGCCGAGCGGAAAGCGAAGCGTGTTCTCGTCGGTGACGCGGGCGCGTTGATGTACGCGTCGGATCGTCCAGGCTTGGATCTGATCGGTCTTGGCGGCTACCACGACCTCCCGTTCGCGCGTGCCGGGGCAAACGGGTTGGGCTCGTCGATCGAGCTGATCGAGCGTATCGCGCCGGAAGATCGACCGGACTACATGGCGCTGTACCCGACGTGGTGGGGCGATCTGCCGCCTCTGTTCGGCAAGCGGCTCGTGGGCATTCCCGTGGTCGGAAACGTGATCTGCGGAGGCGCAGAGAAGGTCCTGTACAAAGCGGATTGGAGCGCGCTCGATCAGAAGGGAATTCCGCGTTCGTTGCGGGATGGAGAACGCGTCATCGACGAGCTCGACGTGGGCGATCTGATGAGCGAGAAGGCGCACGGGTACAACCTGCCGAAGCCCGGGATGGGGTTTGTCGTGTATCGCGTGTTGCCCGAACCTGGCAACCGCAGCCGGGATCTCTTCGATGCGGGCCGGATCATTCCGGAGGTCGAGGGCGAACGAGGGACGTTTGTCGTTCCGGAACGATCGGGGCGGTTGGTGGTGCGGGTTGTTCCGTCCAAACCTTTGGCGGCGGATGTGCGGATCGATGGGAAGGTCGTGGGGCGTTTGACTGCGCCGGTGTCGTCGACGTGGTCGGAGCTGAGCATGGACTTGCCGGCGGATGTTCCGGCGAAGTTCACGCTGTCGATCACACCCGTGGAAGGGGGCGAGTGGGTGACGTATCACCTGTGGATCGTGTCGATGCGGGGCGGCAAACCGGGAGGCTGAAGGGTGCCGACGCCGCTGCGACGAGATGCGCCGTTTCTCGTGACGACCGCGCTTCTATCGGCCGCGCTCTCCGCGCTCTACATCGTCTTCTACCTACGCGGCGGCCCGCGCATCATCGATGCGACCAGCTACTACCTCGAAGCGCGCACGTTTGCCGCGGGACACTTCACGTTTCACCTGGACGAACCGGTCGCTTCCACGCTCGGTCGTTTCCTCGTTCGGAGTGACGCACCCGATGGGCCACGTGCGGCGGTCATCTTTCCGCCCGGCTATCCCGCGCTGCTCGCGCTTGGTTTTCTGCTCGGGCAACCGCTCGTCATCGGCCCGATCCTCGCCGCGGCGATCACCTTCGCCACGTGGAGCCTCGGTCGGGCAGCCGAGCCTGTTTCGCCCACACCGGTGGCTTCCGTTGCGCGCCTGGCCGTTCTCTTCTCCGTCGTGTGCGCCGCGCTCCGCTACCACACGGCCGACACCATGTCGCACGGTTTGTCGGCGCTCTGTTTTACCGCGGCGCTCGCGTCGGCCCTCGGCGCCGTGCAAGCCCTGAACGAACATCGTTCGTCGACTCGCCTCGGCCTCGGGGTCGGCTTTTTCACCGGCTGGCTTGCGTGCACGCGACCCGTTTCCGCCCTCGCGTTGGTCGCCGTCCTCGTGTTTGTCCTGGCCCCGGTGTTGCGGAAGCACCTGCGGGCGAGCGTCCCGTTTTCCGTGGCCACCGTCATCGGCGTATTGCCCGGCGTCGCGTTGCTCGTGGCTCACCAATACGCCGCGACCGGACACCTCTTCGCTTCATCGCAAACCGCTTATTACGCCGTCGCCGACGGTCCTTCCGGCTGCTTCCGTTATGGCTTCGGCGAGAACATCGGGTGCGTCGGGGAACACGGCGAGTTCGTCCGGCACAACTTGCCTCACGGCTACGGCGCCTACGCGGCGACCGCGACGACGCTGCGGCGCCTCAAGCAGCACCTCTTCGACGCCGGCAACGCCGAACCGTTTTTCCTGCTCGTCTTGGGTGGGTTTGTCTTGGCCTGGCGCGACCGTCGTCTGCGTTTTCTCAGCGTTGGAGTCCTCGCGCAGATCCTCGCGTACGTTCCGTTTTATTTCGACGGCAACTACCCCGGCGGAGGCGCTCGGTTTTACGCCGACGTCCTGCCGCTCGAACACATCCTCATGGCCCTCGCCCTCGTGCGTCTTGCCGAACGCGCGGCAAACCATGACGCAGGGCAACGGCGCATCGCCATCGTGCTCGCGTTGGTGCCGCTCGGGTTCGTCCTTCGAGGTCGATCGGAACACGAAGCTTTGCGAGATCGCGATGGAGGTCGACCGATGTTCGAAGCGTCGCGGCAGCCGTCCGTCAACGGGCCCGCGATGCTCTTCATCGACACCGATCACGGCTTCAATCTGGCCTTCGATCCCAAAAATAGTTTGGGCACAAATCAATGGCACGTCGTTCGCACGCGAGGTGACGCGCTCGATGTCTTCGCCTGGCAGGCTCGAGGAAAGCCCGCCGCGTATCGTTACGAATTTCCTTTGGGGACAAAAGAATCCGTCCCGCGCGTCGTGCCTTACCCGTTGGATCCAAACCGTCCGCTCGTGGTCGAAGCCGAAAACCTCTGGCCGCCTGCGGCTCAAAAACAAGGTTACGCGCTCATGCCGTGGCCGAGCGGTGCGTGCGTATCCGGGCGTCGTTGGCTCGTGGTCACGCCCGATCGATCCGACAAACCTGCTTCCGTGACGTTGGACCTTCCCGCTGCGTTCTTGGCCGGGCGTCGTGTTACGCCGTGGTTTGGCTTCGAAGGAGCGGGTACCGCGACGGTCACGTGGCTCGTGAATGGCGACGTCGTTTTGACCGAGCGCGTCGCGGCAAACGATGGGCTGTCATCGGTTCGTTGTTTGAAATCAGCGACATTTGCCGTGCCCCAAGCCGTCAAAAACTTGTCTGTCTCGGTTGAACGCCAAGCAGCTCCGAGTCACGTCGTCGTGGCCGTCGATCGTTTTGATGTCCAATGAACGAAATGCGTTGACCAACGTCCCGGTCACATGAAACCCTCGCGATGAATTTCTCGGGGGGAGGATCCGAAGTTGGGGGCCTATCCCAATTCATTTTCATGGGGGCATAAAGGGGTGCAGGGATGACGAAGAGCGAGCTGATCGACGCGATCGCGGGTCGCGGGGAACTCACCAAAGCGCGAGCGGAGTTGCTCGTGAACACCATCTTCGATTCCATGATCGAAGCGTTGGAACGTGGCGACGGCATTGAAATCCGCGGATTTGGCAGTTTCACGATGCGTCCGTACAAACCCTACAGCGGACGTAATCCTCGGACGGGACAAGCCGTGTCCGTCCCGGCCAAGCGATTGCCGTTCTTCAAAGTCGGCAAAGAACTGAAAGAGCTCGTCAACCAAGGCAGCGCGAACTACCCGATCTCCGGCGGCAAAGACGACGACGATTGAGCGAAATCATCGTTTGACTCTTCCAACGCTTGCGCTCGGCACGACGTTCGGCAAAGTCTCCGCCATGCTTTCCGCCGAGCGCCAAATCGAGATCCTCAGTCGAGGTGTCGTCGACTTTCATGTCCGCGCCGACCTCATCGAGCGTCTCAACGAAAACCGCCCTCTCCGCATCAAAGCCGGCTTTGATCCCACACGTCCCGATCTGCATATCGGCCACACGGTGCTCATGCAGAAAATGCGGGCGTTCCAAGAACTGGGACATCAGGTCATTTTTCTCGTCGGCGACTTCACGGCGATGGTTGGAGATCCAACGGGTAAGAGCGAATCGCGCCCGCGTCTGACGCGCGATGAAGTGATGGCCGCTGCGGAGACGTACCAAGCGCAGGCCTTCAAAGTGCTCGACAAAGATCGCACCGAGGTTCGTTACAACTCGGAATGGCTCGGCAAACTTTCGCCCAGTGAAATGATCGAGCTGTGCGCGAAATACACCGTCGCCCGCATGCTCGAGCGGGACGATTTCTCGAAGCGTTACGCTGAGAACCGCGCGATCCACGTGCACGAATTCCTCTACCCGTTGCTCCAAGCGTACGACTCGGTCGTGCTTGAAAATGACGTGGAGCTTGGCGGAACCGATCAGCTCTTCAACTTGCTCGTCGGTCGCGATTTGATGCCGCGTTACGGCAAGCGTCCGCAGATTGTCATGACAACCCCGATCCTCGAAGGCACCAACGCGCGTTTCGAAGGCGGTAAAGTCGTCGGCGCGAAGATGTCGAAGAGCGCGAACAACTACGTCGGGATCAACGAGTCACCGGCCGAGATGCTTCAGAAACTCATGCTCGTCGACGACCAGGTCGTCTGGCGATACATGGATCTGCTCTCGGCAAAATCCATCGAAGAAATCGCGGCGTTGCGGAACGATGTTTCAGCGGGACAAACCGACATCATCAAGGTGAAAGAGACGTTCGCGCAGGAGATCGTCACGCGTTTTCATTCCAGTGAAGCGGCGGATGCGGCCTTGGCGCGAAGGCACAGCGTCGCCGCGGGCGGCGTTCCGGAGAACGTCGAAGAGATCGCGGTCAAGACGGACGAGAGCCTGATCTGGATCGCGAAGGCTTTGTCGCTCGCGGGTTTGGCCAAGTCGACCAGCGAAGGAGCGAGGCTCGTCAAGGGTGGGAGCGTGCACGTCGATGGCGACGTCGTGAAGGATGATCAAGCAAAGCTCGAAAAAGGCCGGAAATACCTTGTCCGCGTGGGATCCAAGAACCGCAAATTCGCCTACCTCGTCATCGGCTGATCGAGCTCGTTGCACGAGACGGGTTTTTCTCACCGGAACACTCGGTGCCGCCGCCGCTTTTTTGTCCGGATGCGGCGGCGCGCCGAACAAGCCTCCCAAGGCTCAGCCGGAGCCCACCAAACATCTCGAACCAAGCGCCGTCGAGTCGCTCGATCTGCTCGTGCCTTTGCCGGGTCTTCGTTGGCTCGTGATCGCGCGACCCAAAGAGATCGCGTCGATGTTGTGGCTCGAACCATCGATATCGTTGCTGCTCGACAAAGAACGGCTCGATCACACGGCGGTGAGCACAGGTTTTGACTTACGAACCTTACCCGAAGCGGTTTGGGCGGGATATCGCGCGGGTGCCGACGAAGAAGACGCTTCGCTTCAGCTCGTGCGTCACGCGAATGATCCTTTGGCGATCGAACGATTGTTTCGAGATCGTTTGAGCACCGACATTTCGCGCAGCATCGATGACGACCGGGTGATTCGGGTCAGCGGTCGCATCGGAAAAACGGTGCATGCGCTGGCGACCGTGGGAAGTGACGTTGTTTGCCAGCAACAAGACGGTTCGCTCGATCGTGGTCCGTGTCGTGTTGCGGCGCTATTGGCGCAGGGAAAGCTCAAGCGCACGCGATCGGTGTTCGAAGACGAAGCGATGGGTGTCCTTGCCAAACGTTTTGAATCGGCGCCTTTGCAGCTCTTTGCGCCCGGACCGTTCGCGGAGGATGTGGCGCGGGGCGTGCGTGGACTTTTGGGTGCGGCGACGGCGGTCGGTGCGGCGTTTCGAACGAGCGCTCGGAAGAGTTTGCTCGTGGAGATCGTGGTGACGGGGGACTTCAGCACGAGCGGTGCGGAGGCGGTGCAGAAGCTGGCGGGGAGCTGGGATGATCTTGCCGGGCGGCCTTTGGGCCATTTGCTCGGGTTGGATGCGGCAGTTGGTCCGGTAAAACAAGCCTTCACGAACGAAACGGTGTCGATCGTGGTGGAGCTTGATCCGCACAAACTGGCCAAGGGTTTGGCCGACGCAACTTCGAGTCAGATCCGCGAGATCATGCGGTAAACGGGTGCCAGTGGGCTGTTAGGAGACTGTCTCACAAGTCGCGCGGACGGTTCGTCTCGTACGCACGCCCCGGGTTAAAGAGACTGTCTCACAACTCGCGCCGACTGTTCGTCTCGTACACACGCCCCGGGTTAAAACCCGGGGCTCCACAAGACGAAGTCCCCCGTTCGGGGGACTTCGAATGGGTTTTCAGATCTGCGGTCGCCCTTCACGTTCCATGGTTTTGCCTTCGGCGTGAATCGCGGGATCAAATCTGATCCATGTTGCACAGTCCGCACTTTGTGCGGACTTCGTCCTGTGTAGCGTGGGGTTTTAACCCCACGCGTGGTTGCGCAACGACAAATGGGTCCGAGATATGAGACGGTCGCTTGCACCGTGGGCGGGGTCTACACGAGGCTGTTAGCGGCGTCCTTTGAAGCCCATCATGCCTTGCACGACGGATTCGCTTTCTTGGGCGACGGCATCTTGTTCCGCGACACGATCGGCGCAGTCTTCGCACATCTTTTTGCGTTTGCCGCCCACCTTCACGGTCTTGAGTTCATCCACTTCGTTGTCGCATTCGCTGCACGTCGGCATGCCCGATCCTCCTTGATTTGGCGCACTTTACTTCGCGCTCGAGAAACGGCACGCGATGAAGTTGGCCCCGCGCTGCCGTTCGTCGAAAGATGGAAAAGCGGAAACACCTCAGAGGTGATTCGCGGAGAAACAGCCCTCATGGAACGACGCTCCGGTCCTCGGACGCTCTGTGATTACAGCCTGACGGCCATTGTCGACGGTCATCGACACGTTTGTCGCGCCGTGGACTTGTCGGTGGGGGGACTGGTGTTCGAGCGTTCGCGAAGTTTGGTGGATCGAGATCTGTTGCAGATCACGCCTTTCGAGCTTGATGTGGGTCGAGGGCGTCCGATTCGTTTGCGTGCGCGACCGATTTGGACGCGGGAACGATTGACGGCGGTCAAGTTTGTCGCGATCAACGACGCCGATCGTTTGACGATTGCGGAATATCTCGACCAGAAGCGAGCGCTGGGCGATCTGTTGCATTGAATTGTCCAGGATTGCGGGGCTGCGCGAGCGAGAACGGCATTGTCCATTTTCTTCAAAATGGCGGGGGCGCCTGTTGACGCTTGGCGGAAGGTTTGTCCACGTCAGGTTGATGCTGGACGTGCGCGTACAAAGGTGTCGACGAGCGTCGGGGCGATGTTGAAGGTGTGGAGCGACGTGACTTGCCGATGGTACGAATCGAGAAAAACGTTTCGAGAACGAGTTTCGAGAACGGCAACCGCTTGAAATCACGTGCTGCACGCGGTGCGGCAAATTGGTTTTCGGAAATTTTGGTTTGTGTGAAGCGACGAGGCTGCACGGCTAGCCGTTTGCTGTGGCGATTCGAACCGCTATCGGTTCGTTCCGATCTGTCAGAACGCTCCCATACATTGTAAAAATCGGTCCAGTGTACCCATCGCTGGATTACTCCTCCATTCTTCGGCGGCACCACAAATGGGTCCAATTTGGTTGCCTTTGTGATCCAGTATCAACCATGGGTAGAGCGGGCATGGATATCGCAATATCCAAAATGAGAACAGTCTATCGTCATTTTGCTTGGTAATGCGAATTGAGAATTGAAATCGATTGCGCGCGTGGTCTGTTTCAGTAATGCCCAGGAAGCGCCAGTCTTCATCTTCACCCGCATCCTGTAATGCTTGCTGGAAAAGCAAAAAAGCGGGTTCAATATGGCGCAGGCCTGAAAATTCAAGAAGTGTGTCTATCAGAAACTCATATGGAGTCATGGCAGCACCAATACACCGCCGTGCCGTTGTTGCATTCACCAATCCGATTATTTCGATAGAATTCATGCACTAACTGTGCAGGCTTGGATAGGGCACGTCTAGCCATTCTTTTTTGCGCGCTGCACCAGTCACGCATTTTGTCACCAAATGCGCGATTCCAGGCCGAACCGCGCCAGCCCATTAAATTAGGAATAAAATGTCCGATTTTTGCTTGGCCCGCATAGCACGAGTTTGCTCTTGGGTGAAGCGATTGAAAAATGCCCGCAACTCGATGCCAGCCTTGGCGATATTCGCACTTCACGAGCGTGGGTCTATGGGGTTGACAACCTAAGTTTAGCTTGCAACATTATGGGTGGACGCTGTCGCATGCCGAAAGCTTGCGGCCCAACCCAGCCGAAAGCTGGTTACTCCCGAAAGGAGTCTTGCAGTGAAAAATTACTCACCCCTGTTTGAAACCCTCTACGATCAGACGGAGCCAGTGGGTCATCTCGGCCGTGGCACTCACTACAGTGTGCTCCGTGCCGCATCTTGGAAAAACGCCAGCGGGCAGCTCGTTGACCGTGCGTTGCTGCACTGCTTCGCTGTGCTTTGGGACGAGGACCACGACGAGCGCATCATCCCAGTGCTCGAAGATCTCCACCTGGAAGGTCTATTATCCCCCGTCGTTTTCGTCGGCGAACGAAAAGGTGGAATCAGCTTGGTAGTTTCACCTGCTTTTTCACAGGGCGACGCCAAAAAGATTGCTTCATACGCGGCACAAATTGAGGCAATCGCAGAGGATCAAGAGGATCCGTGGACGGTGGACGTGGTGTCTTTGCATGATCCCGAGACATCCATCGTGAATGATACTTGGGAAAGAGTGCACGCGTATCTTCAGGGCATCCTTGTCCTCTGGCCCCTTGGACTGGTCCCCGCCGAGCAGAGGCGAAAAAATCGTACGCTAAGCTTCGATTTCCCGACGTCATGAGGGCGCACGTTTTCTGTACGCGCGCCCATAGGTATGGCGTGCGCTAAGCTTCGATTATCGAACGTCATCGACGGGTAGCGGCCGGACCGGAATTACTCAACGAATGCCGCCAGCTGGGCGGCTGCAAAACGGGCGAAGCCAAACTGACCAAAGCCTACCGTCTTCCCTCCAAGTACGTCATCCACACGGTGGGACCCGTTTGGCACGGTGGAACCTCGGGCGAACCCGAATTGTTGGCCTCGTGTTATCGCCGCTCAATCGAAATGGCCCGAGCGAAGAATGTGCTGTCATTGGCATTTCCAAGTATCAGCACGGGAATTTATGGCTACCCGATACGATTGGCCGCTCAAATCGCGATTTCAACAACCCGCACGTCACTTCAACAGCCCGAAACCCTCCTGGAAGTGATCTTCTGCTGCTTCTCCACCAGCGACCTCGAGATCTACGAACGCCTGTTGCTCGGTATGTCGTGACGCGAAGGCTCGAAGCTCGAAGGTTTGTCCGTGGAATCGAAAGCATGAGCGTCTTTCATATCCTACGTGCCCGGAACATGCGCTCGCGGCGAACCGACTCGCTCGGTCCTTTCGAACGATAATGAAAAGTTCGTCACGACAATGGATTGCCAAGGTGCCGAATCACCACCTCGAAGGACGCGAAAGCATCCACGACGAAGACGTCGAAAAGCACGAATCGACGCTGGAGCAACGGGTTCGTCAAGCCATACAGGATCCATCAAGTATGGATCGATTTGGAGGTTGGTCATTGGGCGAATCGAGGCATTTGATCAACGATGCGTGGTTGTTCGATGGTGTTGCTCCGGCCGAACCTCAAGCTAAACGCGCCAAACCCAAATCCGCCACGAAGTAAACTCGGACGAACCATTTCCTACATTTTGCGCGAAGTTTTTCCTCGCGCCGTGCCAAACGTCGTGTTACGCCGCGGGACGTCATGGGCAAACCGGATCTTCTTGCCAAACGGATCTTTGCAACGCGTACGGAAGAAAGCACGCATGGTGCGGCGTCGTGGAAGGAAGCGCCGGAGATTCCGCTGTTGCACGTGCAAGGGGATGGCATTTTGGTGATTCGAGATGCCGTTCGTCTTCGCGAACTCGTCGCGCCGTGGTGCTTGGTTCCGGAGCCGGCGGAGATTTTGATTGAAATCAAAATGCAGGGAGATCACATCGATCTGATTGCGCTTGGACGAACCTTGCTTCGGCGTCAGGCGTTGGAAGTTGTACGATTTGAAGAACGAGCACCGGGCAAGGAGCCTTGGACGGGGCGACAAACAGTTTGGCTCGTATCGGCATACATTCCGGCGTGGGCTGCGGAGCGATACAAAATCGAGCGGCTTGCGCCAGGGTGTTACCAGTTTTTGCGGGAAGATTTTACGGCATTGTGGATTGCGTCGAACGAGTTGCCTTTGACGGACGAACTCATTCCGTTTTTGGTGTCGCGAACGGGGCGAGCATTGAAGGAATTTGTTTTGTGGTTGGCGGAAAAAAGGGCTTGGCCTCTGCTTGCCGACTTGGTAGATTCGGTGCGTATGGCGCCGCGAGACCTCTCTCAAGATCCGCAAGCTCGGCTCAACGATGGCGAAGAAGAGCACTTGGAGTCGCTGCTGGAGGCGCTCATGGATTGTTATCCCGCGTTGAGGGCGGAAATCACGCGTCAGAGCGTGGAAGAGGCGGTGAAGAACGCCGTGGCCGAGACGAAGTTCACGACGGCCTTACACGAGGCTCGGGATTCCGTCAAGCGAATTTTGCAGGTGCGAACGTTGGACGTTCGTCCGGAAGATTTGGCCCGCATCGAAAGCTGCACGAGCATCGACACGCTACATGAGTGGCACGATCGAGCGGTCACAGCGGCATCTGCGGATGAGTTGTTTGTGCGTTGAAGTGGGTTTGGCGAGACAGAAAGGAACGCCCCCGACGTTTTGATGGTCGGGTGAGGTGTTTGCCCGGTTTGTCGCCGAATGAATCGGCGACACTCCGATTACAACAGCAACACCACTTATTTGTGGCAAAAGGACTGTTGTCAAATTCGACGGCTCATCTCGCGAACGATTGAATGCCGAGTTTGACGCGGCCATGTCCCCCCTCCATAAGGGGAAATTGGAACATATCCTTCGAAGGCATTACGAAGACGGACAGCACCTCGATATGTACCGCATTGTCTTTGGTGACCTCGAACCGCATCCGTACCCAGTCGACGATGACGACGACGAACCGCCCTCCAGCTGACGGCATCAACGCGGGGTTGTCATGCTTGACATTTTCTGACATCGCATCGGTTGGCTCGGCTTCCGCAGTGCTTTCTTCCGTGCGGGTGGGTATCCGGACGCATCGAGATCTTGTTGCTGCGCTACGTTCGGCACTTCGACGACGTGTACGACATGTTGATGGAGGCGACTTCGTCGATGGGTTTGTCCAGTGACTCGAACACCTTGGATGCCTCGTTTGCGCCTACGTTTACCGACTTGTTCTGGAATGGTTGCTGCTCAAACTTATCAGGGGTGTCGTCGCTGGTTTGTCTTGTAGGGGCGTGATTCATGACGCGCGATGAACCGGCACGAAGGGCGCGATGAATCGCGCCGCTACCGCATGAATTGCCGTGATCGCTTCGGTTTGTCGTGTTTGGAACTCGCGCGGGAGGTTGCGAAGCGCATGTTCGACTCGGCGCAAGTCGCCTTGGGTCGCGAGGGCAGTCTGCGATTTCGTGCACCTACCCAAACGTGCGTTCGTCCGTGACGACCAGTTGCACCGCCACATCGCCTTCGGTTTGCGGCACTTCGACGAGCAGTTGAAAGTCGAACGCGACGGCGATGGCCACGGCGGGCGGGCAAAAACGGGGCAACGTACGGTCGTAATACCCGGCGCCATATCCAATACGATTGCCCGATCCATCCACACCCAATGCGGGCACGATGATCACGTCGAGATTCGTGGCTTCGGGATCTTCGTACGCAGGTTCGGCGAATCCGAGCCCTCGTTCTTCCATCGATTCGGGGCGTTGCGGCACGCGAAACGTCATGATTCGGGTTTCCGGATCAATCGACGGAAACGCGATGGAAACGCCGCGATGATGCAGGCTTGTCGCGAGCGCCCGCAGGTCCACTTCATTGCGCCCTTCGATGGGCCAAAACAACGCCACGCGTTTGGCTTGGACAAACACCGGCAGGTTCTCCAAACGTGCCTGAATCTTGGCCGATCGTTCGGCGATGGCGGACGCGGGGATCGTATTGCGCAAAGCTCGAAGTCGTTTTCGCAGCTCGGCTTTGGCCCGGTACGCGAGAATTTTAACGGCTTCGGGGTCGAAGTCATCCATCGGCGCGAGGGTACACGCAGCATCGACGTCGTGCCACTCGGCGGTTTTTCGGCGTGGGCAACGTCTACCTTTGCCGCGTCCGGCGTGGTATCACGTCCCGGGCATGAAACCTTGTGCAATCATTCCGGCGTATCGAGCTGCGCGGACCGTCGCGGACGTCGTTCGTGAAACTCGAGCGGTTTGGCCCGTGCCCGACGCAGTTTTTGTCGTGGATGACGGTTCACCCGACGACACGGGGGAGCTTGCGCGTTCGGCGGGGGCCATTGTCTTGACCCACGCGAAAAACCAGGGCAAAGGAGCGGCATTACGTACGGCAATGGCCGAAGCGTTGCGCCGTGGTTTCAACGTCGCCGTGACGCTCGATGCCGATGCGCAACATCCGCCCCGAGAAGCGGCGCGATTGGCGACGGCGAAGATCGATCCGAATGCGCTCGTTTTGGGTATTCGCGATCTCGTGCGGGCGGGAGCGCCCCGGCCCAATCGAATTTCCAACCGAATTTCCAATTTTTACCTGACGATATTCACGGGAAAAATATTGACGGATACGCAATGCGGTTTGCGCCGCTATCCTTTGGCGGCGACGTTGGCTTTGGGCGGACGAGACAATGGGTACGCATTCGAAGCGGAAATCATCATGCGAGCCATTGCGGCGGGGATGCCCGTCGTCGAAGAACCCATCGACGTGTATTATCCGCCGGCGCACGAACGCGTGACGCATTTCGACAGCGTGCGGGATCCCGCGCGTATCGTGCGTCGAGTCGTCGCGACGCTGATCGACGTTCGCCTTGCACCGATTCATCTGCCCCCGCCGATTCGTGCGGAAGCTTCGAATCCCGCAGCTCAGCGCGGTCTTCACGAAATCGTGAACCACTCTGAAACGAGGCAATGACGTGGCGGCTCGGGGGACGGTGTATCAACGAGACGCTGCCAAACGAGCGCGTCGACGCAAATGGCTGTGGGCGCTGGGCATCGTTTGCATCTTGCCGATTCTCGCGCATATCGTCGTGTTGTCGTCCACCTCCATTGAGCCTCCGCAGATCGCGGCGGTATCGGGAGAACCTACCGAAGCGGAAAATGGCCTGCGCACATTGGATGGATCCTACGCGCGAAAACGCGGGGGAATCCTCGAGGTTCGTCTTACTGGAACACCGGAAGAACTTGGGCATCGGCATGCGCGGCTGGTGTATTCGGACATGGTGCAGAACGAAGGGATATTGCAGGAGCAATTTCGCCATTTCGTGCCGATTCCGCCATTACGTTGGCTCATCATGGACTTGTCGCGGCTCGAGTTTCGCCAAATCGATCGAGGCATGCCCGATGTGCGGCGTCGTGAAATAGCTGCGGAAGCTCGAGCGTTTTCGCCGGACCCTTATGAGGGGCAGTTGCCAACCTACCATCGATTCGTTTTTTTGCATTCGTTGTACGATATCGCGTTGTCATTCGAGCATTCGCCATTGATTGGTTGTACGAGTTTTGCGTTGGGCGACGGGGCCTTCGAGAATGGGCATGTCGTGCTCGCGAGGAATTTCGATTTCGAGGCGGGGAGTATTTTCGATACGGGCAAAGCGGTTTTTCTCGTCCATGAAGAAAACGCGATTCCTTATGCCTCGGTGGCTTGGCCGGGCCTCGTGGGGGTTTTCAGCGGTATGAATGCGCATGGTGTGGCGCTGGTCGTGCACGGAGCGCGGGCGCGCAAACCAAGGTCCGTGGGCGAACCGGTCGTGCACACGACGCGCGACGTCCTGGCGCAGGCGAAAACGACGGCGGAGGCCATTGAAATCGTGCGCAATCGTCCGGCGATGGTGTCGCATTTGTTGATGATCGTGGATGCATCCGGGGATGTGGCGATCATCGAACGTGCGCCCGGGGAGCCGATTCATGTACGTCGTGGACGAGGCAAAGTGCCCCTGACGAATCACTTCGAAGGACCGTTGGCCACCGATCCGGCCAACCAACGGGTTGAAGCGACGACGTCGACGCGTCCGCGAAGAATGCGCCTCGATGAATTACTGGAGAAGCTTCCGGCGGGGTCCAACGTCGAAGCAGTCGTGGCGACGTTGCGGGACAAGAGAGCTGTGGGTGGTGCGGATTTGCCGCTTGGGCATCGCCGGACCATCGACGCGATCATTGCCACGCATGCGGTCGTCATGGATGCGACGGAACGAGTGTTGTGGGTCAGCGAAGGCCCGCATTTGCTGGGTCGTTTCATTCGTTTCGATCTCGCTCGGTTGCTGGATCCCAAATATGAACCTCGAGACGAACCGCTGCTGGTTTTACCCGAGGATCCCGTATTTCGATCCTCCGCGTACGAGACGTGGAAAAAAGCGGGCGAGCAACACCTGGGAGAAAACTGATGCTTCGACGGGATGTATTGAAGGCTGCGGCACTTGCGGGAGCATTTGCGGGATTGCCGTCATTGGCGCGGGCCGATGAAGTGAGCGACGTATTGGCGGAGATCAAGAAAGCGCGAGCGGGTTTGAAGACGCTCGTGGGACCGTTTGTCCAGGAACGGACGATCGGCCTTCTGGCTACGACCGTGAAGAGTGACGGGGAAGTCACAATGGTACTTCCCGACAGACTGCGTTGGGAGCTTCGGCCGCCGGATGCAGTGACGTATTGGATTGGGCCGGAGGGTTTTTCTTTTGCAACGCCTCAGGGTTCGACGAAAGTGGGCAAAGCAGCGGCCGGAAGGTTCGGTGCGGTGCTTGGCGATTTGATGATATTGCTCGGCGGGGATCTCGAGCAATTGCGCGCACGTTATGAGCTTACCGTGCCTGGTCGCAAAGACGGTGTGACATTGCGAGCGGTACCGAAGGCGGAGGAAGTGAAGAAGCACGTCAAGCGCATCGAGATGCGATCGGGCAGTGAATTGTGGTCGATTCGCGAGATCACGATTGAGGAGCAGAGCGGGGATCTGAGTGTCATTCGTTTCGGAAAGATGGAACGAGACGTTCGCGTGGATCCGGCGAAAATGGTGCCGCCGAAATCGTGACGAATGCTGTTAGGATGGGCGCATGAACAGAGATTGGTTTTTGGTCGGCACGACGCTTCTTAGTGGTTTTGGGCTCGCAGCGGGCTGTTCTTTGATCAACGCGCCCAGCGAAATAATAACGAATGGTGAGGCGGGCGGAGCGGGGGGCGCATCGTCCGCGTCGGCATCGTCGACATCGTCATCCTCCTCGTCATCGTCTTCGTCATCTTCATCAGGCGTTGCGGGAGGCGGCGGCGGCATGCTTTGTCAACCCGGTTCGCAAGCGCCTTGTTATGACGGTCCGCCGATGACCGACGGGGTTGGTAACTGTCATGCGGGCATGATGACGTGTGCCGCCGATGGAATGGCGTACGGTCCGTGCGATGGGCAAGTCCTGCCGGAGATGATGGAGAATTGCCTGACGCCGCTTTTCGATGAAAACTGCGATGGGGCTGCGAATGAAGGGTGTCCGCCGGAGCAAACGGCGATATTGGCTGCGTTGCCGCCCGGATATGCGGACGATATTCGCAATCAACTCATGCTGACGGGGGTGTTCATGACCGTCAATATCATCGATGTAGGCGCAGGGACGCCGACGTTGACGGACTTGCAACCATATCAATCGGTGCTCGTGGTGACCGACAAGGTATTGAGCAATCCGGTGGCGCTCGGAGATATCGTGGCTGATTATTACGACGGCGGAGGTCGCGTGGTATTGGCCTTATTTTCGACGGTGGGTTCAGGAACGCGAATTCAAGGTCGATTTGGGGATCCGGCCGGTGAATATATGATCACCGATCCCGCCGGAATATTGGATGCGCCTGTCGATGATGGACTGGGGATGGTGCTCGAGCCGCAAAATCCATTGATGAAGGCGGTAACCAGTTTTTCGTACGTTATGGCAAGCCGTTCCCAGGCAACCCCCATCAACAGTGGAAAGGTTGTCGCGCAATGGTTGAAAGGCCCGCCGCTCGTGATTCGAGGCACCGCAAAAGGTCGAAATCGCGTGGATGTCAATTTGTACCCGCCGCAAGTGCAAAATGGCATGACCGTTTGGATGGGCGACGTGGGCGTCATTCTTCGCAACGCGCTGTTGTATTGAAGAAAAACAGTCTTTCAAAGCATTCCGACCGGATCGACGTCCACCACGACACGCACTCGATTGTCCAGATCTTTCAGTACGGTCATGGCCGTGCCCGTCGCTTGACGTAAAGCTTTCCGATCGGCGGAACGCAATAAAACACGAAATCGAAAACGACCTCGTAATCGGGCGATCGGTGCCACCGCCGGTCCCAAGACTTCCACGACTTTCGACAATCCGTCGGGCGACGTTCGGGCATACGCGGCAATGCGTCCCGCCGCTTGTCGGGCAGCATTTTCGTCCAGCGCTTCGATGCGAAACAATGTCAATCGACGAAATGGCGGATATCCGACTTCGGCGCGATCGTGCAGCTCATGATCGAGAAATCCCGGAACATCGTGCTGCATTGCGAAACGAATCGCCGGATGATCCGGAGACCGCGTTTGAATGATGACTTTGCCCGGGCGATCGCGCCGTCCCGCGCGTCCTGCGACTTGGACGAGTAATTGAAACCCTCGTTCGCCCGCGCGAAAATCCGGCAATGACAAGGCGGCATCGGCGTTGAGCACGCCGACGAGCGTGACGGTGGCGATATCGTGGCCTTTGGTGACCATTTGCGTACCCACCAAAATATCGATTTCTTGGGCTCGCATGCGGGCCATGATTTCTTCGGCTTTCACGCCGTCGGCGACGTCGCGATCGAGGCGCGCCACGCGGGCGCCCGGAAACGCCTCGGCAATGGTTTCTTCGAGCCTTTCGGTGCCCAATCCTTCGAGCGTCAATGTCGGAGATTGGCAAGACGAACAGGCGGTGGGCATGGGGCCTTCCCAATCGCAATAATGGCAACGCAATCGACCGCCACGCGATTTGTGGTAGGTGAGGGCCACGGAGCAACCCAAGCAAGTGGCCATTTCGCCGCAACTTTCGCAGACGACGCTGGGGGCGAAGCCGCGACGATTCAAAAAAAGAATGACTTGTTCTTTCGCGGCGAGCGTCGCTTCGATGGCACGATGCAAGGGCAATGAAATCAATTTGTTGCCCGTCGGGCCCGCGCCGATGCGGCGCAAATCGACGGTCGACACGACCGGCAAGGTCGCTTCCCGGTGCGCCCGTTCGGGCAATCGCAATTCCACCAGTTTGCCTCGACGCACCAAATCCACCGTTTCGAGCGACGGGGTGGCCGATCCCAACAAAGCGACGGCTTGCGCTCGGAATGCGCGCAGGAGCGCCATATCCCGCGCGTGATAACGAACGCCTTCTTCTTGCTTGAACGATCCGTCGTGCTCTTCGTCGACGATGATGAGGCCCAAATTGGATACGGGCGCGAAAATCGACGAACGCGCGCCGATGGATACTTTGACATGGCCCGATCGCAAGCGTTTCCACATCTCATGCCGATCGGCTTCGGACAAACCACTGTGCAAAACGGCCAAATCATCACCGAAACGAGCTCGAAAACGCGCTACGAATTGCGGGGTGAGCGCAATTTCGGGGACCATGACGAGCGCGCATTTACCTCGCGACAAACACGCCGCGATGGCTCGTAAATAGACTTCGGTTTTTCCGGACCCGGTCACGCCGAAGAGCAAAAATGCCGCTTGTTTTCCGGCATCGAGCGCCGCTTCCAATTGGTTTGTCGCCGCCGCTTGCGCTTCGGTCAATTCGGGCGGAGTATCTCGAGGTTCGGCGAGGGCGAAAAAAGCATCGCGAGGCGCTTCGCGTTCTTCGACGATGACCAGTCCCAAGCTCTCCAGCTTTTTCACGGCAGATCGGGCATTGCCGAATTGATCTTGCAGCCGGGCGATGGGAGCTTCCCCATTGGCTCGCAAAAGGGCCAATACAGCGGCGGCTTGACCTCGCAATTTGCCGGATTCTTCGACGACGTCCGTGGCCCGGGCAAACGCAATCCGCCTGCCTCCGACTTGTTTGACGCGGCCGAGCGTTCCGACGAGCTCGCCTTGGGTTTGCATTTCGCGCACGATTTCGCGTTCCATGGCGGGCAGCGCCAAACGCAGCACTTCCCCGATGGGAGCAAAATAATAAGCGGCCAATTCTTTGAGGAATAACAAAAGTTCGGCGGGAAGAACGGGCTGACTATCAATGACGCGGACGATGGGTTTGAGGCGCACGCCTTCCGGGGCCGGGCCTTCCGACGTGGTCAAGACGACCCCGAGGACTTGTTTTCGTCCGAATTCGCAGAGGACGCGCGTACCTGGACGAACTTGCTCGTGAAGAGACGCCGGGACTTCGTAAGAAAACGCCCGGGCAAGAGGAACGGGAACGGCGACTTCACACAGGTGCGGCATGGGGCGGCCAAGACGTACCAGGTTTTGGGCTGGGAGGCACGTTTGCGGTGGAGAAAAATGTGGGGGCTTGTGGTCGGGGTTCTTTCCGCCGGTCAGGCGCCGTTTTCATCGGAATGCCGGATGTTGCGTTTCCTCCGTTCGTCTATTCGATTCCGCCGAATTTTGCCGCGGGCTACGTTTCGCCCGCAATACATCATTCACTTCGACGACGTTTCGGCAACGGCTCCAGCCCATAACGTTTTCCGTTTTTCCCGGCCCATGTGCGGTATGCTTTTTCGCTCGCATCGAGGACCGACAGGTAAAACGCCGCCGTCGTTTCTTGCACGTGGCCGCGTTGCAAATGCAAGACGAGCCGTCCTTCGTCGCCATATTCAATAAAGCTCCCGTCGGGCAGCGCAAATGGAATTCGTTTGCGTATTCGTTCTTCAGCCACGTCAAAATCACGCTGGTCGAGGATGATGCGTTGGCAATGCTTGAATTCGTAAGAATGCAGCAGGCCGCCGTAATTGCTGATATCGTACGGATCGGGTTGCGGCAAAAGCCGCACGTCGGGCAAGGGCATTAGTTGGGCAATCGAGTCGGCCGATTCGTCTTTTCCCACGGCTCGGAGCCGCGCGGCAAGCGTTGCCAAGTAATCCGCCTCGGGGAAATGATACTTGCGCGTTTTGATGCGCCCGCGACTGCGCCAATCCCAGCGCCAAAAACGTACCATACCCTGCCGGTCCGGTCGTTTCGGATATTCCAATCCAAACCCCGAATCGGTATTGCCATAACCGCGCCGTTCCCGCGCAAATCGGGCGATATCGTCGAGATTGCGCCAGCTTTCAATGAGCCCGAGCGCAAGGCGGTAGGTCCATCGATAGGGGACGATGGTGTAGCCGCAGCGTGCCGAAAACACGAGTTCGACCATGGGGCACCTGAATGGTAGGTGATTCCCTCGTTCCTGTAAACCGTGAAATCGGCAATGTCGGATGGTGGGGATTTCGGGCGGCGAAATGCGCCGGAGAAACGAATCAGCGCGGATACATCGGATAGCCGCCTTGGGCCGGCGGAGGCATCGCGGCGGGTTGCATGGCCTGTTGCATCGGCTGTTGCATCGGCTGTTGCATTCCGGGGGCCGGCGCTTGCGTCGCAGCTGCGGCACCGCCCGCGGAAACCATCACGTTACGGTGGAGAATCTGCAGGACCTCTTTGGCCTTCTCTTGATTGACTTCGACGCCTTCGATGAGGCTGCGCTTGAACGCAATGGCGAACGAACCTCCGCCCGTCGTTTCAACCATGATAAACATGCGCTTTTCGAGGAAGAAAAGGACGATCATCACGATGGGAATGATGACCGTGACCGCCGTCAAACCCGCAATGATGAGGTATTCGATGGGTTTGGCATAACCGGCCGACGCACACGCGACCCGCGATACGGGACAAACGGTTACGGTCTCGCCGAAAAGGCTTGCTTGCCGAAATGTGACCTCGGCCGGCGTCACCGTGAGCTCGGTGTTGGCATCGACGCCGATCGCTGAAAGCAGCCAACCCATGAAGCCCGGTTGTCGTCCGACGACATACACGCGTCCCGAGTATTGGTCGGTTGAAAATTGTTTGAGAACGAGCGCGGGCCCGAGAATCCGAATCATGACGCCTCCCTGCTTGGAAAAACAGCGGGCGCTACACTATCACGGGTGCAAACCAGGTAAAACATTTCGCGATCGAATTTCGCCAAACGCCTTCAACAGCCGTGGCTTCTCGTTGCCCGAGCGTGTCGATCAGGTGATTAAAACGTAGGACCGTTCACGACGAATAAAACGAGCCCCATGAGCAAGGCCGCGGCAAAGAGCATCACCTGTCCAAGCACGCCGCCTTCGGATGTTTCACGCTTGGCTTTTAATGCCGAATCCGGCTTACGTTTACGCCGAACTCCGCTGGCGGGGACCTTGCTGGAAGGTGGCGCCGCATTCGAATCGGGCGAATTCACATCGGATGCCGATAAAGCCATTCCATAACGACGAATGGGCGACGCAATGGGCGTGAGCATCGCCAACGGGCCGGTCTCCACCGCTTCGACGATGCGCTTGTTGCGCCGACGCGTGGGCAAGAAATCCGACGCGAAATGGTCATGCAAAAACATGCCGAATTCGACGGGCGTCGTCATGAGTTTGGCATGGTACGCGTAACGTTCCAGATCCCGCAGCATGGCTCGCGCCGACGCATAACGATCATCACGGTTTTTCGCGAGCGCTTTGAAGATGATCGCGTGCAGCTGATCCTCCGCCGCACAACCACGACTCGGCAACGGCGGAACGACCGCCCGGCGCGCAACTTCGATCAAGGATTCTTCCGGTTTGGCCTTGTATAGCCTTTTTCCGGCGCAAAGCTCCCATAACATGATGCCCACCGCATACACATCCGACCGCGCATCGAGCATTTCGCCGTGCGCCTGCTCGGGACTCATGTACCCCGCTTTGCCTTGATATGCGTCGTCCACGCGCATCGCCGAACCCGTGCGGGCAATTCCGAAATCACATACCTTCACATCGCCTTGAAAACTCAGCAGTACGTTCGCCGGCGAAACGTCGCGATGCACGATGTGCATGAAATTGCCCTGTTCGTCGCGCCGCCGATGCGCATGATCGAGACCTCGCAATACATTCGTGATCATGTACAATGAATGCGATATCGGAATCGGCACACGCTGCTGCGCCGCTCGACGCAAAAGCTCACGCATGTCGAGCCCTTCGACGTATTCCATTGCGATGTGGTAATCGTCGCCGTCCCGGCCCAAATCCTCGACCCGCACCACATTCGGATGCTCGAAACGCATCGAAATCCGCGCTTCCTCGACGAGCATCTCCACGGCCTGCGTATGCCCCGCCAAATCCGGCAGAATCTCTTTGAGGACATACAGTTTGCCCGCGGCCGGATCCGTCCGCTTTCGCGCCAAATAAATATTGGCCATCCCGCCGTACCCAATACGCTCGAAAAGCATGTACGGCCCCAAGCGACAAGGCAATCGCCGGCTCGCTTTCGGCTTTTTACGAGACGACGGAATTTCCGACGACGGCGTGGCAGCCGTCAACGTGGACGCGGTTGTCGCAGTGGAGGAATGGGCGAGAGCAGCACTCACAATTCGCCCATTGCCATAGCCGTTCCCGATGGGCCAAAAATTCAGCAGAAATATTTTTCGTGTGTTATGAGGTGCGCGCGAGTATGAGCATGTCTTACATGCGCATACAACGGCGAAACGGCAATGAACCAACGAGGAAGCGGGCCGCGGTCGGACCGTCGCGAATGGTTTGTCGGGAACAATGTGGGCGCAAAGCGAGGGGTGATCAGCGCACCGCCAAACAATTCAAAATGGCTTGTCGCGACGTACGGATGGAATCTTCGGGCGTTTGCGTATCGAAATCCGCGCGTGCCGCTTGCAGCGCCGAAGCGCACGTACCTTGAACGTAATCGGGGCCGAAAGAAATGACGTATTCGATACCGAGCGCCAAAATCGCCGCTTCGGTGCCCGTCACCGCTTCCACGCGTTCGCCGGCTTCCGCCGCCGTATGCGGTTCGACCCAGGCCAATTCACCGGGAATCGTGGTTTTTACTTCGTGCGAGGTGATGTGCTCGATGTTCCATTTGTCAGGATCGCACACGGTTTCGTAAATGTCGGTGCAGGCGTCTTCGTAATGCGCGGCCGTGCATTGCGTTTCGGTGTAACTCGTGTCGACATACGTGTCCGTCCATTCCGTGCAATTACCTTCGCCGTCATACTTGGAACAGGTGCTTTCCCAATATCCATCGGGTATGGTCACGTCCGAACAGGTTTCGTCCACCCAATAGGACGTGCAATCGGTGCGAACGAAATTGTCGCGGCATTGTCCCGGAACCCAGATTTCCTCGTCACGCGCCGGAGCCCAAAACGAACGCTCCATGTCGGCCGTATGTGTCCAATATCCGGCGACGGATTCGCCTTTGCCCACGACCACCTTGCGTTCGGCGTGTCCCGATTCCGTCAATACCAGGTGCAGCGATTCCCAAACGATGTTCTCCGTCGGTCGAACCATCTTTTCATTGGGGACTTCGCGATTGAACGCGGAAACCGCTTCGTAGTCGCTTCGAAGCACGTAATCGGAAGCATCGGCAAAGATGTCCACACGTCGCTGTGACGAATCGTTTACACCGGCCATCACGTCCGACGACAAGACGCCGATATCGAGGAACGCGCGCACTTTGTCCCATCGCGCACCCACTGCGTGCACTTCATCCGCGCCTGGACCCTGATCAATGCGCCGCTCGAATTCGAAGTCAAACCCCGCGACTTTCGTGTCCGATGTGCCCGACGCCATGGTTTCATCGACCATGGTCCGGAACTGCGCAAAAAAGCCGGGACTATGCTCGACCGATTCCGGAGGAGCGCCCGAACAGCCGGCAAGGAAAGGGACCAACATCAGCGAAAGGGCGCGTAACGAAGTCATGGCATTCCTGAAGGAGTTGGAGTTCGATTCCGCATGTTGCAGAATTCGTGCCGAACAGGCGAAGGGTTGAACGACGTCGAGCGAAGGTGGCCGCAGTGCAAATGGCTCGAGCTCACAGTATGCTCGCGGCGCATGACGACGACGCATCTCGTCGTGGAGGAAGCATCATGAAGCGATTGCAATGGCTTGGAAGTACGCTCTTCGTGGGAATGTTGGTTATGGCATCGGCCCCCGGATGTTCCGACGGGACCAGCGAAACGACCACATCGTCGGGGAGTTCATCCGGACAGACTCCTTGGGTGCCGGTGAAAATCGTCATCAACGAGATGCACGCCGTGACGGAAGATTGGGTTGAAATTTCCAATGAAGACACGATCGAAGCGGATTTGTCAGGCGTTGGATTGACGGATAAAGCAACCGACGGGACGCCGGAACTCACGAATGCATTTCGATTTCCCGCCGGAACCAAATTGGCGCCCGGTGCTTACGTGATCGTCGTGGCGAACTTGAAAACTCCCGCCTCGGGCCCGCAAACGACGTGCCTCATGTCCGGCGGACCGTCTGTTTGTTATCAGGCGTCATGGGGCATCAGCAGCGCCAATGGCGATCGAATTTATTTGCTTTCGCCGACGGATGAAGTGGTCGACGTCGCGACGTATCCGATGGCCGCGACGCCCGACACGCAAAGTTATTGCCGATTGCCCGACGGCACCGGCAACTTTCAACCCTGCACACCCACGCCCGGAGCCGAAAACGCGCCTTGAGAAATCGCGTCTTGATTACGCCCCACCCGTCTCGTCGGCGATAGGTTCGTCCGGGCACACTTCACGGCACAAATCGACGATTTCCACACGTTGCCCGCGCTCGGTTCCAGCCATATCCGCATACGCGGCATCCAATGCCGCAAGGATGGTCGACGCCGTGGCTTGATCGAGCACGCCTTTGGGGTCGACATCCTGTAAATTCATTCCGGTAAAATTCTTGGGACAAGCATCGATCATCGGCAAAGAACGCTTGTTTTCCGCCGGAAATCGAATCGGCAACCCGTGTGTTCGGCATATCGTCGGACGAGCCTCATACGCGGCGCATCGGCCGTTTGTCCCGAGCAACGGGCAAGCCGTGTCATCGCGCAAAGCCCGGTCTCGAATCTCGCGACGCAATTCGATCGGCAATTGTTCAATCGCGTCGGCGAGGGCGATCGCTTCGATCAACGTGACGGAAAATCGTCGTTTACAACAATCATCGCATCCGGCGTGGCAGGTGAGGGCGTCACCGTAAATCAGTTTGGCCTGGTCAAAAAATCCATCCAACTTGGCAAATAACTCCTCGAGGCGCCGGCTGATACTCATCGCGTTCCATGTACCACACCAACGCCAGTCCTCCAAACCCTTTCCCGTTTGGTTTGGCCACATCGTGGACAAACCAATGCCAGGTCCAGGACAGGTCCTGGCGCGGGTCTCGGGGCGCGGAGCCCCGAGTGGGTCCGGGCAACGCCCGGCAAGCAACGCCCGGTAAGCAACGCCCGGCAAGCAACGCGTACCGGGAAAAACCTTCGCCGACATCTTCGCGCCCGAGCGATTCGTGTGGTAAGGTGCGACGACGTCCATGAGCCTATCCATCGTCATCACGACCTTCGACGAAGAAGCCAACATTTCCGCTTGCGTACAAGGCGCGCGTCTCCTCACGGACGACATCCTGGTCATCGATTCGGGCAGCCGTGACCGCACGGTCGAGCTGGCGAAAGCTGCGGGGGCGCGGGTGTTTGTCCGGAAATTCGACGACATGGCCAGTCAACGCAACGCGGCCCTACGCGAAGGTGACCTCAAAGGCACCCATGCCTTGATTCTCGATGCGGACGAAGTCGTGATGCCTCCGTTTGCCAATGCCCTTGCGGCTTTGCTGGAAAAACGTCCCGAAATCGACGGCGTGCAGATCTGCCGTCGTTTTCACTTTTGGGGACGCTGGGTACCGTCCGCGTCCAGGTTTCCGGCGTATATCGATCGCGTCGTTCGAATCGGGTCCGTTTGGTTCAAAAAAGACGGCCATGGCGAAGTCTTCGATGGCGGGACGACGTACGTACGTCTCGACGAACCATTGCATGATGAAGACAAGAAAGGGATCGGTTCGTGGCTGACGCGGCACAATCGTTATGCCGAGCTCGAGGCGCGGCGGGATCAGGTTTTACGGGACGGACCCATGCAGCCGACGAATCTTCATTGGATTCGAGCGCAATTGCGGCAAGTGCCGGGGTTTCCCGTGGCGATGGGCGCGTATTATCTGGTCGGACGCGGCGGTTTGTTGGAAGGTTCGGAAGGACGAACCTATTGTGCCATGAAGGCGGTTTATGAATATTTCGTGCAGCTTCACGCGCGGGATATGCAGAGGCGCACGAAGGGGTGACGCGGGCTCGTGGGCCGGCATTGTTCGGGGGCGCCAATCGAGCGTCCGCTTCGACGAAGATCTCATCTTTACGTCGCCGTTCACATCGCGTAATCTGGCTTCATGAGTCAGCTGGATACGAACGGTTATTACGCGCTTGGAATTCCCTTTTACTTTGCGGTTATCGGCATTGAAATTCTGGTGGCGCGTCGGCAAAAACGCGAAGTGTATGGCTTCGCCGATACGATCGGCAATTTCAGTGCCGGTCTTGGGGAGGTCATCGTCGGTCTGTTTCTCGGGCCGATTCTTCTCGCGATGTACGATTTTGCGTATACCCGGATGGCCGTCGTTTACTGGCCGAAAGATTCGCTCATTCCCTGGATTTTGGCCTTTGCCTTGGGTGATTTTTGTTATTATTGGTACCACCGCGCGGGGCATCATGTCGCGGCGTTTTGGGCCATTCACAGCGTTCATCATCAGACCGAACGATTCAATATTTCCGTGGCGACACGTCATCCATGGTTTTCCGATGGCTATTCGTTCATCTTCTACATTCCCGTCCCGATGCTCGGCATACCGCCTTTTCACTTCTTCGTCGCCATTTCGATCATTTCGTTTTACGCGCTGACGGTGCATTCGCAGATCTTTCATCGTCCGGGGTTTTGGTTTTTGGTCACGCCCGCGACGCACATCGTGCATCACGCGAAAAACCCGCGGTACATGAATCATAATTTCGGTGCGATGTTCACCGTGTGGGATCGCATGTTCGGTACGCACGTGGAAGTCGATCCGGCCGATCCTCCGCAGCTCGGCACGACATTCGGTTATCAAACGCATGATGGCGCTCGGTCGCAATGGATTTTTTTCCAGGATATTTTGACGGTCGCGCGAAATGCGAAAACCTTCGGCGATAAGGTCCGTGCATTTGTTCGACATCCCGGCTGGGCACCCGAAGGAATGGTTTTTCCGAAACATGCGCCGCCGCGATCCGATGCGGCGATTTCCACGGGCATCAAGGTGTACACCTTGTGCGCATTCATGGCGACGCTGGGGTTTGGCGTGTATTTGTTGTGGTTACGAGACAATCACCCGGCGTGGATTTTGGTTCTTGGTGCGCTCGCCGTTTTGTGGGGACTTTCGACGCTGGGCGGGTTGCTCGACGGCCGCGAAGGCGCCGAGACGCGCGAACGAATCCGCGTCGCGGCCACGGTGGCGCTCGGCGCGGCGATTTATGTGAATCGATAGGTGAAAGGAGCGGCAAATGGTTCAAGGAATGAGTCGTGTACAACAAAAGATTGACACGGGTTTGGCATGGCTCTAGGCTTGAGTGTATATGGGGATTCAACGATGAAGCTGCAGCGCATCCGGGTGGAGAACTTCAAGAATCTTTCGAGCGTCGAGATTCACTTCAACGCCGATGTCAATATTTTCACGGGTATCAACAACAGCGGCAAAACGACCGTTCTCGAATCGATTGCACTATGGGCCGAGTGTTTTCGAACATTGGTGCGTTCTACTGCAAAGGGTAGTGCGCCGAAGGGATTAGCCAAAGGTGGATGGTGGTTCGGAAACGAGCACAATTACATTGACCGAGATGGGTTGACATCCGTGCGTTGTCCCCGATTTGCTGATATTTTTCACGAACTTGACGAGAGTAAAACGATTTTACTCGCTGCGGAACTCGTTGCCGATGACGGTACGAATTTGTCCATTCCCTTTGAAATTTCCCGCGCACGCGGCGGAAACTATGACGTCGTGCTCAAAGATTACAAAAATTTCGATTATGGAAGATTCAATGCGCTGTTCACCGCTTGGCCCGACCCGATTCGTGTAATATTTGCCTCTCCAGTCGCCTTCTTGCATGCATCGGAAGATTTCGAAACATTACCCAAGATTCGCACGCGCCAAACGGCTCGGGAGTCGATTCAGGTTCTTCGGAATCGACTCTACCAAATGAAAAAGAATCCGCCTCGATATGCGGAATTCATCGAACGCGTGTCGCGCGTCTTGAATGATGGCAAATATCCCCTTGTCTTTCATTTCGAGGGGGACGAGACGCAAGATGTCGAATTGGTGGTCCAAGTACAGGTCGGTCCAAAGGACGCGCCCAAAGATATTTCATTGTTGGGCAGTGGAACCCTGCAAATCATTGAGATCTTATTGGGGGTGCAAGAGGCTTCCCCAGGGTTTTCCGGGGCCGCTAAAGACCTGAATCTCGTGTTGCTCGACGAACCGGATTCCCATATCCACCGCGATATACAGCGGCGACTTCTGACGACGCTGCGCGAACAAACGCAAAATTGTCAAATGTTCATCAGCACGCACAACGAAAGTCTCCTGCGCGCGTCGTTGGCACGCCATATTTTTCATTTGGATCCAGGGCGATCCGGCGAATACCGCTCCATTGATCGGTCGTCCGCCTCGAGTCGCGTCAAAGAAGGCCTCTTGCCAAGTCGTCATGCCAAGGTGCTCACGGCACTGGGAAATGAATCCGCTCTGGATTTTCTCAATGCACTCGAAGCAGACAAACTCGTTCTTGTGGAAGGCGAAGATGATGCACCGCATATTCAAGCCATCGTCGAGAAGCAATTCATTCCTGCCAAAACTTTCCCCGCGATGTATTGGTCATTTCGCGGTATCAGCAACATGCTGGGGCAGATCAAACCTTACAAGCAAATTTTTACTTTGATTCGCAATGCGAAGACCCTTTGGGACAAAGCCGTTCTCGTCTGCGATTCCGACGATTTTACGGAGGAACAGCGATTGAAAGTAAGCAGCGGGCTCACCAAAGAGCTTGGACGACCCGTTTTCATCTGGCCATCGTATACGCTCGAATCAACCGTGCTTGCGGAGCCCGACAAACTCAGCCAACTCTTGGTTGATTGCATTCGAATGGAAACCCAACGCGCCATCGATCCCGGTGTACAAGCAGTCCAAAACGTCGTTCACCTGGAATTGGACAAGATCAAGGCTCGAATTCAAACGGATCTCAAGGCCGAAACATTCATGCGCGGTGTCCACGCTCGTTTATGCGACAAACGCGCCAAACTCGAGGCGCTCGGGATTAAGGGGGCCATCGAGTCGGATAGCACGTTGACTTTCAAGTTCATGCAATTCGCGGAACAAGCGCTTCAACGCCGGGATGTTCACGTGTTGGCAACCAAAGACGACGTACTCGGGCTTGTGCGCAGCGTATACGCCACGTTTGGCGTACCGTTTATCGAGGTGAACTACTTTTTGCGCCTCATCGAGGCCAGCAGCGTGTCAACACGCTTCAATGCCTGGTCGGAGCTTACTCGCGAGTTATTGAAGCCTTAACTTACGCCCCCACCCACCACTTCGTCATGCCCGCCAGCATCCGCTCCATCGCTACGCCCACGTAATTCCGCGGCGTCTTCCAATTCGCCACGAATTCCCCCGCGTTTGTCCGGCCCATCGCTCCTTCAATACGCACGAGCTCCGCCGTCACCGCTTCTTCCTGCGCCGCTCGATTCTCCGCCGCATCGTCCGTCGTTTTCACCACGTCTCCAAACGACAGCCACAACGTCGGCTTTTCCACCCCGCCAAACTCGTACCAAAGCCCGAGCGGCAATACGCGCGCCTGCGGAGCCAGCCGCGCAATTTCTCCCGAACCGCGCCGAAATCCAAGCGGCCTCTCGTGAATCGGTCGCTCGGCCCCTTGCGGGAAAATCCACACCAAGTTATTCGGTACTTCCAGCAGTTTCGCCGCGTATTCGATCACCGCCACGCCGTCTTTCGCATTGCCCAGTTCCACGCCGAACCCGCCGACCAAGCCAAAAAACGGCAATCGTCGCAGGTTCTTCGCGTCCATCATCGCGTGCCCGGCTTTTTCCAATAAATGCGTCGACACGTGCAGCGCCACCAGCGGATCCCACCAGGACGTATGGTTTGACACGACAATCAGCGGCGCTTCCCGCGCATGAGCCTGCGCCCGTTCGAGCCCATGCACTCGTACCTCGCCAAACGTGGTCCGTATACGCGATCGCGCATGTCCCGAAAACCACGCATTGAACCAGTTCACTCGCCGCGCTCGAATCATGACGTCCTCGTCTTTACGCTTTTACGCTCCACACGCGTCCACCAAAAATCGCACGTTTTCCAGGGGCGGCGCCGTGGATATTTCTCGACTCGGTAATTGCTTGGGCGTCGGCGACCATAACGCTCGCAACAGCAAACGTAATTTTCGCGAAAGGGGCACGTAAGCCCGTTGCGACACCGAGTCGTAATGGTTGCGTTCGACGTACCTCCCGATCTCCGAATAAATCAAGCTCGCGGCGTGAATCGACGATCGGCAATCCCCGGGCAACATCGGAATGCCCGCATGCGAACGGTGGTACAGCGTGTCCGCATGTTCGAGCAGCCGCTGCACCACGCGGCCAAGGTTGTCCGAAAAAACCGGACGCGCCAACAACCGATCCACATCCACGTGCGCTTCCTCGAGCCATTGCAGCGGCAAATAAACTCGACCGTTCCGCGCGTCTTCGCCCACGTCCCGCGCGATGTTCGTCAATTGCATGGCCACGCCGAGGTCGCATGCCCGCGCGAGCGCCACCGGATCGCGCGTGCCCATGAGCAAACTCATCACCACACCCACCGTCGACGCCACGCGCGCACAGTACCCGTGCAATTCCTCGATCGTCGCGTACCGTTTGCCCTCGGCATCCCAGGCAAACCCTTCCAGAAGCGCCTCCATCACCGCCTTGGGCAAACGATGTCGATCCGCAACATCCGCAAATGCCCGATCAACAGGGCAATCGTGCGGCGCTCCCATGTACGCCGCATCGAGACGCCGATGCAGCGATTCCACCGCTCGAGG
>CAYSYX010000015.1:0-10242 GCA_964435055.1 uncultured Polyangium sp. | reverse complement strand
ATAAATAATCGGCAATGCGGCAAAACGCATATACCGGCACCGTGGGTTCTCGAACGCGCTTCGGCAAAAGCAACGACGCCGCATAAAAACTTTTGGAACCTTCCCGCAAAAGCTTTTTACACGCCGCCATGTCCGCCGCCGAAGCAAACGATGTCCGTTCGAGGGAAACGTTTGTCTCGGCCACGTCAACGTAACTCATTTGCATTGGGCACCACGCTGTCGAGCACTCGAGCCGACGACAAAACCCCGGGCAAACCTGCGCCCGGATGAGTTCCCGCGCCGACGATGTACAAACCATCCACGTCTTCGCTCTTGTTGTGCGGCCGGAAATACGCGCTCTGCGTCAACACCGGCTCCATTCCGAATGCGGCTCCGCGATACGAAAGCAGTCTGTCCTGGAACTCGAGCGGATGCGTCACGCGCGAAACGACGAGGGATTTATCGAGACCCGGCAAAAGCGTCGATGCCAAGTATTGCTCGACACGCTTGCGATAAGGCTCGGCCTCTTTGGTCCAATCGGTCGTTCCTTCCAGGTTTGGCACGGGCGAAAGCACGTAAAACGCTTCGCAACCCTCGGGCGCCAAAGCCGGATCCGTCGCCGTCGGTCGATGCAAGTACAAGCTGAAATCATCGGCGAGCACGTGCCTCGTGAAAATATCCTCGAGCAACCCTTTGTAACGCGGTCCGAGCAAAATCGTGTGATGAGCGACGTCGGGATACGTGCGGTTCGTCCCGAAATACCACACGAAAAGTCCCATGGAATAACGTTGTTTTTCCAGGCGCGTGTTGGTCCATCGATGGCGAACGATCGGATCGACCAAGTGCCGATACGTCCACGCCGAATCGCAATTGGATACGACGATGTCCGCGTGAATGATCTCGCCGCCCTTGAGCCGCACGCCTTTGGCTTTTCGACCACGCAGCAGAATCTGCTCCACTTCGGCGTTACAACGCACCGTATTGCCTTGTCCTTCAATGAGTTTGACCAGGCCTTTGACGAGCGCCCCCGTGCCGCCCATCGGAAAATGCACGCCCCACTTGCGCTCGAGAAACGCAATCAACGTGTAGATCGACGTCGTCGAAAACGGATTTCCCCCGACGAGCAGCGGATGAAAACTCATCACTTGGCGCAAACGTTCGTCCTGCACGTGCTTCGCCACGAGCCCATACACGGAGCGGTAACTTTCGAGCTTCATCATGTCGGGCACGATTTTCATCATGTCCAAGAACGAACCGAACGGCGCATGCGCGAGCTGTTCGAAGCCGACTTTGAAAATCCGCTCGCTTGTCCGGATGAACTCTTCGTACCCCGCGACATCTCGAGGCGACAAACGCTCGATTTCGCGACGCATGGCGTTTTCATCGCCCGTGTAGTCGAACAAGGTCCCGTCGTGAAAACGGATGCGGTAAAACGGAGTGACGGGACGCATGTCGATGTCGTCGCTCATGCGTTTTCCGGCCAGTGTCCAAAGTTCTTCGAGTAGCATCGGTGCGGTGACGACTGTCGGTCCCGCATCGAATGTAAAGCCATCGAGTTTGTGCACGTACGCGCGGCCTCCGGGGGCGTCGAGCTTTTCGAGCACGGTGACGCTATACCCGCGAGATCCAAGGCGAATTGCGGCAGCCAAGCCACCGAAGCCACTACCGATGACGACCGCATGAGGTTTGGGGGTTGAACCTTGCATGGCGTTAGTATAGGGTCTGTCTTATCTTTGAACAAGGTTTTCACACAGGCATGTGTCTGTGGTGTGAACCGGATGGTGAGTGTCCATTGAACCTCTATCGCATTCGAACAGTGAGTGAATTGACGGGCGTTGCGTCGGCGACGCTGCGAGCGTGGGAGCGTCGATATGGTGTTCCCGCGCCTTCACGAACGGCATCGGCGTATCGTTTGTACAGCGATGAAGATGTCGCGTTGATCTCGAGGATGCGGGACCTCGTCAAGGCGGGCACGGCGCCGGCGGAGGCGGCGAAAGCGCTGCTGGGCGATCCGGTGGTTGGAACGACAGACGCGGGTATCGTCGGGGGCGCAGGGGGGATTGTCGAGAAAGACCCTTACGTCGTGGCGACGGAACGCATCATCGATGCTGTCAAACGTTTCGATCCGGATGGCCTCGAAGAGGAAGTTTCCAAGACGCTGACGCTTGGGCCGGCCGTGGTCATTTACGATCGTACGATTGGTCCGGCGCTGATTCAGATCGGCGATTTGTGGCACGCGGGCGCGGTGACGGTTGCTCAGGAACATTTGGCGTCGAACGTTCTCGGCTCGACGCTCGTGCATCTTCTGCGATTGGCGCAGCCCGCGGATGCGGCCAGGCGCATCGTTTTGGCTTGTTTCGCGGACGAAGATCACGTGCTTGGTTTGTACGGAGCGGGCCTGCGTTTTGCGTCTTGGGGCTATCGCACGTTGATGCTCGGGGCGAACACTCCGCCGGCTGCCGTCGCGCGGGTCGTGGATTCGCTGTCGCCCGATTTGGTCGGCTTGAGTGCCACGATGCTCGTGCCTCCGCCGCGGGCGCGTGAGCTCGTGGATGCGTACGCGGACGCGTGTCATTCGACGCCGTGGGTCGTGGGTGGCGAAGCGGCCGAATCGATGCGTCAGTGGATCGAAGACCGAGGTGGGTTGTGCCTCGGGCGCGATATCGTGGGTGCGCGACAAGCCATCGAAAAAGCGGTTCTTGCGCACAAACGGAAACGAGCCGCGCGCAAGGAATGATGTCCCGAACGGCGGCTCGTTTGTCTGGATGAACAATCAGCCGCCGACTTGTTGGCCGAGCAAGCTGACGAGGCGTTTTCGAGCGTCCGCGTTCATCGCGCCTTCGGCGGCGAAGAGCACGGTCCCATCTCGACCCACCAAAAGCACGTTGCTCACGCCCTTTTTGATGCCGTAAGCCTTGCGAAATCCGCCGTTCCAATCGCAGTAGATGGTGGTCTTCTGCTTCTTGGATTCTTCCCGAATCGCGTCCTTGACGAACCCTTTTGCGGGCCACCAATCGTAAGAACTCACATCGGCGATGGCCGTGAGCGCGATCTGCGTCTTGTACTTGTCGCCCGTGGCCAGTTTGGCGAGGTCATCCTTGAGCGACTGATTTTGTTTCGACGAGTCGCGGTCTTCGTACACGATGAGGATCGGTTTGCCCTTGAGCGACTGCATTTGCAGCACTTTGCCATCAGCGTCTTCAACTTTGGCGTTGGGAGCCGTTTCGCCCTCTTTGAGCAGCGCGTCGGCCGAACCTGGGATGAGCGTCGTCGCCAACGCGGCAGCCGCAAGGAATTTCGTCGTTTTTCCGCTGGAACCCATCTTCTCCTCCATCGTCTCCATCCCGTAACGTGATGGACAAGTCTGTCCACGCTTTGTACAATGTTTGGATAACTTGTCAACGTTTGTTTGCTTGGGAGGGACGAGTCGCTCGCGCGGAGGTTTTGTTTCGGCGCTCTTGACAGTCGACCATCCGTGCAAAGATTGGCCGCGCTGCCGGACAACACCGGAGACGCTCGGACCACCTGACTCCAGCGCTCCAGGTCGTTTATGACCGAAAGCTTCCGACGATTGGAGCCGGAGGGGGCATTCCTCCGCATCGTCGCGGCGATCAAAGGCCCATCGAGGCTTTCGGGGCAGGCGTTTGTCAAAAGGAACTGTGGAGGCAATCATGATGACGCGAATCAATGATGTGAACGGAACGTTTGCGGCCATGGACGAACTTCGTCGACGAATGGAACGAGTCTTCGACGATTACGAAGGCCGTGGAAATCAAGGCGCCGCTCGCGGATTTTTCGATGCATTCGATTTCGGAGCTCCGCGCACCGTGGCCACTTGGCCTCGCCTCGCCGTCTACGACACCGGTTCCGCGCTCGTGCTTTATGCCGAAGTTCCGGGACTCAAGGATTCGGACATCAAAATTGAAATCGCGCAGGACGTGCTTTCGCTCTCGGGTGAACGCAAATTGGATGCGCCTGAAGGTTATGCCGTGCATCGCCGCGAACGCGCGCCGGTGAAGTTTGCCCGCAGCTTGGCATTGCCGTGCAAAATCGACGCGGACAAAGCGACCGCGACCGTGGCCGATGGGGTCCTCACGTTGACGCTTCCCAAAGTTGCTGAAGCGCAACCTCGACAAATTGCCGTGAAAACGGTTTCGTGAGCCAAACTTTACCAAGACCACCAGGATAGGGAGAATCAGCCATGAACACCGAAACCACCCAAGCCAAAAAGCGTGAACCGATTGCTCGAGAAGGCCGCCGCACGGCCGCTCCCGCCGTTGACGTCTATGAAAACAAAGAAGAAGTCCTCCTCGTCGCCGATATGCCCGGGGTTCGTCCGGACGATATCGTGATTCGATTCGAGCGCGGAGAATTGACGCTCTCCGGCCGGCGTGCAACAGGGCCGGAAGGCGCAATGCTCGCAGCGGAATATCGATTCGCGGACTTTCAGCGGACGTTTACGGTGCCGCAAAGCATTCAGGCGGACGCCATTCACGCGGAGGTCGCTCACGGCGTATTGAAGATTCACCTGCCGAAAGTATCGGCGCAGAAGCCGCGGCAGATTCCGGTCAAAGCGTCCTGAAAAACAAGCGCTCGACACTCGACCCGCGCCAAACCCGTTTTGGGTCGCGGGTCGATGGGCTTGGTGCAATGGCGCGCCTACTTGGGATGTTTCCCAAATCGATACGTCAACACCAGCGAAGCATCATAACGAATGCTGCCCGCGTCGTATCCGCCAAACGAATATCCGGCGTCGCCCGATAACCACGCATCCACCGGGCCGATCGCCGCTCCAAAACGCAGCGTCATGAGCGGACTGACGCGGTATTCGAGGTCCCGGGCGCTCATGAAACCCATATCGAGCTCCGGTCCGATGTAAACTCGGAAAAACCCTTTTCGCCACCCCGGCAAGAGCGACGCCCGCATGCCCATTCCGGGCGTGAAGTCATCTCGCAAGCCGATGCGCGGACCGAATCGAATATCGGACCAAAGAGCAAAAACGGGTCGGGTTACGAGATGACCACCAAGACCGATATCCGCCGAAATAACGCCCGCGGGCGCTCGAACGCCCACACCCACGAGCCAAGGCAATCGATCATTGGGCGGACGAATCGTGAGCACTTGTTGATCCGTCGCCACGTCGATCTGCACGCTGCCGCTCTCTTGAGGCGTGCCGGCAAAAGCCGCCGCCGGCGCCATCGTCAATCCAACGAGCACGATGCCGAGGCTTGCGGGTAGGCTGGTCCATTTCATTGGAAAACTCCACGATTGACGTTCAACGCTGACATTCAGCGAGCAAGCGGGACGAGTCCCTGGGGCCAAGCAGCGGGATTTTCAAGGGGATTGTCTTGGCCGATAAAATCCGCGAGCATGCTGTCGACGAGAAACATCGTGAGAAAGCGCGCCTTTTCTTCATCGATGGTGGGAGTGCCATCGTCGGCCAATTCGGATTCCGTGGGATTCTCGACGACATGATTATGAATCATTCCTTCGACAGCCGCGAACGTGAACGGTGGGCGAAACGTCTTCAAACCATCCCGCGCACTTTGTTCAGACAGGCGTGTATCGGCCGAGCCGACGAGGGACAAAATGCGCTCGTTACCCAGAAGCGGGCGCGTCGAATAGTCGTCGGCGGAATCCGTCGTGCTGCAAAGAAAAACAAGGTGTGAGAAATCGTTTGGCTGGGACGCCCATACCTTCGCCGCCGAGACGCCTCCGAGGCTGTGTCCCGCGACCAAGGCCGGTGCATCGGGACGAACGACGTTCCACAATGGATCACTCGGGTCCTGCGCTGCTCCGCGAACGGCTTGAAATACATCGAAGATATTGCCCAATTCAAGAAGACTGAACAATTCCTCGTGCGGTGCGATAACCGTAAATCCCCGGCTGGCAATATGCGCCCCAAGCCAACGATATCGTTCGGCATCGACCAATGCTCCGGGGACGAAAATCACCGGTGGAAATGGTGCGTCCGGAGGAACTGTCGCGGTTTGGCCGGGAACAATGACGTCCGCATCGACGGCTTCATCCACGCGCACTCGAAACGTTCGTTCATGAAGAAACGCTCCAAAAACCCCGGGCTCGCCGAGGGCCCCCGAGCGATTTGGGTCGGCGTCGAGCAGCTTGACGGGTGGATCGGGAGAACAGGCGGAGAGACAAACTACGGAGAAGAGGGTCAAACCCAAGCGTCCAGCGCGTCCCAAAATGGAAAAATCGAGCCTCATCTGTCACCACAGGAACGAACGCATTGCGGCGTTGGCGCGCCAATGAGTTCTTGACACGTATTCGAAACGCTTCGACCCGCGCCAAACGATGTTTCGAACGCGGGTCGATTCGTTTGTGAACAAATCACTTTTCGAGCATTTCGAGGGCGAGCTTGACGAAATCGGTATTCGTCACGATACCCACGAGCGTCGAGTCTTCGACGACGACCGGCAGGCAGCTCAGTTTTTCTTTGAGCATGACGCGGACGGCTTCCGTCAATGAATAATCGGGTTTGGCCGTCACGACCAATCGCCGCATGATGAGCCCCGCGGGCGTGTGTTCATCGACTTTCACGCCGTGCGCGCCATCGACCAGCGCGTGCAGCAGATCGGTACGCGTAATGAGTCCGACGAGGCGCATTTGCGCATCAATGACGGGCAGGTGGTGAAATCGCAGCCGCTCCATCCACGACTCGAGGTGTCCGACCGGCTCGTCCTCTCGTAACGTAATGAGTTTTCGCGTCATGAGGTCTCCCACGGTTTTGGGAGGCCATGATTTGGCGGGCACGGAGGTCACATTGACGGGTTCGATTCCCGCGCCTTTTGTCGATTTCGGGGCGGGCGGCGGTTCGCCCGGTCCCGCCTCGACTTCTTCCACATCGGGTTGGGCCTTTTCAGTCCCGTTGGTTTCGGCGTTGTTCTCGGAGGAAGTACTTGATTCGCTCATGACGGCGCCTTTATCGCACGATCCTTCGCCCGAAGCAAAACTTTCCGCAGTCACCTTCGTCAGACGCAACTCGGTCGCCGAAAATCTCTTTTCAGCCCGGTCACCCCGGGTGTACCCTTCAAGGATCCATGCGCCCTCGAAATGTTTTTGCCCTCCTTTGTTCTGTCGCCCTTTCGCAAACCCTCGTCAGCTGCGGACCGGGACCAACCATCGTTTCAGGCCCGCAATCAGCGTCCTTTGGCGAGCCGCAAGCGAAAAATCCCGACAATGGTTCCTCGACGGCTCCCATTCCAATCGTCGATGTTCGGTGGGAAGAACAACCGGCTCCCGTGCAATTGGCCATTGCCGCGAGCAACGATGCGTCTCCGGTGACATTGACTTCGCCCGATGGTGTCGGTTTGCAAATCGATGCCCTCGCCGTCGCCGGTGTCGTCCAGGATCCTCTCGCATTTACCGAATTACGGTTTACGTTCAAAAATCCCGCTTCCCGCACCATTGAAGGTCGTTTCGAGGTGGTATTGCCGCCCGGAGCGACGATCAGTCGTTTTGCCATGCGTAACGCCGAAGGATGGCAAGAAGGCGAAGTGGTCGAGCAAAAAGCGGCGCGTGCGGCGTATGAAGACTTCTTGCATCGTCGAGCCGACCCGGCGCTTTTGGAAAAACAAGCCGGCAATCGTTTCCAAGCTCGAGTGTTTCCCATTCCCGCGTCCGGGGAAAAGGAAATCATTCTGTCGTATTCGCAAAAATTGTCTTCGAAGCAGGATCCTTATCGCGTCCATTTGCGTGGATTGCCGGCGATTCGACAATTCGATTTGCGTGTGGTCGATGGACGAGCCTTGAGCAAGCGCAAGGCATTTTCCTCCAAACAAGCCGATTTCAAGCCCGATCGCGATTTCGTTTTGCCCGTCGGCGTCGACAAGGAGCCTGCCGTCGGGCTTCGTCATGAAGAATTGGCCGTGGCGCGGGTGACGCCCATTGCGGAAGACAAACCCGAACCCGTGCGTGATTTGGTCGTTTTGCTCGATACCAGTGCTTCACGTGCGCTCGATATCAAGACCCAAACCGCACAATTGCAGCAGCTCTTGGCCGCCTTGTCGGACGCTTCGAATGATATGCCGCTCGCCGTCGCGTGTTTCGATCAAGAGCTCGAACCGATTTACGTGGGTCCGAAATCGGGTTTTGGCGCGAAAGAAATCGAAGCCATCATGAAGCGCAAAGCCCTGGGCGCTTCGGATATGGGTTTGGCCCTGGAGAGCGCCGCGACGTTCGTGAAAAAGCAGAACGGCAAGTTTTCCCGCGTATTGCTTTTTACCGACGGCATTCCGACGGCCGGGTCGGTGGAAGGCGTGGATATCGCCAAAGAAGTGCAGGATTTGCGGGAAGCGGGCATCAAACGTATCGACGCGATCGTCGCCGGGGGCATTCGCGATGAAAACCTCCTGCGCCGATTGACCAAAGGTACATTGCCACAAGACGGCATCGTTCTCGATGCGGAATCATCGACCAAAGAAATCGTCGAACGGCTCAATCGAGCCACGATTTCAAATCTCGTCGTGCGCGTACCCGGCGCAAAATTCGTCTGGCCGGAAAAACTCGATGGTGTTCAGCCGCGAGACGAAGCGTTGGTGTTTGCCGAACTTCCCAAAGGCGCGCCTTTCGAGGTTGAAATCGATGGGCCCAGCGGAAAAGTCAAACGCACGGTGGTTACGGAGTTTGCCGAACGGCCATTGCTCGAGCGGGCCATTGTCGCGGCGCGTATCGAACAGCTCACCGATATGCGCGACGCGACGGACAAAGACGAACAGCGGGCGCAATTGGCCCAAGAAATCGTTTCCTTGTCGACGCGATTTCGCGTGCTCTCCGATTTCACGTCGCTGCTCGTGCTCGAAACGGATTCCGATTACGCGCGATTCGGTATCGACCGCCGCGCATTGGCGGATATTCTCGTCGTCGGGCCTTCGGGCATTGAATTGCAAAAACGTACCGGGGGACCTATCGCCATTGCCGAGGGACCGATGCCGGATGCTCCGCAAACGGCGACGAAAGAAAAAGGAAGTGTGGCATCCGGCGCGGATAAAAAAGCCGATATGGACGGGCAGGCCGGGGGTGCGGCACCAAGACCGGCCGCCGCTCCCACCGCCGCGCCGACCACGACCACGGAAACCGCAATGAATGCTCCTCCGCCGCCGGCGCAAGCCGCTCTTTCGCGCGACGAGCTCAAAGAAGAAGCTGCTCCGCCGGCGCCCGAGCCACGAGCAGCCGGAGGAGTATCGCGACCACCTGCAACCGCCGCGGCGCCGCGAGCTCCAGGCAAAGCCGCTCCGTCGCGGCCATCAGGCCATATCATGAGAGATCTGGACCTCGATTCACCCAGTGCCGGTGTCGCCATTCCGGATCCTCCTTCGCGAGGGCCATGGCGCCCGCGTCCGACGCCGGTGGAGGTCGACGACGAGCCGGAAGATTCGGGCGTTGCGCCATTTGAGGGCAAGTTTGGCGAAGTCATGGCGATGATTGATAAAAAGCGTAATGCCGAGGCGTTGGCATTCGCGTCGAAGTATCGGGACGAAGATCCCGGTGATGCCTTGGCGCTCGTGGCTTTGGGCCAAGCATTCGAAGCTTCAGGTGACAACGATCAAGCCGCGCGAGCGTATGGCTCGATCATTGACTTGTTTCCCGGTCGCGCCGATTTGCGGCGCTTTGCCGGTGCGAGATTGGAACACTTTGCCAAACCCGGCGATGCGGCGCATTGGCTCGTCGTGGATACGTATCGCAAAGCTTATGCGTCGCGTCCCGATCATCCTTCGGGCGCACGGCTGTTCGCGTATGCGCTCGCGCGAGGCGGGTACGTGGAAGAGGCGTTCAACACCATCGTCGAAGCGTTTGTCCGGCGATATCCGAGCGGTCGATTTGCGGGCGTTCGTCGCGTTCTTGCCGACGACGTGGGCATTCTCGCCGCGGTGTTCGTCAAGGCCAGGCCGGAGCGGCGTGCGGAAATTGAAAAACGTTTGTCCGAGATCGGGGTTTCGATTTCCAAAAAGGCGTCGCTACGGTTTGTCTTGGTCTGGGAAACGGATGCCAATGACGTCGATTTCCACATTCGTGACGGACGCGGCGGACATGCATTTTACAGCCGCCCCAATCTTCGCTCCGGCGGAGAGCTTTATGCCGACGTCACCACCGGCTACGGCCCGGAATGTTTTGCCATCGAAGGACGACCGACGGCGTACCCGTACAAACTCCAAGCGCATTATTATTCGCGCGGACCGATGGGGTATGGTATGGGCAAACTCCAAATCGTCGAACACGACGGCGCGGGCACGATCAAATTGGAAG
>CAYSYX010000014.1:1104-56469 GCA_964435055.1 uncultured Polyangium sp. | reverse complement strand
CGTTATCAGCGCCTTTTGCATGAAGACGCTGAATTTCAGGTCCACACCGAACACGGCGAAACACGAATGCAGCAACGTTTACGCTCGGTACCTCGAACGCCGCGGCACTTTGCGGAGTTCGTTGTGGCGATTTGGGTACTTCGTGGACGAGCCTTGTCGGGTAAAACCATTCCTCCGCGGCGCGTCTTTTTTCAGCATGCGCCGCCGGAGGACCTCGAAACGCATCGGCGCATTTTCGGAGCGCCATTCGAATTCCTTCATCCTTACAACGGCGTCACGTTTCCTGCGGATTACCTCGATTTGCGGGTGCAAAACAGTGATCCGGCCTTGGGCGCGTTGCTCGAACGGCACGCGGATGAATTGCTGGCTCGATTGCCGAAACGCGACGATATCAAGAGTCGCCTGATCGCGTATTTGTTGCGTAAAACCGCCGGCGAATCACCCACCATGGACGAAGCGGCCAAAACGCTGGGCATGAGCGGTCGGACGCTTCAGCGAGCATTGCAGGCGGAGAGCACCACGTATCAACAAGTGCTGGACGACGTGCGTCGCGACTTGGCATTGGAACACTTGCGCGATCCGCAACGCACCATTTCCGAGATCGCGTTCCTCGTGGGATTCGTCGAAGTCGGCGCCTTTACGCGAGCTTTCAAACGCTGGACGGGGGAAACGCCGTCGACGTACCGGCAACGAGCTCCTTCGGCTTCGTGACGTGTTCGGACAAATCGTTGGCGCGTGCGGACAATGACGGGCCTTCGGCGAGCCCCTATGTTGCTCGTTGCCAGGAGGAACCACCCATGACGTTTTTGATTCCCACCCCCGAACAAGCTCGAGCCGGCCTTCGCGCCATGAAAACCACGATGACCGCCGCGGGTCCTTTGACCGATACGCGCCGGGAAACCATGACGGCGGTGCAAAAGTATTTGCTGCATACCGATTACGATGTCGATGCTTTGCCGACCATCGAACCGGACGAACTGGCGAAAATCGTCGAGGATCCCGCATTACGCACGCAACTTGTGAGCGGCATGTCCACGCTCGTCTTTGCGCGCGAGCACCTCGAGCCATTGGAGATTCAAGCGACGGAGCGTTTCGCCGCGGCTTTGAATGTGGCACCGAGCGTGCTCGAAAATCTGCGCACGTTTCAACAGGAGCGATATGTGCTTTTGCGATTCGACTTGGCGCGCAAAGGTTTGGCCGGTAGTGCCATGGCGCAATTGTACGAAGATCAGGGCTTTCTGGGCGTCGTGAAGAACGTCGCGAGTTTCGCCGGTTTATGGGAGAACAAAGAGGTTGCCGACAAGTACCACGCCTTGGAATCGTGGCCCGACGGAACGCTGGGCAAAGAGTTGTGGAAGTTTTACAAGAAGAACGATTTCCGTTTCCCCGGAGAAAAGCACGGCGCACCCGAATCGCTTTTGACGCACGATTTGTCGCACATCTTGGGCGGTTACGATGTGGATTTTCGCAGCGAAGGGCTCGTGCTGGGTTTTCAAGCCGGATACCGCAAAAAAGAGCCGTTCAGCGTCATCGTGTTTTTGCTGATGATGGCCGAGCATGGTATTCGGGTGACGCCTTTTGCGAAAGAGCAAACGGGATTTTTCGAGCATAACCCGGGGACCGCGGCGGACATCGTGCGCGCGTTTGCCCGCGGAGCGGCGATGAACATCGACTTGACGGACCATTGGGATCATTGGGCCGTGATGGACCAGCCGATCGATGAAGTGCGTCGTCGATATGGAATCACGCTGCTCGAGGCGTGATGAATTCGTTTCGGCATTATGGTCGAAGCCGGCGGCACAAAAAACGTTTGACACGGTATTCGCAGCCGCGATAACGTCCTGTTTCATGCATCGGTGGCTTCGTTGCGTCGCTGTTTTGGGGCTGATGTCTTGTTCAGCCCCCAAATCGGTCCCTCAAACATCACCCGAATCGAAACCCGTTGAGCGATCGACTTCGAGCCTCCCGGTTCGAATGCACGAACCTTGTCGAATCGATAACGAGCGGGCTCTTTTTCATCGACCCGACGCGACGCACGTGCTCGTGACGGAATTTTCAGAACGCGCGCACGAGTCTTTGCCTTCTGCGGAGGCGATTGCGGCTCAAATCCATCAGGCCTACAAGAAAACGCGCGAGGAGTTCCAGCAGCATAACGAACGCTTCGATGTGTGGATATTCGAGGATTCTCTGGAGGTGGTCTCATTACCTTGTTTTGTTCGGGATGAGGACAATGCACGAGACCTCGTGAAAACATCGTCGGCGACATTCATCTTGTGGGGGAGTTCGTCCTGTATAGACAATGTCGAGAAACATCGAGCGCCTGCGGGCACGTGTGTAAGCGTAACGGTAAAGAAATCCCAAAAGCCGCTGCGTTTGCCCACGGAAAGGCAAATACTCCTGCATGATCCGGAGCGTATGGAATTGCCCACGTTCACGGAATGGACCGGTTTGGCGCATTATGCGCTCGGTATGCATTTCCACGCGCGAGAGGAGTATCCGCTTGCCGCCTGGTATTTCGGATTATCGATGGAACGCGCCGTCAAGGGGAGTCATCATTACGAAACACCCATCATGATGCGAGGTTTGGCGCAAATGCATGGTCGCGATTGGGAAGCCGCGGCGGAGAGCAATCACGCGGCGCTGGTGCAAGTACGCGGAACCCAATCGGAAATGGAAGCCGTGGTGCTGGGTCGACTCGGTGCTGTATTTCATGCTCGGGGGCTATACGCCGATGCCGAGGCGCGTTTTCAGCAAGCATTGAATCGAGCGGAAGCGTTGGGCGGGCGTGATTTACTGACCGCCTCCTTGGTCACGGGTCTGGGAAATGCATTATGGTCTCGAGGTCAATTTGCGGACGCCGAGGTTCAGTTTCGTCGGGCGTTATCGATTGTCGAAAAAATTGCAAGTGCAGAAAGTGCGCCGGCTGTGACGATTGTGCATGATCTGGGTTGGGCGCTCTTGGAGCAAGGCAAACTCGTCGAGGCGGAGGCTCTTTTTCGTCAAGCCCTCGAAAACGATCGTCAACGAGCCGGCCTTGATCATCATTCTGTAGAACGCGACGAAGATGCGCTCGCCACCGTTCTCGCGCGCCAAGGCAAATACGACGAAGCGGAGGATATGTCGTATCTGCTGGTCGGGAAAAACCCGGTGAGCATTCGGCGTAAATCGCCTGATATTGCGCGATATTACAATACTTTGGGCGTCATTCGATACCACGAACGAGCGTATCTCGACGCGGCGCAAAACTTCGCCATCGCGGTCGAGCTCACGGACGCCTCGCGTGGACCGGATCATCCGATCGTCGTGGAATTTTTGTTGAATTTGGGAACGACGGCCCTCGCGCTGCAAGAAAAATCCCCCGATCCGAAAGTGGACCTCAATGGTTTGCCCATGGCGCGAAAAGTAGCGAAATCCGCGAATAAAAGGGGCAAAACGTCCGACGAGGACGACGATGATGATCCGATTGATATGACCGTTGCGGGCTTTGACATCGGCCAAGAAGCAGCGCGGCGGGGCCAGGAGCCAAGACAAACCGAGGCAGCATGGAGTCCCGGTAAAGTTGAGGCCGCAACGGTTTATCTGGAGCGAGCGTCGCGTGTTGCGCGAAAGACGTTGGGGTTGGCGCATCCTTTGACGCAACGTGTGGACAAGCGTTTGGACGAGGTGAAAGCCAAGCAAAGCTCGAAAAGCAGCAAGAAAAAGCGATGATGTTATTGTGCCGCCGCATTGGCCCGATACGCCGCAATGATGGCGCGAGCTTCCTCTTCCGTTCGCGGCAACTCCAGTGCAAACTGAAAAAAGCTCGGGTGCAAAAGCACCGCGGCTCGATACACCGTTTTGATCAGCGTGCGTATGGTGAATGAACCTCCGTACAGGCAAGCGACATCGAGTGAAAACGGTTTGGGAACATGAACCCACGCCTGGCGGGTCGCCGCGTCAAAGCCGGCCATTTTCGTCACGTCGATGAGAAATGCAATTCGACCGTACCGGTCGCTGAGCTCATACAGCCGCGATTGTACGAACTTGCTTTCTTCCAGCCGCAAGTCGCCGCGAATGATGAAGTGCAGGATCCGATCCGGTTCGACGATGACGCTATGCCCGTTGATTTCGGTTTGACTTCTTTCCAGGTCGGTCCGGTCCATAAAATCTTACTCTACACGACAAACGTGGGACGGGAAAGTTCTTGTTACACAATGGACAAACCCCGGCACCATCGGTGCAAAATGGGTTGCTTCGACAAAAATATGGCGGTAGGTTGGGTTCACATCCACGAACCTTGGATGGGACGCGCGCCTGGAAACCTGCACACGACGTAGGATTATCGAAACCTTTGCCGTAGGGCCTCTCGGTTGTAATGGCTGTGCGGATTGGTTGACCGAATACGTGACGATCGAGAATTGCGTGCGATGATGTTGGATACATTCATTCGAGAATTGCGGCGAAGTTATCGATTGCGTGCAAATTACCGCGCATTCGACGGATTCAACGTGTAGACGGGTAACGCGATGGATGGTCGAGCTCGCGAGCGTGTGGAGCGAATGTGTCGGTAGCGGGGCCACCTGTTGCGTGATGAGCAGCGGTTGTATTTGGAATTGAAGGAGCGACTTGGGGTTTGATTTACCGTCGGGTCGAGTCGGATGGCGTCTTCAGCCATCATTGTCAAATTCCCCTTGCGTCGGCGACTTGTTTCCGCGAAACTCGGCGAAGTTCGAACCAAGGAGTCTCAGCGTGACGGAAAAGAGAATCGATTGGAGTGTCAACGTGGGTGATGTGACGGTTGGCCAGTCCGGCGGGCACGCACACGTGAATGTTCATGGTATTTCCATCCCGTTAGGAGGAGGAGAACAGGCGAAGCCGATGAGCTCGCAGACGCTTTCTTCCATGGGAGTCGTCACGCAGAAAATCGTCCAAACGGGTGGCGCGATCGCTGCCGGCGCAATGTCGGGGCAGGAAGTCACGCGCTACAACATGCGTTTGCCTGTTTCGCCGCGGCTTCAAGCAAGTTTCCGAAAAGAGAGTTGGGGGGATAGCCTCGTCAAGGTTTTCAAAAAAGAACTTCAAACGGGTGATGCCGAATTCGATAAACTCGTGTACATCTCGACCGACACTCCTACACGCACGCAAGCATTTTTGACGACTGAAATGCGAAACGCCATTGCGTACATGCTCGATACGGGTGGTTCCCTGGAGATCAACAACGAGGAAGTCTCCGCAGTCTCGGGCGGTATTGACGCACCCAACCAGGATGATCAGACCGTTCTGAAGATCGTCAGCGCGTTGCTTGCTTTTGCATCGACTCCGTGATTTCCAAGCGAAGAAGACGAACGTCGGCAGATTGGGCACAATCCGCTCGATACGTTTGGGCTTTCGCGTTGAATCATCATCCGCGCATAACCATGAGGTCGATTGCGACCAATGGCCATGCCGGTGAATTCGGTCCAAGAAGGTGTTCATCAGGGGTTGCGGCGGCTTGACGGTTTGTCTTATAGGGGCGTGATTCATCACGCCCCATGAATCGCCCCCTTCAGCAAGAAATGCAACAATTTCCTGATGAACACCCTCTAAGATTTCCACCCAAACGATGCAAATGACGTCGCCACGACAAACATGGGAGGGGAAAAAATTATTGCGTAATGGACAAACTTCCACAACTGCCAAAAATAAGTTGCCGCGACAAAAACATAGCGGTAGGTTGGGTTCACATCCACGAACCTTGGATGGGACGCGCGCCTGGAAACCTGCACACGACGTATGATCATCGAAACCTTTGCCGTAGGGCCCCTCGGTTGCAATTGTTCGATTTTGGTCGATCCCGCGACGAATGCGGCGATTGTGATCGACCCGGGCGGAGACTTTCCGCGTATTCGCACGGCAATCGAGAAGAAGGGCGCCAAAGTGACGGCCATCATTCACACGCACACGCATATCGATCACGTGGGCGCGACAGCTCCGTTGCAGCAATGGTCCGGCGCACGGGCGAGCATTCACGAAGCGGATCGAATGCTTTACGATATGCTCCCCATTCAAGCGGCGTTCGTGGGTATCCCGGTGCCGCAAAAATGCGAAATCGAAGGCGATTTGATCGACGGAACGACCGTGAGTGCCGGCGGCATCGAAGTCGGCGTCTTGCATACTCCCGGACATACGCCCGGCAGCGTGTGCTTTTTGGTCCAATCACCAAGCGGCCCGCTGCTTTTCGCCGGTGATACCCTGTTTCGGCGTTCGATTGGACGTACGGATTTGTGGGGCGGCGACAGTCCGACGATTTTGCAATCGATTCGAAAAAAGATTTTTGCCCTCGACGGGGTGACGAAGGTCATCACGGGGCACGGGCCATCGACGACCATCGCCGAAGAAAAACGTGAAAATCCATTTCGCTAGCATAACGAAGCGTCACGCCTGAAAACCTTGCCGGACGATTCTCCACGAGCAGTCCAAAAACCTTGACACTTCATGGATTTTCGGATTGCATGGTTTCTCGTCAACCTTTTTGTCCTGCGAGGTTCCTCTATGCGACGTTCGGTGCTTTTCTCCTTCGGTTTGTCGGCGGCAACGTTGCTGGCTTCGGAAATGGCCTCGGCTGCGGACGTGCCGATCGTGTATGCTCGTTGTGCGCGCACGACGGCGGAGCTCGATGTCACGGGTACGGTGGTCGTGGGCGGCGTATCGAAAATGGCGACGCGTCACATGCGAGGCCTCGACGTTTATGACATTTTGCCGGACGTCGTGCATTTTTATGGCGGTTTCTCGGCCCCGTGCGACTTGGTGCGACAGGATCCCGATGGTACGGAGACCGTGCTTCACGATTGTTCCTCGACGTCGACCGCGATGGCGGCATGCGCGGCGATGGATCCCGCCGTTTCATTCGATGGGAAAACCATTGCGTATGCGGTCTTCAACGGTTCGTTGACCACGATGAGCGAAAACGTCAATGCTCGCGTGATTGATCCGGCCGCCGAAAATACGACCGATAACTTCAAAACCGTCTACCCCAATCAATTCCTCGATTCTACGGATGCGCAAATTTGGCTCGTCGATGTAGCTACCGGAAAAACCACCGCATTGCCGCATATCGCGGGCACATTCGACAGCGGGCCCGCCTGGCTTCCCGACGGGCGCATTGCATTCACATCGACCCGGGACGGCGCGCATTCGACATTGGTTCACGGCACGACGTCGTCGGACATTTCAGCACAAATCTGGACCATGGATCCGGACGGGCGGAACCTCGCAATGGCGAGTCATCACGGGCTGGGGCGGGAAGAACATCCGTTCGTGCTTGCGGATGGACGCGTTGCTTATTCGTCGTGGCAAATCTTCGGCGGTTTGCCTTTCCGTTACGGCAATGGATCGGTCGGCGGATTCACGACGCTCCACAATATGTTCAATATTTACACACAAAACCCGGACGGCTCTCATCCGTTTGCTTTTTATGGGCAACACAGCGGAGATCATTCGGTCACGACGTCGATTGGATTTGATCACCAAGCCGGGCATTTTCTCACGCAAACCACCGACGGGCGCGTGTATTTCGTCGATTATTATCGGGCCAACAACAATGGCCTCGGAGGTATCGTCGGCGTGATGCCCGAACCCGAGGGACAAGAGGGTTTGGCGCCGGATCCGATGAAGCCCATCGGCGATCTTTTTGCTCCGCACGATGCGATCAGTGCATCCAAGTGGGCTCGCAACGGCGACAGCATGGCCAAGTCGATGCCTGCGCCGCAAATGAAAGTGCCCACGTATGCCGATTCCTTGCCGTTTGTCGGGAAACTCGGTCACCCCGCCGCATTACCCGCCAATGGACTCATGGTGACGTGGGGCAAAGGCGCATGCAGCACCGTCGCGGGGACCGAGGTCTTCACGGCTTTGGGTTTGCCCGTGCCTCCGGGGGCAAGCGGTTCGGGCCAAGGCACGGCGATGAACGTGATTACGTCATTGAACATGGATACACCCGGTTGCGATGGCGGCTTGTATCGAATGACGAAATTGCCGTCGGACCATCCGAACGATTTGGAGCTGATCGTCGATAAAAAAGAATGGCACGAAATTCAAGCACGGGCGATCGTCCCGTATTCGGCCATTCATGCTGTGGACAAACCCAAGATCATTCCGCGTTCGGAGCTCAATCCGCCCACGTCCACATTACCCCAGGCCACCCCGTTCGGACTTCTCGGCGCGGCGTCCATTCTCGATCGCGAAACGCATCCGGTGGGCGGAATTCACTTCGCCGGCGAGCATCAATTCCAATTGCAAGGCACCGACACGATTGATTACACCGACGATGCTTTGTGCGGCGTGCGCATTCTCGGCGTCCAGCCCAATCGCGGCAAAGACATCAATGTCATCGTCAAGGACATGCACGACCTGGCGGGCGAACGAATGCTGATCCTCGGCGAATTCCCCGTCCGAAACACGGATGCCTCGGGAAATCCCATCATGGACCCCAGTGGAAAACCCGATACGAGTTTTCTCGTGCGCTTCCCGGCAGACACGCCCTATTTGATGCAAGGTATCGATTGCGACGGGCGCACGTTGAATACGGATCAAACGTGGCAATCGCTCAAACCCGGAGAAATGAAGACGTGCGGAGGTTGCCACGTCCATTCGCGTCCTTCGGCCATTGTATTTGCTCAATCGGTCGCGGTGCGCCCCGAGTATCAAGCGTATCGCTTGGGTGAAGGCCAAGTGCCGCTCCTCGTGGGACAAAGCGGCGGCAAAGTGGCCACGAAAAACGTTCCGGGTTATGGCATGCAAATCGAATTCGAGCGGGACATCATGCCGATTTTCGCCGCGCGCTGCAATTCGTGCCACGGCGGAGCAACGCCGGCGGCGTCCTTGGCGCTCGATCGACCCGGTTTGGCGAACGTTGCGTCGGGCAATCCTTCTTCGTGGTATTGCCTCGTGGACGATCGCGATCAATCGTGCATTCCCCAAGCCGCGCGCTTCGTGACCAATGCCGGCAGTATGGGCAGCACCAGGTTCCGGCGCCCGCAGGTGACGCGTTATATTCGAGCATTCAATGCGCTGGGCAGCTTGCTTTATTGGAAAGCCGCGGGCAAACGGACCGACGGCCGAACGGACGATACATTTACGTCGGCATCGGCGCCTGAAGACATCGATTTGGATTTCGGCGCGGCGCATCCGACGGAAATCACCCCCGACGAGCTCGGGATTTTGTCGCGCTGGATCGATATCGGCGCGCCCGGCGGTGGCGCTGCCGAATTACAGGATACGACCAAACCGACGCTCACGTTATCGGCGGTCGTCGAAGGCAATGGCGTGACGAAATTGCTCGTGGGTACGGTGGACGTGCCGAGCGGCATCGATACGAAAACGCTCGAGGTTTGCGTGGTCGATGCAATGGGCGGGTGCGGACCGAATTTGGCGCCGGAAGCGGCCCCGCATGATGTGATCGAAATAGCCCTGCCAAACGCATTTACGGAGGCGAATACCGAAGTGCGGGCGCGAGTGCTCGATTTGGCCGGGAATGAACGAATCGTACAACGCACCATCGGGTGGTTCTTGAATGCGCCTCCTCCGATGGGAACGGGCGGTGCGGGCGGTGCGGGCGGAGCCAATGGGGCCGGTGGAATGGGCAATGGCGGCGGTCCCGGCGGAACCGATGGCGGCGGGACCGGTTGCGGTTGCTCCGTGCCGGGAGAATCGTCGCCCTACGTGCCGACGGGAATCATATTGGCACTGGCATTCGGTGCGGGACGAATGCGTCGATTCGGGCGCAGGAACGGGTAAGGGAGGCAAAGATCGGCGACGTCGGCATTTCGAGACGGCGAAGTGCCGACAATCTGCGCGGATTTGCTGATTTACGCTACCTCATGCGAGCGAAGGACTACGTTCCTTGCGCAAGTATTCACTGCCGTATCAACTGCCGGCCTTGTTTTTCTGTTTGGCAGGCAAAACGAAGCTCAGGCACCCGCGCGCCGTGCGATCCGACGAAAGGCTCACCAAAGCCCACGGACTCGGCGCAAAACCGCTCGCCAAGCCAATCGTGGCATACACCGCCAGCAACGCTCCGCTCGCCGTACCCACGTCCCCAAGTCGTTCGGCGAGCACTTCTTGAACGGTCGTATCCGAAACGTCTTGGCGTAATCGATGCCGAACGATTTGCCACGGTTTGTTCCGATGTCGCTCCGTGATTTGATCCAATAAAATCCAGGGCATGACCCGGGCATCACCCCGTGATTCCAATGCGCTCTTTGCCGCGTGAATGGCTTTACGGGACAAACCCGTCCAGACCTCCGCCAACGTATCGTCTTCGGAAGGCTCGTTGCCCACTTCTGAATATGCAACATGCGCCAAAACCGGTAACGCATTGCCTGGACGACGTCCGTCGAGCGCCACGAATGCGCCTGCTTCTCCGGGCATGAACCCATTGGGCGCTCGCTCGGAGAGAATTCGGTAATCGTCATCGAGCGCCTGGTATGTACGCACATCATGAAATGAATCCACGGCACCGACGAGCACGAGTGAATCACGATTCGTCTCGAGAAATTCTTTCGCCGCCCCGAGCGCCAAGGCAAACGCTTCGCGATCTCCGACAAGGGTGGTGATCAAGCGCCGATCTCCGTCCAGCACCGCATCGGCCAATTCTTCGGTTACGCGAACGTGATCCGCCGCCGACAAACCCGCGCGAACCTCGGGCAATGCCAAAAATATTCGCGCCACGCGCGCTCGTCCACCCACCGCCCCGAGCACCTCACGCAATGCCGGCAGAGCCAGCGAAACGAGGCGTTCCCAGCCCTCGACCTCTTCGTGAATCGCCGGCACGAGCACCGCGCCGAGTTCCTGGTCGTGTTTGTCCGTGTGCGAAATGGTTCGCGGGCAAAATAAACCCGCGCGAAGCCCGAATGCCGTTTGTTCGGCGGACAACCCCACCGCTGAAAACGCCCCGGCAGCAACGATTGAGAGGTTCATCGTGGTTTACTCGTTACTTGCTTTCCGCGGTGTCCGACGAAGGTTCGTCTTGATCATCCATTCCGATCCGTTCGAGATCGGCCTTGTGCGCCGTACGAGCCTCCGCGCGATACGCGGCGATATGCGTATCGAATGCAGCCGCCAGCGCTTCGTCACCATCGATCAACGTGGCCATGGTCTCTTCAATGATGAGGAATTCATTCACGGAGAGCTTGGATTCCGAGAGCACGCGAGCAGGATCGCGCAATTCGAGGTGTGCGGACAATCGGGCATACTCTGAGATTTCGATTTTCCTCGGCGTGAACGGCGGCCGAACGGGTTTGACTTGGATATCCGCGTTTTTATCGTCGTCACCCAAGTCGTCGGGCAGCGAAGCGCTTTCGTTGGCAATTCGCTCGCTTTGGGCCCATTCTTCGCGCGACCAACCGATTTCATCGAATCCATGCGCGTCCAGAACCTCGCCGCGCGGGCGCGATGCCAATTCCGCGGATATTTGGGAAAACTCGTCTTGGGTCAGTATACACGCGCCCGGACCGTTTTCCCACGTGGACAGGCGCGCCATGGCCAGGTCTTCTTCGCGTAACCGTGGAGGCGCGACTTGCTTTTCGATATCGTCGCTCGTCGCCGCATACGAAAATGCGGCGAGCGGCAGGCCTTCTTCCAGTCGCTCGATTTGCGCATCTTCTTCGAGATCCGGCGGCAAAATGCCAATCAGGATGTGTTCGACGTCGGCGCTCCACGTATTGTCGAAATAGATGCCGCGCCAAATCAGTTCCAATTCGCCACGATTCGTGTCGACATATGCGGCATCGCAAAGCATTTCGACCAAAATGGGATCGCCCTCCTTGAAGCGCACGAATGCACCCACGGTAAATCCAAGCGTTCCCACAGGGCCTTGAATTCCATCGATGTCCCAGCCCAATGACGCCTTGGCTTCGAACAATTCGGCTCGTTTTTGAAAAGGCGCGAGCTGCAAAGATTCCGCGTCGCGTTTGACCTTTATCGAAACGCAATCACGACGAAAGCCGGGTTCCGTCCAGGAAGTCGGATTCGGGGCCTGGGCGTCTTCGATTCGCGTCGAACCGATCTTCAGGGTAATGGTGCGTCCACGCAAACCCGGTGCGGGAACGACAAACACATCGGCACTCTCCTTGATGGGAATTCCATCCTGCCATGTGGGCACCCGGGGCGGCGCTTCGAGCGGACGATCCGACGGATTTCCAGGCAGCCAAACGTCTTCGTCGAGACGCACGTGCGTGCGCAATGAAAGCGAGGACGACGGTGTTCCGTCGATGTTCCAATGCGTCACGCACCCGCCGCTGATTCCAGACCAAAATGTCGTCCGCGTGGGGACCCAGGCGAGGAGAACGCGGGTCATGTGCCTCCCCCGAAAATGACCATGTCTCCTTCAGGAATATTGAATGGCCAACGATGTATTTCCCAAGTCTTGCTGACATCCCAGCCGCAGATATCGATGGCCGCTTTCACGTTCACCGCAATGACGAAATCGCTCTTTTCGCGTTTGATGACCGCTTGGTCCTTGTCATTCCGATTCAACTTGAACTTGGGTTTCCATTCGCCGGCCACGGAGAGCTCGATGGATCCGAATTTGCCGAATTTGCCGACGAGCGACAATTTGAGGACGCCGCTGAATTGCGCTTCCGGCTCCAAAACCCATTCGTTGTGTTGATCAACGCCGACGATACCGGAGACGCCGATCGCGAGGTTGACATCGACGACGAAGAAAATGCCGCATTCGACCCCGAGCACATTGAGGATATCGACAGTGAATCGACCGATACCCAAGCAGAAATTGAGATCGACCTCGAACGTAATCTCCAAGCCGAGCAATCGTTCGAGTCCGACGGTGATTTCCCACGCGCGATGAATCTGCCATTTTTTCCGAGGTTTGGCTCCGCCGACATCGCGCTCGAGCTCTTTCCAGCTCAACGTGAGGTTTAGAACGGGTTCGCAATCCTCGAGGTCGGCGAATCCGCGGAAGAAATACAGCTCGCCTCCGATGGCGGCCTTTTTCCCGGTGGTCGCCAGAGAATTGAGTTGGAAACCTTTTATTTTTTGAAAGAAATCGCTGATCGTCGTGACCAGGTGCTTGATCTGGGCCACCGTCTTCGCGAAGGTGAAGTCCGGTAAAACCGTCAGATCAATCTCGAATTCGTCTTCGGGATACCCTTTCACGACGGCATTGGCGCCGGGTGAGCAACCATGTGCTTCAATTTGGATGAGCAATGGTTCAAAATAGAAGAACTGCATGACCGCCTTGAACGTGGTCATGATGAGGTCTTTTTTATCGGTGATTTTTTCTCCGATTTCCGCGTTTTTCTCCCGTTGCTCCTGTTCTTTGTTGAACGTGGCGAGGTTGTTGTCCGCCCGTTGTGATGCCCCCCGGGCTTGGTTGGCAATTCGGGTTCGGTTTTTCCGCCCTTTCGCGGCTCGAGCATCCTTTACGCGTTGCTTGCCCTTCTTCGCCTTTTTTTCGAGCTCCTTTTTCTTTTTTTGCGCCGCCACATCCGTGCGCTCCGCGTCGACTTCTTCTTCCTCTTTCTCCTCCAGCCAGTCTTTTCCAAGCTCGAGCGTGGAGATGTGTTGTGCTTTGCTCGCGCCAGGAGCGGTCTCCGTGCCGTTTTTCCCAATGAGCGTTTTATTTTTAATTTCCTTCCACCCGAGCGTCGTCCACACGGAGCGCCCATTGCGGCTCAAAACGAACGCGGCATGTTGCGTTTCTTCCGCCGGCGGGTTTTTCTTGGCTCGTAATTGCTGGATGTTGCAATTGATATCCAGCCGTTTGCCCGGATCCGTTTCCGTCGCATTGACCCGATAAGCGGTGACCGTGACCGTATCGCCGATGTATACGTGCAATTCGCCCGTCGTCGATACACGCTCATGAGAACACTCGAGCTTGATCTTATCAACGGAACATTGTTGAAATAATAGCTCCGTTTCATCGACGATTTCGGTTCGTCCAGGCGCGGGCGTAAACTTGCCCGGACCATTGCCGCCATCCTGTTGCGTCGCATCGAAGGAACGGACGATCCATTTGCCTTCGACCTTCGTATCGGGGGACTTTGCCGTCGGCTCCGCCCAAAATTGATATGCCGGGTACGAAATCTGCGCATAACTATGCGACTTGTCGTAGCGTGACAAACCTCCACCATGCGGCGTCCCAATCTTTGACAAATGGTGCAGCACGTTGTGCCCTTCGATGAACGTCCGCGAAGCCGATTGCGGAACGGCGCATTTCGACGTTTCGATGTGGTTGTCATCCATCACCGTGCCGAAACTCAATTTCCAATAATACGGCAGAGACGAACCACTGCTTTCCGCAACGTGGCCCGAACCTCGAGTGACGATCCCTTTTTTCTGATTCGTCGCATTGTCGCCCATGGAAGCACCCGTTTGGTGAAAGCTCGGTCAAAAAAGAATACGATACCGATCGCCGGAGAAAACCAGCAATGGATTGACGGTGTACACCGGCTCTTTCGCCGTCGCCGGATATCCGTAAATCACCGGCCGGCCGTCGAGTCGCCGCACGCGATAAACTCGCCCCTCCGCATGCGGCTCGAAAATCGTGATATCGCGATCGAGCTTTTGCATGGCATAAGGCTCCTTGACTCGCTCCGCGGCCAATTTTTGCACGGTCTCCGGTGCGCTCTCCTGCACGCCGTGAAATCGATGATGTTCGTCCGTTTTGAATCGAATCGCTTCGAATACGCCTTGCGCATCTCCTTTCAGAAATGCCTGCACCATGGCTTCGATCGGCGCCCAGGCCAAGTCATTACCATGCAGCGGAATATCCGTGCGCGGCGCATCCATGAATACCGGCCGCTCGTGCGTCGATTCAATCTCGAACGTGTGGGTACGAGTGCCGAGCGGCGCGGGATTTGTCGGTATCGCAAAATCCTGCGGCCAACGAATCGTCGCCAGCTTCGTGTTCGTCCGCATATCACGAACGAATACCGCAATGGCCGTCGACGGCCCCGGCTCGCCCTGCTTCATCGTGAGCGAAACGGTGTTCGTCCCGGGAACGAGCCATTGATCCGGAGCGCTCGATACGCCCACGGACTCGTCCGCGACCGCGCGATCGTACACGGGAACGTCATTGAGGCACACCATCAGGTCCGAACGATACGTCTGATCGACCTGAAGACAATAATTCGTTTTCACTTCGACCCTCCGCGTCCGCGGTCGTTTTGGCCGGATTTGCCTGCTGAAAAGTCGTTTTTCCCGTCCGCTTTGGCCGTGATGTGGCTCGGCGTATCGATGACCGACCGTTCACCTTCCAAAATCAGCGTCGTGTCCTGAACCTTCAGCGTCAGGTTTTCCTTGGCGGAAAGGATGAATTCGCCCACGGTCATTTTTAATGACGACAATCCGGACACCAAAATATCCGTCGCCGCGTTGGCCAAGTAATTGCCGCCGATCGTCGTCGTTCGCGTCTTGCCGGCCTTTTGTCCGATACGCTCCTTCGCTTGCTCGAACAACATCGCCCCCACGACCTCGAACCGATTCTTCTCCACCGTTTGCGCAATGCCTTGTTTCGCCAATTCAATCATCGCGCCCCCCACGAGCCGCGCTTCGGCAATGCGCGTGGAGCTTTCGTTGTTCTTCGGACAAACCTCCAAATCCAACGCTCCGATCCGCTCCGTCGAATTCTTTTCCACCCGCTGCTCGTCCGTCGTATCGAATCGACGAATATGATTCGATCCAATCGTGAGTTTCCGATTCTTCACGACGTTTTCCGTATGCCCGTCGGCGACCTTCACGGTACGATTTCCGCCAATCTTCACCGATTGATCTCCACCGACGCTCGACGTGCGCGTCTTCGCTACGGAAATTTTTCGCGACTTGCCCACTTTGATCGCTTCGTTCCCATCGACGATGCGCGAATCGGTGGACAGCGTGTTTTCCGTCTTGTCGTTCGCCGTCTCCACCTCTTGGTCTCGTTCGGCATGAAACAAGATATGCTCGAAGCCCGACAAGTCGTGCATTTGAATATAGTTTTGCCCGGTTTTACCGTCGGGAGATCGGGGCGATGTGAGCGAACGCAACGTCGTCCACATGCGGTTCTCCGGCAATAACGAATAAAACGTATCCGCCGCATTGTACGTACGCCCCAAAATCACCGGTCGATCCGGATCACCTTCGAGGTGCTGGACGATCATTTCCCAACCGACGCGTGGAATGCCCATCGAGCTGCCCGTATTGTCCTGCAATGTCGGAATCCAATCCGAGCAATTGTCGTCTTTGGGCTGCAGACGATCCCACGGAAAATGCACTTTGGTTCGTCCCCATTCGTCGCAATGAATGTCGGCACCCGCAGGCCCCGTGACTTTTCCCAGCATACCGCCCACGAGCGACGGGCGAGGGGTTTTCGGCAGCGGTCGAAACACTCGATTCGCCTCGAGCGCCTCGAATGACGTGGAAAATGTCGTCCGATACAATTCCCATTGATGTTCGAGCTCGACGATGACGAACTCACCATCCTCGAACCCCGCAGGCAAATCATCGATACGCGTCACTTTGTTCGGCGTCAAAGAAAGTTCCGTCGCTCGCCCGGTAAAACGATTTTGCGCCGCGGCAAACGCCTCCGCCGCGCGATCCGCCTTGAGCTGCGCTTCGCCCGGATCCGTTCTTCCCGCCGGATATTCGTACCATTCTCCGCCTCCGGCCGCCGCTCGCGCCGCCACCGTGGCCGTTCCGACGACATCCAGCTTCGGTTTTTGAAAATCGAAATCGCGCATCGTGATGTGCGACGGAGCCGCCGAACCGGAATACCCGACATCCGTCACGGCGGAATCCGTCGTATGAAATCCCGACGTCGGGACAAACCCCAGTTTGCCCGGCGCGACGCTGTCGTACGATCCCGGCGCATCTCCGAGTACCAGCGAAGATGCCTTGCCCTCGTCCGTGTAATAAATGCCTTCATCTTCGAGCAATCGGCTCACGAAGGCGAAATCCGATTCATTGTATTGCACGGTGTACGGACGAACTCGGTACGAGCTCGACAGATGTTTTTTCACCGCAATGCCGAACGTCGCCAACACTTGGGTCACGATCGTGGGCACGTCCAAATCGCGAAATACTCGTGAATCGACACGATATTGGGCCAGCGTCAACATGCTTGCCAGTTCGAGCTCCACGACGGTTTGCACGACGCCGGGTGCCATGGCCGCTGCCGCACGTTCGGCGCGCATGACGACGAATTCCAGCGTTCGGATATCGACGCCATTGCGCTCGATATGCAACTTCGCCTGCGCTCCGGTCATGCCATCCGGGTCGATATCGTCTTCGATGGGCACGTTGAACGTGAGGACAAACCGACTCGGTTCGGACAACGCTTCCCGGCCGCGAAGCGTTCGAACCTCGAAACGTTGGCTCGCGACCGTCACAATATATCGAATTTCATGGGGCGTCATGGGATACCTCAATTGTGCTCGATGACGGACGTTACCAATTCCAGCTCTTTGCCTTCGAGTTCGATTTGCGGAGACGACAAGGTCAGGCCATCGGGTTCGAGGGTGAGGACGCTCTTTCCACAACGAATCTCGATTTTATCATGCGCCTCGATCAGCCCTTCTTTTGCCGTGCCTTCCAGGGTTCCGACCACCGTCCACGTCCCTGTTTCGCTTGCGTCTTCATTGATGGTCGTTCCGGCGTTCAAGGTCATCGATCCGCCGATCATTTCCGTAGTGTTTTTCTCGGAACTATCCGTAATGGTATATCCGGAATTCACGTACTTCAATCCGCCCACGGTCTCGAGCCATAGCGGGCCGACGCGTCGGGCGACCGATTGTCCCGCCACACGCAATAACACGCCTCCGATCATGGTGAGCGCATTTTTGGCTTCCCGGCTGATTTGCCCGAGCGAAATGTCGATCAGGGCGGCACCGACCGTGAGTTTGCGGTTGTGTTTGATGGTCGTCGAATGCAATTGCTTTCCGCGCACCGTCCGGGAGCCGCCGATCGTAATCGTTTCATTCCCTTGAACCGTTTTGGTCATGTCTTTGTCGACCGTCACGTTTTCATTGGCGCCGATCACCGTCGTTTGCGTGAGCTTGACGTTGCTGTTGTTCGATTCATTGATGGTAATGACTTGCTCCCCGTCGACGAAATGCCGGGCATCGTTGTGTACGATTTCGCTTTTCGTCGAGCGCGTGAGAATATCGGCATTACGCGAGGCGTGAATGAACATCACTTCGGCGCCTTTTTTGTCCTCGAAATGAATCTCGTTGAAAGAACCGCCTCCCGGCGTGGTCGCCGTTTTGTACACGACACGCGTCTTGTTATCGGGCAAGGCATAAGGAGGCACGTGTTCGCCATCGAAAATACGCCCGAGGCCGATAGGCATATCCGCAGAGCCGCGATGACCAAGCGTCGCAAGCACCCAACCCGTACGCGGAATGAGCATACTTGCGGGCGCCAAGCGTTGCGTCACGCGTAACCACGTACCCGAAGTTGCATTCATGGATCCCCCGCGATCCCAATGCAATTGCGCTCGTACTTGCGCGGATTCGTCGGGATAAACCTCGTCCCCGGTGCCCGCCGTGACGATGGCATGGGACAAACCATGCTGCGAATGGCGCGCTTTCGGCGGCTCCGGATGCGGGGCGCTCGAATCGCTCGCCGCTGTGAATGAAAAGCTGAACGAATTGAATCGTGAATTCGCCCCATCGGATCGTTCGGCGCTCGTCGTGACGGAAGTAATCACGAATTTTCCTTCGATCTCCTCGCCATTCTCGATCGGCAAGTTGATACCCGGTGACAAACGTACGGTACGGGCGACACCGGTGACGCGTTTTCGATCCGCTCGTCCTTGGGCTTGTTTCGTAAGGTTTGCCCCGACGTCTTTCAACATCGGCACTTCGGTCACGTAATCATACGATTCATACGCGCCCGTCCCCGCCTTGTCGGATACGTCGAGCGCCGGTTTGCCCCAGCGAAACCCCTTCGACGCATGCGCGGTGAATCCCGCGGCATTGCCCGACCCAAGTTCCACGATGCCTTCATCCACCCCGCCGATGAACGATTCAGTCAATACGGGAAGGGGATCGCCTTCGAGCGGATCGGCCGCGGAAAAACCATCGGCAATGACGAGCGCGCTGCCTTTGGCGTGATCGAACCAAAACATCAATCCCGCGTCGGCGAGCGTGCGGGCAATGAAATCCCAATCGCTTTCGCCGCGCTGGACACGATACGCAATGCTGCCGCCGCTCGAAAATGCAAACCGCGTCGCTGCGGCGTGTTTGCCAAGAACCGTTTGCAAAATGTCGCGCACCGTCGACGTTTGGAAGGTCCTCGACACTCGGCCGAGCGTCAAATCGAAGACCAAAGGTCGCAACGTCAATCGAATTTCGCCTTGCTCATTGTCGTACGCTTTTGCTCGCGCCTTTTCAATGAACCCGCGAATCGTTCGCGAACGTCCGTCCACGTCCACCAATACCAGCGTTCCTTCTGCGCCGATGACCGCGGACGCGCTGGGCAGCGGCAATGCCGCAGAACAACCGATATCGTATTTGAAGAGCGTCGAGACCTCTTCGGATCCTTCGATCGCGAAAACTTCGAGCGTCGAGCCCGATACTTCGAATGTCGCGTGACTGGCAGGATTTCGCATGATCGTTACTCCTCGCCTTTAATCTCGGGTCACGTTGTCCGGCGCGCCTTTGACTCGAATACGATCTTTCGAAGTCAATTTCAGCGAACCGGAGATGTTGATTTTGCCGGGTGTCAATTCGAACGACAAGCCCTCTTTCGACAAGAAGGCTCGCTTTTTGGCGATGATCTGAATCGTTTGTCCGCGAATTTCGAGTTTTTCCTTCGCCGTCATCGTCGCATTGCCGGCGATCGTGACGTTGGCGACTTCAGCCGAATGCCCGATATCTCGACCCGCTTTCTTCAGCACCATACCGCCGATGAAACGCGTGAAGTTTCCCGAGCTCGTATTGGCGACGTCGCCATTTTTCCCGACCAACACGCGCACGCCGCCGATGACTTCCGCCAGCATCTTTTGCACATTTTCGGCGATACCTTCACCCGCCAATGAAATCATCGCGCCTCCCACGGTCTTCTTCAACGTCTCGTTGATGGCGCGCGAGATTTGTCCCGACAACAAGTTGTCGAGTGACAACGAATTCGTGATGGAGGCCTTCAGTGATGCGGGGGTGGGAATGGATTGCTTCAACGCCGAACCAAGTGCGGCCGCGGCGCCGCCCGGATTTTGCAATGCTTGTTGAGCCAGCGCTTTGGGATCGGGTTTTTGCGGCAAGAGGCTGGAGAGTTTGGGCAGCGAAATACCTCCCGCCATCGTAAAGCGCAAAGCTCCGACGGTCTCCTGTTCGTTATCGGATACGTTCAGTCCAATCGGGCCTCCTGCGCGCAGCGATTCATTGCCCCCGATTGTCTCGACACGATTCGATTCCACCGTCAACTCTTCATTGGCGCCGGTGTAAACGATGTGATTGGCGGCGACGTGCATCGTCTGGTGTTTGTCCACGCGCCGCGACGTATTGTCCTCGATCGTATACGTTTCGTTGTTCCCGATCCATTCGCGTTTATCGTGTTCGACCACGATCATTTGCTGCTGCTGGGCGCGAATGTAGATTTGCTGCTTCTCCGCGCTGTCGTCGATGCGGATTTCATTGTAACCGTCTTTGCCGGGATACGTCTCGGTCCGAATGCACATCATGTTTTGATTGGACGGTTGCCCGTAAATCGGCACCATTTGCCCATTGATCATTCGCGCAATCACGATGGGTCGATCCGGATCGGAATGCAGGTATTGAACGGCGACCTCCCAACCGATACGCGCCAAGGTCATCGAACTCGACGTTTCTTGCAAAACGCGGAGCCAACGCGAATCTTCGTCCGTGCCTTTGGCTTCGCGATCCCAATGGAATTGAACTTTGCACCGCCCGTGCACATCGGTATGAATTTCTTCGCCCTCGGGACCTCGGACCATGGCCGTGTCATAACCGCCGATTTCCGGCTTTGGCGTCCGAATTTCGGGTCGGAATGGCGTCGAACGCGGAATCGCCTCGAATCGATTCTGCAAGGTGCCGCCTTCTTCGCCGGCGTGATGAAAGTCATGAATGACGGAAATGAGGACATATTCGCCCGCGAACGAATACCCGTCGATATGCGCTATCGAAATCGACCGATGCGGCCTGAGCGCAATGAATGACGTTTGTCCGGCAATGTACTTCTTGCGCGCCTCGAAGGATTGAATGCGCAAAAGCGCCAAGACTTTGCCTTGATCGGGCAGACGATATCCGGTCGGATAATCGTAATGCTCCAGCAATTGGTCTCGCTCTCCCTCCGCCGTTTGGAGCAAGTTCAGGTCGGGCGTTTTCCAATGATAATCGTTCACTGTTGCCCGGCCAAACCCGACGCGGGTCCCGCGACTCAACGCAAAGACCGATTCTTTACCTTCCGCCAAGGCATCTCGGGCCGTTACCAGCGGTAATGGCAAATGTGGCATGAATGGTTCGGCCGCCGAAGAATGGTCGGCCATGACCACCGTGCCGTCGTCTTCAATCGTGTAATAAATGCCTTCGCGCTCGAGCAGCCGCGAAACGAAATCGAAATCGAGTTCTTCATATTGGACGACATAAGGCAATGACCATAACCGGCGCATCAGTTCAAATCGAAAGGGTACGCGCCCGCCGATCACCTGCGCCACGATGTCGCGCGCCGACATATCGCGGAATTTACGCGTGTTTTTCGATAGATGCAAAAACCACATCTTGGCCCGAAGATCGAGCTCGAAGGCCAACAAACCTTCACGATGTCCCAAGAACTTCACCGAACGCACGCGCAACGACACTTCACGTACGGATTGATTGCCTTGGGTGAACACCACCGTCACGTCGCTATCGATCATCGCGCCGAAACCGGGATCGGTTCGAACTCGCAATTCAATGGTCGCCCACGTCGGAGTGCTCAATTCTTCGCGAATGGTCGCTCGACGTACGGGAAATGCACCCGCCGAAGTCTCCAGCCGCATGGCCCTCATGTCGACATTGCTCATGTTCGTCCCTCCACCAGGCTCGGACCTTCGTGATATTTGATTTCATCCGGTAATGAACTCAGCGTCGTCATGCGAATCGCGCGAAGGGCTTCCCACTTTCGTGGCAAACGCCGCTGCGCGACGTACAAAAGCTCAATCATGCGATCATCCGTGTCGACGAGCACGCGCACGAGGGGCGCTTCCGATGTGACCGGTTCCCGGCGATCGATGTCGGTTGTCAGGACAACTCGGTATTCGGGGACGTGCAGACGGAGCGTTTCTTCGTTGTAAATGCCGCCCAATTCAACGACGAAGGGCGTGACCAACGGACGCGATGAACGTTGTTCCGGCAATGCGTCCGAATGATACGCAGGATCGCGGTCCTTCGGCGGAATGGGGGATCGATTGTCGCGCCAATTCTTGTCGTACGTCCCGACCAACGATCGTCGTGGCTCCCAATTGCAATCGATGGGGGCAAAACAACCGCTCGTCGGTTTGAGCGTCGAAAGATCCGCAGGCTCGAGGCGATGTGCTTCTTTACCCACCAACGAATCGGGGTTTTTCGTAAACCCACAACCAATCGGATTACGCGCCTCGACCTCGTCCCCTTCGTAACCGCCGAATACATGATCGAATCGCAATGGCGTCGCGACAATGGGCGCCGGAGGTCCCGGGCGAAGGCCGAGCGGCGATTTCATGTAGACTCGAGGGCCATACACGCGAATCGTCTTTTTCATCGGACCCACCGAAAACGAAATGAGACGCGTCGTCGCGGAGACGCGTCCGGGCAAACACGTGCCCACCAAAAGAATATCCGTTCCCGGGCGTTCCAACGGAAAATCATGGGGAAATCGCACGCCCCCCACGCCGTCCGCCGTCGCCGTATGCCGTAACGGTCGCGCAGAAAGACGAAGTTTGCCCGCGAGATCATAGCGCAATGAAAGCTTCGACGCCACGACCAGCACATCGTGGCCTTGATCGTCCGTCCGATCGACAGCGTCGACGATGGTGGCCGTCGCATTGTGGAGTAAATGCGAAAAACTCATGAGCGCCTCGTCGACCCGGGCCAACCCGCTTGTTTTGCCATATCGAGCCACGTGGTTTGCGGTCCGAGCCATCCCGCCAAATCGATCGGAATCGACTTTGCACCCACAATGCGCGCTTCCATGACGAGGTTTGTCCGCGTTTGTACCAACGTTTCGGGATGCCGGAGTTCGTCCACGATAAGCCCCGGCTGAAAAGCTTGGCCCAACCGACTTCGATTTGCGCCTTTCGGAATGACGAACCCGTTCACTTCGCCAAACCACGCCGTGCGCGCCCGTGCGCGGCCTTCAGGTGTGGGATCGTCGGCTTCCACGATGCCCGTCATTCGTTCGAGCGGTAAAACACAGGCGTCCATGCGCCAAGGTGCGTTGACTCGGCGCGCCGCTTCTTCGCGCAAATATTCAAGGGCCTCCGGAGTGCCCAGGGTCGCGAGCGCCGAGAATGCTTTGTCCGTCACGGCCGCAAGCGCCATAATCAAGGGCATTTCCCGGGTTTGTCCCTGTGCCGCCAGCACGTGCGCCGCCAGCACGGCCTCTTCGATTTCCTTATCAAAGGCGTCTTTTCGTGCCCCTCGTTGAACCGCCTTGCGTAAATGCGTAATGGTCATGTCGGGAGCGACCGCGGCCAAGGTACAGGCGACGTGAACCGCTCGGTCTTCTCGATTCAGCAGGGGTTCGAGCAACGGAACGAGCTGTGGTGCGTCGGAATGAACCGCGGCAGCCGTGATTGCGCGCAGGGCGACGTCCGTTTGTGGATGCTCGACGAGATCCCAAAACCGTCCTTCGATGCCTCGCCCGAGACGCGTGAGCACATCGAGCGCAATGCATAGAACTTCCGGGCGATCATCTTCCTCGAGTAATGACAACGCCACCGCAGCCCGATCGGGATTCGAGCCCAGACAAACTGCATCGACCAGGCCTTCATGCATTTCATGGGGCGCTTCGAGCACTGTTTGGCGCAAGGCATCCATGGCGCGTTCACCTTCGGTGCACGCCAAAAGAAATGCCGGGACAAACCAACGATGAGCATCGGCTACGGGAGAATCGTCCGCGAAAGCTCGGGCCGCGCGAACGATGTCCAAACTGATCGGTCCTCGATTCAATGCAATCGCGGCATCGAGCACCTGCAAAAGCCGTTCTTCGAATGCGGCGCCGATCGTCCATCGTTCATCGGCTGCGGGTCGACGCAAAGAAGCGAGGGACGCGAGTTCGTCGAGGACATCGCGCGTGAGCGCTCGAAGATGTCGTAATGCCCCCGGTTCGACGAACCCCGGCACCGGGTTTGTCAAAACATGCTTCGGGGCCAATCCGGGAATATCGTGTAATGCCGGAACGCCATTTGTCGAGGCCCGCAAGTAAGGGGCGACGGGAGCGTTCGTCCGCGTCGTCGGAGTCTTTCGTAATTGCGCAAGTCGTAAAATATGAGGCTCGATTTCGAGCAAATACGTGACGACATGGGCCAATTCTTCGCGCTGATCCGCATCCAAAGAAGGATCCGCCGCCGTTTTACGCGCGGTGGCGATGACGTTATCGAAGGCCCGCGTCCACCCGTCGATTTGCGCATTTTCCACGAAAGACACGAGCGCAAGACGCAACGATGCGCGCGGATCCTGCCCGAGCGTTCCGCGTCGCGCCCGCTGGGCTTGCAGCAAATCCCGCACGATGCCCAAGCGTTCTCGCACCACGCGTTCGTCGAGGCTCATCGAATCGGACGCCTCGATCGCTCGTTTTGCGTCATTGTGCCGCGCCAGCTCGCTCATACGGCGCTCTTTCTGACGGATGCGCGTTTGGCGGCGCGCCATTCGAGCTCCGTGAAGCCATGCGCCGTGAGAATTTGCTCAATGGGTCGATCGCCTTTCCAAATGGCGCGTTGGACCAGGCGCAATCGATTCTCCAAATCTTCTTCCGGGGACGCGCTTTTGGTGCTCGGCGAGGTCGGTTGCGAAGCCATTGCCACGGGAGCGGTTTGTACCGGCGCCGGCGCCAATACGCCGACAGACCCCAACCCAATGGCCGACCCCAAAATCGGCGCCGAACCCAAGGGTTGACCCATTGGCGAGCCGGGAGGAAAATCCGGGGACGAACCCAATGCCGGACGCATGGGCGGAGGAGGCGGAAAATCCGCGGACGAACCCAATGCCGGACGCATGGGCGGAGGAGGCGGAAAATCCGGGGACGAACCCAATGCCGGACGCATCGGCGGCGGGGCCGGCGCGACAGGGGGCGTAAATGGCGTTCCACTCATGGCGGGTGGGACCGCAATCTCGGACTTGGGCGGAGGAGCCGGAGCGGCCATATCGGATCCGAGCTGTTTCCAAGCGGCCAAACCCGAAGATACCGTCGGCGATGCGGGCTTGAATGGCAGCGAATCTCCACGCGTGGGCGGTGATTCCATCGAGCTTCTCACGAAGGGTAATGCCGCCGCCGCCGCTGACGGTGCATGGGGGACGATTGTGACCGTTCCGTCGGAATCCGACGATAAATCGGGTCTGTCTCGGTTGATGTCCGGGGACGCTTGCGATACCGCCGAGGAAGTCGGCGTCGATTTGAATGGCAAAATGGTCGATCGGCGCGGCGCGGTCACGCCGGGGATCAGGGTAACGGCCTCCGGAGGCTCGGGGTTTTCAGGTTCAGGCGCGGAAAATGCCTTGTTGTTTTGCGTCGTGACAATGACGCGGCTCGGACGATCGGGATGATCCACGACGAAATGACCGCGCCAAACCAATATCGCCAAACCTCGATTCGTATCGACGAGCAGCGTATCACAACGTAAAGGCAAAGGTTCGGGGCCGGTGCCCAAATCGACGACGGCGGTGGGCGCGACGTTATCGAGGCGCGTGGACAAACGCGGCAACTCGGGGTGCAGATTTTCCAGATACAAGGCATCGTCGCCGAACACCGCCGTTCGTTGTTGGTCGTTGGGCGCGGCGTTCATATAAGTAAAATCGAAATCGCCCGGCAGCGCTCGTTCATTCCAGCGATGAGGGTCCCAACCGGCGGCGTGTTTTTGCAATCGACCATGACGCGTGGGCCACAATGGCGAAATGGGGGCGTAGGCCATCGGGGCAATCGGCATGCCCGGACGAGGCCATTCGAAGGCGACGGGATACAGGTTTGGCGCGAGCGACCATTCCGATGTCGTCACGGCCCCGCGATTTCCCAAGCCGAATTGTTTTCCCACGGGATTATCCGGCGTCGCGACGGCTCGCTCCCACACGAGCGGCATACGGTCGAACGCGGCGGCTTCCCCCACGCGACCATCGGTGGCGACATACCGATCCCCAATGACGAGAATCGATTTATCCACGGCTCCCACGACGACGCGCGTGACCAATGACGTCACGGGACGACCGCCGGGCGAGTATGCGTGACCGACGAGCAAGACTTCGGGACGTTTTTTGAACGGTACGAGATCGGTCGCTCGAATCAGGCTGCCGCTTTCGGCCCATTCATTCGTTTCGACGATGGGCTCTTGCTCGTGCGCCAATGCCGACAAATTCGGTTCGAGCTCGAAAGTCGCTTTGCAAACGACGGTGAAGGCATATCCACCGTGGGACGGACGCCATAGAAGTTTGCCGACGGAAAGTGTGCATTGCGATACAAGTTGCATCAGGCGTTCTCTCGATGACTCTGCGGCCGTGAAGACCCGATTCAAAAACCTCGTCTCGAACCCCGTTCATTCCCAAACGATCTTCGCCCATTCATCTCCAGCATTCGCGCATTTACGTGAACCACCGCTTCGCCCACCACCGCGGTCCGTTTTGACGGCTTCGAGTGATGGTCGAATTCGGCCGAGCATCCGCTTGTATCATGGTTCGGCGTGCGTTGTACAGAGTTTCTTTGGTCGTCGATCTTTTCAACTTGGCGGGTGAGCTACGTCAAGGACGGTACTCGTTCGAGCATGCACGCTGTGGGGTAGGGGATCGCGTATGGGAATGGTCACGCGACGCATGACAATCGGCCACTCAATTTATGGCAATGGGTCAGCGCAGCCGATCATGGTAATCGTTCGGTCACGACGTCGAGCGAGCACGCTTCACCTCGCTCATCCACTTCCCGAGCATTTGTTCGAGCTCATTGATGAGAACCGGCTTGGCGATGAAATCGTCCATTCCCGCATCGACGCAAGCTTGCCGCTCGGCATCCAGGACCGCCGCGGTCATGGCAATGATCGGTGCTCGAGTGAGTTTACGCGTTCGAATGGCGCGCGTCGCTTCAAAGCCGTCCATTTCGGGCATGTGGCAATCCATGAAGATGATCTCGTAACGCGTCTTGGCAATCGCTTCGAGCGCCTCTTTCCCGTTCCCCGCGACATCCACCACGCATCCGAATTTTTTCAGCATCCTCGTCGCCACTTTTTGATTGATGATGTTATCCTCGACGATCAAGGCGCGTATCGATAAATGTAACAATTCGCTTACCGTCGTATTCGCAACGGAAGCTCCCGGTTCTGCAGCGGTCGACCCGTCGATCGGTAACGTCAGCTGAAACCAAAACGTCGACCCTTGGCCATCTTCACTTTGCACACCAATGGTTCCGCCCATCAGCTCCACAAGTTGCTTGCTGATGGAGAGTCCAAGGCCTGTTCCGCCATATTTGCGCGTCGTTGAACCGTCCGCCTGCGTGAATGGACGAAAAAGCATGGGCAGTTTGTCGTCGGCAATCCCCACACCGGTATCGATGATGCGAATATTCACGCGAACTTGGTCGCTCATTTGGGTCGTCGAAACGGAAATCGTGACGTGACCTTTGGCCGTGAATTTGATGGCGTTTCCCAAGAGATTCGTCATGACCTGCCGAATTCGTCCCGGATCCCCGACAAGACGCCCTGAAAATGGCGTGGCGTCGTTGTCCACCCGCAGCTCGATGCCTTTGGACTTTGCCGAATAGTCAAATTGCGCCGCAATATCTTTGACCACCACGCGGAGATCAAATGGAATTGATTCCAGCCTGAGCTTTCCGGCTTCGATCTTTGAAAAATCCAGAATATCATTGATAATCAAAAGCAGCCCCTCGGCCGAACGCCGAATGGCCGTCGCCGTCTCGTGTTGTTCGTCACTGAGCGAGCTGTCGAGCAACAGGCCCGTCATTCCAATGACGCCGTTCATCGGTGTCCGAATCTCGTGGCTCATGTTCGCGAGAAACTGACTTTTTTCGACAACGGCTAGGCGCGCCTCCACTTCGGCGCATTCCGCGCGACGCCTTGCTTCCGCCATCTCCTCGAGGCTCTGCGTGAGTCGAGCGGTTCGGTCTTGAACTTGCGCGTCGAGATGTGCATTCAAATGGGCAAGTTCCGCGCTTTTTTTGGTGATGTCGTCGTGGCTTTCGAGCAACGCGACTCGCCATTGCGCCATGATTCGCAGCGCGACAACCCAACAAAGAATGACCAAAGGAACGGCGGCCAAGGCAAACCCCGAGCTTCTTCGGGCATCTTGAATTTGCTGCTGAACGGCATGGTGAATCAAGACTCCCACCGCCGCATCGAGCGCCTTCATGCCGGCCGCGTAAGCGACTTTCTTTTCCTCGTAGATCGGCCCGGAAATCAGCTTCGCCGCGTCCTCACGATGCCCTTGTCGAATCAGGGCGAATGCTTCGAGCTCCATCTTCACGAGCGCGGTATTCGCGGTCTCCGTTTCGGCAAGTGCGCCGGCGATCGACGCGTCCGTGGCCAGCGTGCGAACGTCGCGAATGGCTTCGTCGAGCTGCGGTTCGTATTTGTGGTAGCGGGTTTCCCATTCCAAACCACCCGTCGCCGCAGCCATGCGGACCGACATGGTCAGCACTTCATCGACATGCACGATCGTGCCGCGTAACTTTTCGACACGTAGATAATTATTCTCCACCTCCTCGAATGCGCGTGCGTTTTGGTTCGCATTCCAGGCGAGACCAACAAGAGCGAGCGCGGTGATCCCGAGTGAAGCTGTGAGCGCGACACGAAGATACGGGTGGTGGACGCTTGTCGTCGACATCTCCGGCACCTTAACGCAGTTCGCCTTGATAAGGCACACAAATGGGTGCGATTTTTGGTCGCGATGCAATTGGCGGTCGCTTGGAGCGCACGAATAACCGCCAATGTTGTGACTCCTTCGCGTTATCGCCCAAGGTGCTTGCATGTCGACATCGACGCAAAGACCGTCGGCAACGAATTGGCTGCCGGCAACGACGTATTTTCCACGGGCATCGAATGGAAGTTCATGATATGTTTGGTATTGTGTCGCATTCTCCGCCTCCGCCTGCCAATCCACGCGACGGAACGCTCACGGATTCCGACGCAAACACGCCCATCAAACTCCGTACGCGCAAAATTCGAGTCGAAATCGTCAAAGGTCCAACCGCCGGCGTCATTGCCGAACTTCCCGGATTGGGCGCTCGAATCGGAAGCGCCAAAGATGCCGACCTGGTCATTCATGATTCCAAAGTCAGTCGACACCATTTGACACTACGCATCGAAAACGACGCCATTCGCGTCACCGACAACCAAAGTCGCAATGGCACTCGTCTCGATGGCGTCCGCATTCTCGATGCGTACGCCAAACCCGACGCCGTGCTCGTCATCGGCGCAACGAGTCTTCGTTTGCGCATGTTGGAAAGCTCCATCGAAGTGCCCATTTCAAACAAGGAACGTTTTGGGGCAATGGTTGGTCGGAGCATACCCATGCGCCGCCTGTTTGGCCTTTTGGAACGAATCGCGCCGACGGACATGTCCGTGCTCGTCGAAGGAGAAACAGGCACAGGCAAAGAACTCGTGGCGCAGGGGCTGCATACGCAGGGCCGCCGGGCGGAAAAACCATTTGTCGTGTTCGACTGTTCGGCGATATCGGAAACGCTCATGGAGAGCGAACTGTTCGGGCATAAAAAAGGTGCATTCACGGACGCGCGACAAGATCGTGCGGGGCGTTTCGAAGAGGCTGACGGCGGGACGATTTTTTTGGATGAAATCGGCGAATTGCCCCGCGCATTACAACCCAAATTGCTCCGAGTCCTCGAAGCCCGCGAAATTCGACGCATCGGTGATGACAAAGTGCTCCGAATCGACGTGCGGGTCATTGCCGCAACCAATCGCTCGCTCTCCATGGAAGTCGAACGCGGTCATTTTCGCGAAGACCTTTATCATCGCTTGGCTGAAGTCGTCGTGCTGGTTCCTCCTTTACGTCATCGACCGGAAGACATTCCGCTCTTGGCCAGAAATCTCGAAACCCAAGTCCTCGAAATGCATCCGGGTTTGTCCCCATTACCCGAGCCAATGATCCAAGAATGGCGCGGGTTGTCATTTCCTGGAAACGTTCGGGAATTGCGAAATCGTGTCCGACAAACTCTGCTCCTGGGTGCAGAGCGACAAACCTACGGCGACACAGCACCGGATCGAGCGGATGAACAGGGGATACGCCTCGACGAACCATTGCTCGATGGGCTCAAGCGCATCAAGCAAGCCTACGAAAAGGAGTATTTGCAGAAGTTATTGGAGAAAACGGGCAACAACGTGACACGTACGGCCGAACTTGCGGGTGTGGGGCGGCGGTACGTGCAGGTGGCGATGGAGGAATATGGACTACGCGAAAAGCGGTGACCTTCTAGGTCGGCGATTTCGCGTCCTCGAGTGGATTGGATCTGGTTCTTTCGCTCAGGTGTTTGTCGCGAAGGACGAGCAGACGGGACAAACGGTAGCCATCAAGATGCTGCGTCCCGAGCGATTTGGTGATGAGATTGCCGTCCGGCGACTCGAGGCGCGTGAATTTCGATTGCTCGAGCGGATCGCCATGGCGGGGCATTCGCCGCACGTTGTACGTCTCGTAGAAAATGGCCTGCATTATCATCAAGGCGTACCGTATTTGGTGCTGGAATACGTGGACGGTCCTTCGTTAAAAGAATGGCTTGCCGAGCGTGGGCGGCTGGATATCCAAGAAGTGGCTCGGCTCGGGGCGGGCATGGCGCGAGGTTTGTCCGTCATTCATGACGTGGGGGGTGTGCATCGGGATTTGAAACCGAGCAATGTACGGCTGCGCAAAGGAAAAACGGCGGTGCTCGTGGATTTGGGCATTGCTCGCGCTTTATGGGAGACGCAAGCGATTACGCTGGCACGGGCGCCCATGACCTTGCGGTATGCCGCGCCGGAACAACGGCAGGGTTTGCCCGCGACGCCCGCGGCGGACGTGTATGCGCTCGGCGTGTGTTTACGCGAAATGCTGGTCGGGCGTTCCGAAGAAGGTGACGACCTTCGAACCTTACGTCCCGAGGTCCCCGTGCGATTGGCGCAACTGATAGAAACGTGTTTGGCGGAGCAACCGGAGAATCGGCCTTCGGTGCAGGACATCCTTCGGGAACTCGAAGGTTTGGCGCCGTCGAGCATGGTTCGTCCCTCGTTGTGGCCTGCTGTGTTTCTTATCGCGAGTGCCGTTTTTCCCGTCCACGTTCCCGCGCCGCCACCATTGGAGTGCACTCCGATTCACGGGCTCGTATGGACGACATCCGTGGGCGGGACCCCGACTTCGGCAGGTGGGGGCATCGCGAATTTCGACCCGCAAAAACCGCCCGGCCCCTTCACCACGTGGATGTTGCCGAATATAGAGCCGTATTTTCAGATCACCCTGGATGATGGTGCCCCCGGTCGATATGAGATCATGGGGTGGTCGGGCGATACATGTCGACATTTTTCTACCCGTGTCTGTGAAGAAGGGGCATCCGTTCGCGAATTGCCCAATTGTTTGATGCCTCGGCCTGCGGGCGAGTTTGGTACGATTCAGGGGGACCTCAATAACGACGGTGTCCAAGATCTTGTTATTGCGAAACAACGTTCGGCGTTGCGGGATCGACCAACGACGAATGTGGATACGCTTATCATCGGTTCGACGTTGCTCCGTTACGCAGACGGTTCGTCGCAATGGATTTCTCAGGCATTCGAGGCGTCTCTTCCGGATGTCTACCATATCGGGTCATCTCGCCGGACCGGCGACATCGATCGTGACGGTTGCGCCGACTTTGTTGCTGTCACCTATGGTTGCGGCGGTGTTTGTCCTTCATCGGTGCATATCTTTTGGGGAGATTGTCAGGGCCGTTTTACGGTATCCGTGAATGCCGCCCATGTTCCTCTCCCCGCGAATATTTCGGATTTGGGCGACGTGGATGAAGACGGGCTTCTGGACCTGGTTACGGGACCAGACGATGACGGTGATCCCGGCCAAACATTTTTGTTGCGTGGAAATGGGCATGGATTTGCGGAGGCGGAGGAATTTCTCGATGCTTTCCCAGAGTTCGAAGAAGGGAGAGACAAACCTGGAGCCGGCGGAGCCTTGTTGGAAGATATCAATGGCGATGGACACCTCGATTGTCTCTTGTTGACAGAATTGCAGAAGGTGGGACGTCGGGTCGCGATTCATTATGGCCGTGGAGACGGATCCTTTGATCCGAATCCCGCTTTTGTAAAGGATCCGTTCTCGCCGGGTGAAGGTCTGAAGATTCTTCCGATTCGAGGGCGATGATGTCGACGACATCGGACAACACGACGAGCACGATGGAAGGAGCTTTCGAGCTGATCGCCACGGGCGCATTGTTTGCTGATCGGTATGCCGTGGAGGAACAGATTGGCGCGGGCGCATTGTCCATCGTTTATTCCGCCCTCGATATGGTCGCGTCACCGCCGCGACGCGTGGCGCTCAAAGTGGCTCGCAACATGCCCGTGGCCAAAACGAGTTTGGCGCATGAAGCCATTGTTTTTGCAACAATGCATGAACTGGGGAAAACGTTGAGCATCGTGAAGCCAGTGGAACCGGCCGTTCAGGAACACCAAGGTTTGTCGTACTTGGTGCTGGAACACATTGAGGGCCAAACGCTTCGTCGAGCGGGTTTGTCGCTTTCGGAGGTCTGTCGTGTTGGGCAAACCCTGGCTCGTACGCTGGCCACGTTGCATGCGGCCGGAATCGTCGTGGCGGACATCAAACCGGACAATATCATGTTACGTCCCGGAAATGCCCCGGTTTTCATTGATTTCGGTGCCGCTCGTCTCGGGCGAGAATCATCGGAGCCCGCACTCTTGACGCCGGCGTATGCGGCTCCCGAACAACTGGCGGGTCATGCGCCAACATTTGCCGGCGACGTGTTTGCCTTGGCCAAGACGCTCGAAGAATCGGCGGGCAAGCGTCTTCCCAAAAAGTTTGTCGCGCTCGTGAATCGATGGCAAGCTCAGAATCCCGATGAACGGCCCACGGCGCTCGAACTGGCCCATGCGCTTGGCGATATCGATGTTTCGCAATCGAGGTCGCGATGGGTATGGTTTGTCGCCGGCTCGAGCCTGTTGACGGTGCTTTTGGCGGGGATGTTGACGCGGCAAACCATTACGGCAAAGGCTCCAGAGACGGCGTTGTCCACACGCTCACCGCCCCTCACGTATTCGAACCTGTCGGCTCCAGAAAGGGCGTTGTTCTTGGCGGCGGATGAAAAATTCGTGTATTGGAGTCGCGTGAATGATGGAACCGTCCAGCGCGTGCCGTTGGTTGGTGGGCCGACCGAGGTCGTCACCCGTATCGATGGGCGGGCCTATCAGTTGGCGATTTCGGGACAAACGCTATTCATTCGCGATGGAAGTGACATCTGGTCGTTTGCCCAAAATGAACTCCGGCGCTTCGCGGATGCTGCCGGGGATGGCGATATCGTTGCCGATTCGCGGGACGTGGTGTGGACCAATGCGTATACCGGCGAGGTATTCATCAAGGCCGTTCACGGAGACCGCCCGGCGCGTGTCTTGGCATCGGGGCTCGCGAAACCCTACGACGTGACGATGGACGCAACACACGCGTATTGGGCGAATCTTGACGGCAGGATCATGCGCGTTGCGCGACAAGGCGGCGATGTGGATGTGTTGGCGCGCGGGCAATCGTGGCCTGTGGGAACGCTGGTCGACGAGACGCATGTATATTGGCTCGAGCGGCATTCCGGGGGACTTTTTCGCGTTCCCAAACAAGGCGGTGAACCTGTAAGAATTGCAAACACGGCCATCGATTGTCCCGCGACGGCGTTTGACGGGACGCACATCTATTGGACGAGTCCTGCGGATCGGCGCCTCATGCGTGTGCTTGCATCCGGCGGCGATCCGGAAACGTTGGTCGCGGGGCCTCCCGGGTTTCATGATATTATCGCTCACCGCAAGACCATTTATTATACGAATTATTTGGGTACGGAAGGCGTCATGCGCTTGTCATTGCCCTCGCCGTAACTGGACCGCATCCATTTGCGAGCAGTTGGGGGCCGGCACGTTGCTCGAGTGCTCGCAAATGGAAGCACCTTGCATTTGAATTCGAGGCTTTTGGCTCGACTTGGCCGATGGCACGAATCCTGATTATGGCTCCTACGCGCCCTTGTCGGGGCGTTTGGACGCGACCGAATCGGTTGTCGTAATGGTTTTCTTGCGACAAACAACGCCGATGTCTTTGCGTTCAAAACAAAGCATGGAGAATGTCATGACTTACAAGAAGCTTGCGGATGGTTCGGGTGTACGCGGCACGCATCATGCGACGGGTATGGCCCACGTTTATTACGTCAAAAACAACGGCAATCCCAATGCGAGTATCGGACAAGTGGCTCGAATTCTCGTCACTCCGTCCGGAAAGGTCGCGGATGGCAGCCAATCCCTCACGGACATGCCCGGGGTCAATTTCGACGCCGGGTGGGAAGATATCGTCTGGACGGGCACCGATATCGAGCCGCTTGATATGGCGATTTACAAATACCCCCAAGCACCATTGCATGGACTTGCGGGAATCGATCCTTCCTCGCTGCCCGGTTTGGCGTATCAGACCGCGGCAATTTCCGAAGACGGACAAGGCGACAATTATTACGCTGGAAAAACCGCGTCGGACTATTATGTCGTTTTCCGCATCTTCAAGGTGCAAAACGATCCGACGACCCGTATCGAATGGATGACGTTCAATACGAATACAAACGAAGAGATCGTCGGTCACGGATATCGCGATCCGCGCGATATCGTCATTTCGGCGGACCTCAAGACGGCGTATGTGTCGGCCAAAGACGGCAACAACAGGAGTCGAGTTCTGGCTGTGCCGAACACCGGTGATTCGTTCGTGCCGGACTTTACGATTCTGTCGTCGGTTGCCGCGTATGCAATCGATCCGATCACGGTCTCCTCGCCCGCTTTGAACGCGACGGCGCAAATCGCCATCGACCCGGCCAATTCTCAAATCATCTACGTCGTGGATGCGACGGGATTGTGGCGCATCGAGCCAAAAATCCGCAAAACGAAGGTCGTCGACATTCCGAATGGTGGAATGGGATTGCTGATCGACAACAACCGGATCGCCATCATTTCCGATATCCTGGGCAACCTGTATCAAGTCGATCTTGGTTCTTTGAGCCCGCTGCTCACGCCGCTGCCTTCCCCCATTTCCAACCTTGGGGGGCGAAGTGGTTTCTTGACGTGGGTCGATGAGACCAAAACGTCGTTTTTCGCGACGGTGCTTGGTCCGATTCACAAAGTGTGTCAGGTCAATCTCCAGGCGGCCGAATCACTCGACCTTGCCGATTTGCAAGGTTTGCCCTCGCCGCTCACGAATGCTTGGAGCGTTGAATCGTTGTCGCCGACGCGCATTTTTATGGCGACCGACGCCGAAGTGGGAACACTGGACCTGAATATGCAAAGCAATGCCTTGGTGCTCGGCATCGGGCTCGTGCCGTTCGATTACATCATTCAGGATCCGATGTCAACCGATCAAGGAAAAGCCGATACGACGCCGGCGGTGGGATACTTCTACCAAGTGAACAAGGTGCCTTTTGGCGGTAGTTTGAAGCTGATGATCAATCACCCGAAAGCCCATGACCTTGGTCTTCGGCACTTTCGCGTGACGCTGAAGAAAGTCGGAGCTGCCGCAGGCGAAGTGATCACCGACGTATTCTACGATTTGTTGTGGAAGGGCGTTGGAGGCACCCCGAAGTTCCACTCGACCCCGGTTTCCTCGACCGGACCCACACCTCAAGCAGGCATTCCGGTAAATGCGTATCCCATTCGATCGCCGAGCGATCTTTGGTACAACGCGTATCTCGGTATGATCATGCCGACCCGGCGTACGGAGAAAGGGGAGCTCAAGGTCAACAATGGGTTGCACGAGGTCAAAGTGGAGTTTTTCGATCAAAACGGCCAATGGGTCGTCGGTGAAACCAAGACCTACGTCATTCTCCTCGATAACAATTTGTGCAACGCGGATTTGTTTCCGCCGCGTATGGGCAATCCGGTGCTGGGCAATCAGGTGCCGGCTGGGTATCCCACGTTGGATTGCGGTTGCATCACGTATGCGAGCAAAGATGGCAAGGTCGCGCTGGACTTCAAGGCTTGGCAGCTCAATGGAGCGGCGAACTACACCTTGGCATTCTCGCGCGGTGGAAAAGCATTGCCGCACCTCACGCAAACGGGCACGACAAACACCTCGAGTGCTCTGGAGACGAAGACCACGACGAAACTGGCGCAGAGCCCGACGTTCAAGGTGGGTCATTTGCTGGGTGACTGCAACGTCGCCAGTATACGGGTCGAAATCAACGTACTTCCCCGCGCGATTGACGGATACCAATGGGTCGGTGCACTCAGTGGGCGCAAAACGCTCGACTTCACCCTCGTCCCCGCCGGTGTGCCCATGAGCACGCCATGGGTGGATCCGGGCGGTTGATGAGCAATCCGCGTCTTCGTCCTACCTCATGACAAACCCGCCCCAGCCAAACCCAATCACGCCCGGAGCAACGTAATCGCCTTTTCCCAAACGTTTTTCCCTGCTTCACGCAACATGTTCCCAACGCGATCGTTTTGTTGTACACTCGGCGTCGTGGTTGACGCGCTCGAAGCTCTGCTCCTCGGCTTGCTTGCGATTTTCGCAGGAGCCGCGCTTTGGCGCGCCGTGCGTGAAGACAAACGTTTTCGCCGGCTCGCGCTCGCCGTTCCCGCCGTTGGTGCCATCGCCGGCGTCGCGATTCGTTCCACAACGCCAAACCCGTCCCTCGACCCCGCTCGTCCTCAACCCATTGCGGGTGAATGGGTTTCTTCAGCGGCCTGTCGAAGCTGCCATCCGGCCGAACATGCAAGTTGGCATCGATCGTATCATCGCAGTATGACCCAGGCGGCTACGCCGGACCATATCGTCGCTCCCATGGATGGTCGTGCATTGCATTTGGACGGCCGTATGCATCGCTTCGAGCGGCGTGGCGAAGAAGTATGGGCAACCTTGCCCGATCCCGATATCGTCACGGATGCTGCAATGCGTGGACAAATTGCCGAATCCGCGCCCGATGTCCAGCGGCGCGTCGTATTGACGACCGGATCGCACCATGAACAAGGGTATTGGGTCAGTGGTCGTCGTCCCGGTGATTTGCGATTGTTTCCCTTTATTTGGCTTATTCGTGAACAACGCTGGATCCCCCGGCGCGATGCATTTCTTCAGCCGCCCGATTCCATTCCCAATCCCATGCGCTGGAATTCCAATTGCATTGCTTGTCACGCCGTCGGCGGCAAACCCGGTCACGACTTGGAACGCGATATTTTTGTAACCCGCGTCGTGGACCTGGGCATTGCGTGCGAAGCTTGCCACGGCCCCGGCGAAGAACACGTCCGCAAACATCGCGACCCCATTACGCGATATGTCGAGCGATCGAACGACACGCACGATCCAACGATTGTCAATCCAACCCAATTGGCTCCCGAATTATCCGCCTCCGTTTGCGGCCAATGCCATGCTTACGCGTATCCGAAAGACGAAGATGAATGGTGGTCGCAAGGGTATTCGCTGAGTTTTCGAGCCGGCCAGTCGCTCGAACGATCCCGCACGCTCGTGACCCTGGACAAACTCGAAGAAGGCGGTCATGCCGGTGTCCAAGCCGTGGACGAGAGCCTCTTTTGGGCCGATGGCGCGATACGCGTGGGCGGACGTGAATACAATGCCCTCGTCGAATCAGCGTGTTATCAACGCGGCACGGGCGAACGAAAAATGACGTGTTTGTCTTGTCATTCCATGCATTCGGGAAAGCCCGATGATCAGCTCGATCCGCGTCGCGAAGGTGATCGCGCGTGTATCGATTGCCATCAGGGAAAAGACAACCGGGCCCATACGCATCATGCCCAAGGTTCGCCCGGGAGCTCGTGCCTCGAATGCCATGCGCCTCAGACGACGTATGCGTTGTTCAAAGCCATTCGTTCGCACCGTATCGACGCGCCGAAGATTTCAGTCACGTTACGATCGGGACGCCCCAATGCCTGCAATTTGTGTCACCTCGACAAGAGTTTGGCTTGGACGGGCAAGTTCTTGGAACAATGGTATGGCGCTTCCCACGTCGACATCGAAGGTGATTACGCGACAAACTCGGCGATCGTCGTTGAAGCATTGCGTGGCGATGCCGCGGTGCGTGTCATATCGGCGGCGGCGCTGGGGCGAGATGTGGCGATTTCCGTTTCGGGTCCGGATTTTTCCGGGCCGGTGCTCGCGGAATTGCTCGTCGATCCGTATTCGGCCGTGAGATTCGTTGCGGGCCGATCGCTCCACGCGTTGCCCGATTATGCGGCCATTGAATACGATTTCCTTGCCCCGCCTGAAGAGCGAGCGCGGGCGCGTGCCCGGGTGCTCGAGATCTCCGCCGCGAAAGGCTCGCCCGGAGGGCTTTCGCGTGACGTTGTGCAATCTTTGCTTGCCAAACGTGATACTCGCGCGGTAACCATTGCGGAATGAGTTCGACCGATTTGGCGGATCGCTTGGTCAAACGGCATTTGCGTCTGGGTTGGTGGGCCCTCGGCATGTATTTGTTGCTCGGCATGCTCCTCGAAGCATTTCACGCGACGAAGTCCGGTCTTTATTTGGATGTGGGCAATGAAACGCGACGGCTTCTGTTTCGACTCGCGCATGCTCACGGTACGTTGTTGGCCATGGTCAACATTCTGTACGCATTAACGATTCGCGCGATGGCTTCCGTCGCAAGTCCGTTGGCGTCGGGGAGTCTGCTTGCGGCGTTGTTGCTCATGCCGGGAGGGTTTTTCCTGGGCGGAGTGTGGGCGCGCGGAGGTGACCCGGGGCTCGGTACCGTATTGGCTCCCGCAGGCGCATTGGCGCTCGTGCTGGGCGTTTTTGCCATTGCCAAAGCTGTGGGCAAGGAGTGACCGGCGTTCGCTGGGCTTCGCCCAGACCCACGAGGGCTCCTCGCCCTCGACCCGCGCAAGGGCCCAGGCCCTTGACCCTTGTATTGGTTTGTCCACTACGTGGCCAAACCAAACAGGTTAAAGGAGGCTATGGCAGACATGAACCTGATCGTTTCGGGTGCGAAGCACACGAAACGTATTGGTCCAGCGCTCGCTGGTCCGGGTGCAGGGTCGGACAGACCCTGCTGGGGTTTGGGGTGAAACCCCAATTCTACGGTTCGACGCGTACGGCCGAGAAGGTAAAACCGTCGTGTTGACCGACGAAAACGGGTACGTTTCCTGCGGTGAGATCCGAGATGGCCAATACGGCAAAGGTACCATCGGACGCTTTTAATGAGACCTCTTCGCCATTTTGCGATACCGCGCTTTGCTTGTTGTGCTGAATTTTCACCGCATCGTGCGCAATGAATGCCCCGCCTTCGTCGATGGGAATTCGCCGAGCCGCTCCTTCGCGAATGAAGCTCCATGAACGCCAAAGGTGCGGATTCGACGTCGCATTTACATACATCGAATACGCTCCGAGCAGTTTCCATGCGCTGTTTTTCGCGTTTCCAGCGCTCAATTCACCTTCCCAGCCCGTTGGATAATTCAGGCCCGGCCGAGCCACGAATCGCGACCATCCACAAATGCGGGCGTTGGCGACGAGTTCCGAGGCAATGCGTTCTCCGCCGAGAACTCGCACGCGTCCCGCCATGGCCAGATCCGGAAAATCAGCCTCCGGCAAACGCTCTTTGGCCTTGGCATCGAGCGGCGTTGGGCAGGAAATACCATTGTCCGGGACAATGTCGACATCGAACGCCTGATGCGCCACCGCCGGGGTAAAACCATCGAACAACCAATTCGCGTCGGGCAAAGTTTCGAGGCGTTTGACGGCGCGAATCCGTCCGCGCAGAATACATGCCCGCGGTGGTTGATTGGTTCGTCCCGTCGACGGTTCAATGCATTGCACGGAAAAGGACGGAGCTGCGGATGTCGGCAGTTTGCCCGGAGGCACAGCGGCGGGCGGACGCGTAGCCGCGGACGTCACGGGCGGAGCAGCAATCGCCGAAGGTGCTGCGGACGCCGCCGGCGTTGAGGACGGGTTTGGCGGAGTATTGGATGCTTCGGTCGGCGGTGGCGTTTGTCGAACGGGCGTGGGGCTTGGCGATGAACAACCGCACCAAGCGACGAGTCCGAACAAAGTCCACCGAAGAGAGCTGCGCAAGCGCATGGTTGCATCATGGCACAAGCTTCGATGGCGTGGCCAGAAGAAACTGCGTCGCGTCTTTGAGAACGTTGAAGGTTTGACATTTGCGCCGCGGTTTTTTCGGCGGAAAAACGTCAACCGCCCGAATCACCCGAACAACTGATGAACAAAGTCGCTCCCGTCACCGCTTCGCCTGCTCCGACAAACCGTAGGATCCGTTTTTCGTTGTCCGGGCATTTCGCCACGATCTCCGCATTACCCGTTGGCGGCGTCGTCGTCGCATCCACGTAACACCAACCATTCACCGGCAGACCATTCACGAGCGGCGGATTGTTCACGTCGTTTTGACATGCGGCACGAGCATCGCCCGTCGTTTGCACGATTTCGCAAAAACAATCCCATACTTCTTTTGCGGCCAGCGGATCGTTCTTCGCCAGCTCCACCATTGTGGCTTTTGGCGAACCTGCGGGAATGTCCGCCCGCGCATTCGCCGGATCACATGCGCATTGCCCGCCCGCATTCCGTGCCTCGAGGATCACACACGGCACATTGCCTTCCGCGTCGGGAATCAGCGTACGAGACAAACATTGCCCGGCGAACGCCCGCTTCAACCGATCGACGATCGCTGCGATCGCCGGACGGTATCCGAAATCCGTCGCCGCTGCGCTTTGGTCGTCCAGTTGCGCAGGACAAACAGACGTCACGATGCCTTGGTCACCGAGGTCCCGTAGAACGGCGAGCGGACGCAAACCTGGATAAGCTTTCGCCTTGATTTGCAGTGTCGGGTTGTTCATGTTGTTCGGATCGGGGGCGCAAAGCGGATTGTCGTTTGTCTTGCTCGTACAATCGCAGGCCGGTAAGCTCGTGTTCGTGCAATCGCGCTCGGTGCCTGGCAAGAGCGGGAAGATGCACGCGTATTGCAAATCATCGTTCGCTATGGTCCATTCATGACCATTGATCGGATTGCCTCCGGGATTCGCTGTTGAATCGGCAAGCGGGTCACCGGTACACGGGTTCGTCCCGGAACGCTTCTGATCGGTCTCCACCATGAGCGGATCGAGCGGTTTTACTTGTTGCGCCGGGTCGCCGAGAACGATTTCCCATGTCGACGGAGAGTTTGGATTGTTCGGATCCAAAGGAGCGGCAAGGTCGTTGGCGTCTTTGAATCCTTTTTTCAAATCCGTCTTGTCGCGCGCGATGTCTTGCCAAGGTACGCCGACGATACCGGCGAAAAATACCAGGCCCGGATCGCGAATATTCGAATTGTTGTCCTGTGGATTGAGGTCCGAGAAAATCGGGTTTGCGACGACATTGCCATCGCGATCGGAAATCTGGGCGCTCGAGAACGCTTGCACGTACCGATCCGTGGGATAAAGGAAATCGATGCCGAAACGGCGTTTTTGATCCCAGCAACGGAGATTGATATTGTCTTCGTCCGCCGACAAGAGCGCCGGTCCTGTGCCGCCATTCGGATCTTTGCACGTCGGGTCTTCGGGACAACTGCCCGCACCTTGGCCGCACGATTTGCAACACGGATCGTATGGGTTCGCCGCGCATTCTTGGCGCGCACGCGGTAGACGCACGTCGGTTGCGCCATTGCGCAATTGCCCCACATAATAAAATTGCCCATACTCTTTGATGGAGCAATCGTTTTCGTCGCTCAACATGACAATCGCCAGGAGCGAATCGGGACGCATGAATTCAGCGCGCTGTTGCAAAAGTATCTGATCGGTGCCTGTTGGCACGGCCTTGAAGTTTTCGACGGCGATGGATTCGTACGGATTGGGATCTGCCAGAAAACGATAAATGGTTTCCAGTTGCGATTCATACCCGCAACCGATTTCTCCCGTTCCCAGGACCATGTCGCGTAATGCCGGGACGATACCCGTATTGCCGTTTTCAATGACGCTTTCACCGCCGTACTTGTTCGCCGGATCCCAGGCCAGGAACTTCTTGTTCATGAACGTGGGTATCTCTTGCCCCCCGCACGCATCTTGCCGCGCAAGCAAATGCCCTTTGTCGTTGTTCGTCGTATTCGGGTTTGGCGCGCATTCCTTTGACGCTGTATCCGTATTGGGACACGAATCCGCACCATGTCCCCCCAAACTCGAACTGACGACACCGATATGAATGTCGATAATCGGCGTGAATTCGCGCTCCGTGCCCGCAGGACACGCTTCGAGCGGATACGCCGGTTGCAAAGCCGCGGGCGCGCCGTCGTTATCGATGCATTGGGGGTTGACCAAACGCTGGACCAAATCCGGAATCGCCAAAGCGAGAATTTGCTGCTTATCGGCCATACCGCGAGAATTGTCGATGCTGAACAACAAGTCGATTTTGTCGACCCGGGATTGCGTTACGCGATCGGGAAGGAGCGGTGGAGGGCAATCGGGTCCGCATAAGACGTCAATAGGTTTGTCCGAACAGCCGACGAGGGCCGACGCGGCTAGGACCACCGAAGGAATCATTCGCGTGATGGGCTTCATGTGCCGACGAATAAGCAAGTGTCATACCAACGTGTCCGCACCGAAATGGCATTGACGTCAGGCGGCATGCCACCCGAGTTGGCGCATGAATGAAAAAACCGCAACCGGATTGGCGCAAGCATTGCGCCGGGCGACGCTCCAGGCATCATCCGGAGGATTTCGTGCATGCGCCAGCCAATGCTTCGGCGTTCCATGTTTTCGCTTGCTCCGCGTCGTGATATCGTGCTACAGGCGAACGTTGCTCATGTTTCGCCCGAGTCGCTCCGCTGTTTGGTCGCGTTGGATGCTTGTTGCTCCGATTGCGGTCTCGGCGTCGCTCGTGGCCGCTCCGCACGCCGCGACACCATTGCCTTTGCCCGGGCCGTTCGTTTCGACGCACCATTTGCCGAGCGTCGATGTCGCTGCGGAAAATCAACGCTGTGAATCGTGTCATTCGACGATCGCCGAGGAATGGCGGCGATCGCTCCACAAACGCGCCTACGACGATCCGGTCTTTCGTTCCTCCGTGGCGCTCGAACCGCAGCCCTTTTGCCGCGGATGTCACGCCCCTGAAGCCGATCCGACGATCACTTCCCAGGCGGCTCTGCATGCCTTGGGCGTCGCGTGCGTCACGTGCCACGTGCAACAAGGCAAAATCATCGGCACGCGGACATTACCCGCGACGGCGACACGTCATTTCGTGCAGGGTGATCCGCGCCTTTCGACCACGGATGCTTGCGCCGCATGTCATCAATTCGGTTTTCCCTTGCGCCCTTCCGCCGCAATGCAAAACACCCTGAAAGAACACGCGGCGAGTCGTTTTGCTGATTCGTCTTGCCAAACCTGTCACATGCCCCAAGTCATCGACGCCTCGGGGCGGCGACATCGATCGCATGATTTTCATGTCATCGGAAATGCTGCGCTTTTGCGCTCCGCCGTGCGGGTCCAAGCATTTCGCAATTCTCCGCAAGCGCTCGGCGTGACCCTCGAAGCCGGTGATGTAGGGCATTCTTTTCCGACGGGGGATATGTTCCGCCGTCTGGAAGTCCGAGCGAAAATCGTCGATGAAAAAGGCCAAACCATGAGCCACGCCATGCCCGAGGTGCTCGAACGGGAATTTACCGTGCATTTTACCGAGCAGGGCACCGATCGAATTCCCGTGGGTGATTCTCGAGTTTCGCCCCAAGGAACCCCAAGACGCGTGTTGGTATTGTTCAGCAAAGACACCGAAGGATATGCAATTCATTGGGAAGTCGCTTATCAGCGTATGCCGCCTCATTTGGCGAGACTCTTTGGTATCGACACGAAACAAGACGAAGTCATTGTTGCCCAGGGTATTCTAAATCCAGTCACAAAGCTGCCGGAGAACGAGTGAGCATCATGGTCGATTCACGTCAAGCGAAAATCCGTTCGAGTCTCGTCGTCACAATGTTGTTGGCATTGTCGGGATGTGGCGCTCCGGCTCGGAAAGTCGTCGTTCCCATGGGGAAAGGTGCGCCCGTGGATCCGTCGGCCGACGATCCGGGTATTGTTTCGGTGATTTCCCCCGTCTTGCCGTCGTCGTTCGTATTGGACGGCGATATTCGAGAATGGGGGAACATCAAGCCCTCCAAGACACCGGCCGAAAAGGGCAAACCACCAGAGAAACCCGTGCCGGTGGCGCTTTCGCACGTGGCGATGGCTTTTCATTCCAAAGGATTGGCGATCGCGGCCGAGTTATCCAAGGGAATGGGTGATTCCATTCTCATTGCTTTGGCTTTCGACCGTCCCGGTGTACCCGAAATCGGCTACTTCATGCGGGGCGGAGGGATCAAATCGCTTCCCTGCTTCAATGAAGAAGAGGCTGCGACCATGGATCCCGAGGACCGAAAACTTTGCCAACTAACGCTGGATAACCATACCGCTTTCACGGATGAATACACCGAGCGATTTCGAATGCTGATTCGGATTCAGCCGACCGGGGCATCGGTGTTTCGCGGCGTTCGATGGGACGCCGCCCCCGACATCAAAGTCGTTATGAAACCTGCGAAATCCGGCCATACACTCGAAGTGGCATTGCCAGCCAAAGTATTGCCTCGCGCTTTGCAAGCGCCCGTCAACGATTTTTTTACGTACATCGAGCCGTACAAAACGGACAAACCGGTCTACCGACAAGACGATGCTTGGGACATGATCAGCGTCGCGGAGTCGGTTGGTTTCGAGCCGTTTGCCGAATTGCGCGCCGCCGTATTTGCTGCGGCGGAGACGAATCGCGTGAGTTCTCGTTCGTACAAGCCAAACAATTTATCGTATCAACCCGGCGACGGCTTGGAAATCGAAGATGTCGATTATGACGGTGGTTCCGAAGCCGTATCGTCGTCCACGGAAATCCTTTATTCGAAACAGGCGACCATGGGCGATGTCGAAGTGGGCTATACATACGCCGGTCGTAATTTGCCGGGTGGCGGAGGTTTGGCCCCCTTCGTCTCGTTATATAAAGGAAAACCCGTCCAAGCGATGGTGATGTCGGGCAAACATCAGAAAATCGTCGAGCGGGACGGCGAGCTGCATATTTTTGCGTTTTGGGAATTCAGCTCCTACGACGAACCGGGATCCAGAGCCGAATGGAACGTCATGGCCGTGGATTCGCATGGTGAGTTGCGAGGGGACCTGCTGGAGCCGGGAATGCCTACACATTACTTCACGACGGTGGGCAAATTGAACGAACCCGATTATTCCTCGATTGGTATTGTCGGTGTGCCCGCCGATGCACCGCCGGGCACCGACCCGATCGGGTTTAATTGGACATACGATAAGGCGCAGAAAATATACGCCTTCAAACCGATCGAGGAGGACGAGCCGCCGCGGCCGAAATCCAAAAAGCCTGCACCGAAGAAAAAATGAACGTCGGCGGGCGAGCGTGAACACCGTCGCTCCCAAGGAAGCGGTTCCGCGTTGACACGTCACTTGTGCGCCCGTTATGCTCGGGCACTCCTCAGCGCCAACCGCCGACAAACTCCATGGATCTCCGCTCTCTTTGCCCGTTTCCGTCTGCTCTTGTGCGATTTCGCCCGCGTGAAGGGCAACTCGCGATGGCCATCGTTTGCAAAGCGACCTACCGGCTCGATTCCGGCACGGTGACGTTGCATTCCGAACAAGAGCCGCTGTATTCGCGCCAAAAGCATTACCAGGATGATCCGGCGCAAAGCGTCGAGCGACCGAACGACATGATTCCGTTCAAACGTCGCGCCGAAATCGTCGTCGTCGGAAGCGCATTCGTTCCGCGCGGTCAAGTCGCCCGCGTCCTTTCGGCGCGGGTCGTCGTGGGAGACGTTGACAAGAGCGTCGATATCCACGGTCAACGTACGCTCGGTCTCGATGGTAACGTCCGTGAAGGTGCGGGATGGTCCTCCATGCCATTGCGGTACGAACGCGCCGCCGGCGGACCGGACACATGGAATCCCATTGGCGTCAACACGAATTGGGATCAGGTGTATGGTACGCGTTCGTTACCCCAAATAATGCCGCGCGGGCACTTTTCGCCCAATCCATTCGCGGCGCTTCCCCCCGTCGGACTCGGCCCCTTATCAAACCAATGGCCGATACGTCGAGACAAACTTGGCGCACGTGCAAATGCTTTTTCCGAAGAAAATATTGAATCACTCGTCTTGGGCAACGACTTCGACGCCCACTTCTTCCAATGCGCGCCTCCCGACCAATGGCTCGACAATATTCGTCCGGACGAACGGATTGTCTTGGAGAATTTGCATCTGCACCATCCGCGCCTGGTGACCAGTTTGCCCGGGCTCTTGCCGGTGGTATTTCTGAGCGTTCCAGGATATGCGCCGATGCAAATTCCGATGCGTCCGGACACGCTGCTGATCGATACGGATCGCGGCATTGCGACGGTCACGTATCGAGGCCAGAGCTTGGTGACATCGTTTGACGCCCAAGGAACATTTCATCTGCTTTTGCAAGAGGCGGGACAAACCATTACGGTTCATCAAGCGGCGGCGATGATGCAAGCGGAGACGCGACCTGTCGAAGCTCCCGCGCCCTCGACGCCGACGCCTGATTACCAAGTCACGAAGAGCATTCGGCTGAATGAATTGGCTTCGCGGGCTCCCGTGATGCCGTTCGGACAAACTCCGGCTTCGGCACCTCCGGCGTCCACGCCTCCGGCTTCCACGCCTCGACCGAGCTTCGATGACGACGACGATGACGACGAAGAGGAGCAAAAGCAGACGAATATTTACAAAATGAACGTTTTGAAAACGCCGTCGCCCGTGGCGAATGCGCCTCGTCCGCGGACGCGCGAGCTGCCGAAATCGTTTGAGCTCGAACAGATCATTTCCGGTGCGAAATCCCCGCTGCCATTTCAAGGCGCGTCGCCGTCGTCGCCGCCGCCGTCCAATCCTTCCGGACAAACAGCAGGTTTGCCATTTGGAACTCCCGGCGTACCGCCGTCGACGCCGGCGTTGTCAGCGTTGTCTGCGGCACCCGCCGTCGTGCCGAGCGTCGCGCCCGTGCCGCCTCCGCCCGTGAGCGTCTTGCAGCGCCCGCCGGTGCCCGCTTTGGTCGGTGTGGCATCCGCGTCGGAGCAGGCTCGTCTTGCACCCGTGTCCGCGCCGGCAGAAGCTCCCGCGTCGCCTTTTACCGTCGATCCTGCGCCGCCGAAGACCATTGGCGAGATGCACGTGCAGGCCAAGTCCGCGGCTGCTCCCGAAGGTATTTTGGCCGCGTCGAATCTCGCGGCCGTCACGACCTCGAGTGACAAACCTGCCCTCGACAAACCCATTGCGGAAAAACCAGGCGCCGACAAACTTGGCCCGGCGCTCGATGTCATCTGGTTCGAGTCCGGCTTCTTGCCGCGTATGCGCAAACAATCGGAATGGGCCGCGTTTGTCCGACCCGCTTCAAAACCGACGGTTCCGCAACGAGGTCAACCCTTGCCCCCGCCACCTTCGGCCGACGCCGTCGAAGAAGCCGCCAAAGCGGACGTGTTGTCGATTCTTGGTCGGGCGCAGTCGGTGCGTGAAAAAGACCTGGTTCCGGCCGGAGCGGGCGATAAAGACGCCCCGCTTTATTTGCTTTCGGGCACGTTGACGTTTCCGCTCGACGATATCGAAATGCTCAAGGCCACGGCGAAAGCCGCCGCTCCTTTGGGTGCGGGTGACAAGAAACTCAAAGAGGTCCTCGATACCGTCGACGAAGTGCTCAAAATGCCCCTCGAAGGTGCGCCTGAAGTCGTACAGAGTTTTCTTCTGAAAGTGCGTGATGCGTGGACTGCGGCGAACAAAGTTCTCCCGCCGGATTATTTGGTTTCGCATACCGAACGCACGCTGCTCAATCAACGGCAATACCAAAAACGCGAACTGCTCGATGATGAATGGATTCGGGCTCTTTGGTCGATGGGGGAGGGGACATCCATGCCTGCGTATATCCCTGCCAAACTCGCCAAGCGATTACCATTGTTTCGTCAATTTTCCGCGCGCGTCATCGTCGAGGCCTTGCCGCAACAGGATATGTACGAGACGCACCCCGTGGCTTTGCGTGTCGTCACCTTGGCGCGTGTCTTGACTCCGCAGGAGCCTTTGGCGAAACGTTGAAGACGTCCCGGCGACGTCATCGAAATACGCGTAGTTTTCCGCCGTCGATCCCCAGGTAGACGGCTTTTTTCAAGATTTGCCCCGTGGGCGTACGCATACGCAGCGTCGGCAACCAATCCTTGTTGATGCATTCGATGAGCCGCCCGTGGGCGACCAAGCGAAAATCCGTATCGGATTCATTCCACGGCAGAATCGCATCCGGGTCATCGACATAACCCACCAGCATTTCTTGAAATCGTTTGCGCAAATCCGCTTCGGTCCATCCAAAAATGCGGACAAAATCGCGAATATGTGGAGCGAAGATATCGCACAAAGCTTCCACGTCACCGTCGCGATGAATCTGCACCAGACGATGAAGGGTAGCAAATGCAGCGTCTCGCATTTCGTCATCGAGTCGCAAGGCGGGAGCGTCTTGCCAAGCCAAGGGACCGCGCCAATTTCCCAAATCGAAGCTCGCATGAAAACTCGCTGGAAATTTCAGATCGCTGGGTTCGGCATCGCGATGAAACACGATGTCGGCGACGCGTCGTCCTTGGCCCGGAAAAACAGGGGCATTTTCCGCGTACCCGCCCAGCCACGCCCGCGCATAACCTTCCTTGTCCACCGAGACGTCTCGCGGCTCGCGCGCAACGGAAGGGGTTTGTCCAGGTTCAATCACGAGCTCGAACGTGTTGAGTCCGTCGATCAGAAAGGGATGCACCGATTGGGCGGTGATGGGCCGAGTGTACGATGCGTACAAGATGGGAAAACCATTGAGGTACAATTCCGCCTGTACGCGTCCGCATTCCAAGAATGCACAGATGACTTCTTGCGAAAGGGCCAATGCATTCGACATATTCGTCTCCACTCAGGGCGCTTTTGCCGACCAAAGCTCCGTTTTGGCGGCTCCCCACGGATACCATTGTCCATTGCTTGTCTTGTTCAAGGGAGGGAAAGCGACCATGTGCGATTCCGCGCGATATTCCAGGACAATCGGGTTCAACACGACGCTCGTCTCCATTTTCGACTTGTTTTCATTGCTCACTTCCAACGAATACTTGAACGTAAGCTTGACGCGAGCTTCCGCGGTGGCGGACAAACCCATTCCCAAGAGTTTTGCGCCTCCTGCGGCACCAATTGAGAGTTCGGGTTCCGATGTGACCTCGAACTTCTGCGTGCCCGCGTTATCCGAATCCAAACTCGTTTCCAGCGACGAGGTTACTTTGAATGCAATTCCCACATAAACATACGCCCAAACCCCTGCAACTCCACCGAAGTTTGCTTGCACGCCAAACTTGAGCGTGAGCTGCAGGTTGAACAGATTGAGCTCTTGATAAAGAGAAAATCCATAGACGATGCTTTTGTATCGCGGATAGGTTTTTCCGTCCTTGGTCGCGTATTTGACCCCGATGTTCCCGTCGAACCAAGCAAAATCGAGCTCCATCCAAAGGCCGTACTTGATGCAGTCCTTGAGCAGCTTCAGCACGTCGACCAGCTTTTTCTTCAGCAATTGAACGCTCATTTCCCAAAGCAGAGCGAACCACAAGCCGAGCGTCGCCGTTCCACCGTCGAAATTCTCGTACCCCGCAGGCTTTTTGATTGGTTTTGACGCATCCGAGCCAAACCAGGACTTGAAATCCGGCATGCCGAGCTTTTTTCGCCACTCGAGCAGCTCTTTGATTTTGGCCTTTTTCTCCGCGTCGACCGTGAGCGTTTCTTCATTTACCAGAAGCTGGATCGATGTCCCCGTATCGGTGAGTTTTCGGCCCTTGATGACCTCGACAAACCCTTTGGGCTGCGGTCGTGTGAGAATTCGTTTTACCTCTGCCCTGATCGGACTGACTTTGACCTTCGATTGCGCGTTCGTGGCGTATTGCTTCAATGCCGCGGCTTCGGGAGCGGCTTTGGCCCCTTCTTCCGGCGGCTCCTCCATCGTTTGTTGTGCCGGCCCTTTGGTCGCGAAGACGAGCGTGATCTGATCCTCACGAAAAATTCGATAAAGACCCAAAAGCGATTGACGCACGACCGTGCTGTCGGTCCGTTTGCCATGCCCTTCGGCAACCACTTGAATCAATTTCGGCTTGTCGTGTTCAATAATGGCCAGGATCAAGTAAAAGAGAAACGTAAAGTCATTGGATTCCTTCGTTTGGCCGGCAAAAATGGGATCCGCCAAAAATCGGCGCTCTTCGCCCTCCGGAGGCCAAGGAACTTCGGCCGCGTCTTTGACATAAGCATCTCCAGCCCACGGTCCTATCGTCGAAGTCGTCGCAGTCGAGCCGCCCGTAATCCGTTCCGACTTGCCGGCCAGGACTTTCGCGGAGATTTTCGGATGTTCCCCCGTCGGGCATTTGCCTGCGCGATGAAATGTCGCCTTCGCACTCAGATTTAGGATATTCGGCGCCCCCGCTGTTTTCGCCGTCTTCAAATACCCGTCCTTGAATCCGGCGGTGCAATCGAGAATGACATCGAAATCTTCCAGGTATTTGTGAACTTGTTTAGGATAAACCTGTTTGTCCACTTCATTCATTTTTTGACGCAAGCGGAATGGCGCTCTTATCTTGCGTGGTTCAACGCCGTCCGTGGGCTTCGGGGCTGGTTTGTCCGGGGCTGCCGGAGCTTTCTGCTGGCCTTGAGGTGCTGCGGCCTTGGGTGATTGCGGCGCCGCCGAAGCGTTCCGATTCTTTTGAGATGCGTCCTCGTTTTTCTGGTCGTTGGCATCGGCCGGTTTGGCGCGAGGAACACTGCCTTCGACTTTCGCAATCAACTCCAGCGAATTTACATCACATTCCGCCTTCGCCGCTTTTTGACATTCCACACACGGCTGATTGCTGGGCGTGCCTGGATTTCCCGGGTTTGTCGGAGCTCGAGCGGTCGTCGTCGACGCTTTTTTCTCTCCACCCAATGTCGCGTTGCGCTTTTTCGTCGTTGCCATGCCCAAAACTCCTACGTCGACAGAATCACGCGATCGATGTGCGGAAGGTTGTTGCGTTTGGCCGCCTTGATCAATGCCCGAATTTTCCCCACCGGCTCATACGCAGGCTCTTCGAGGATCTCCGCTACCCAGGGCAATCGCGTCTCCGGCTCGGCCCCGAAGACCATCCACAAGAGCACCATTTGAATCGCTTCGCGCTCCTGGTTGATGCCGTAATGTTCCGCCCGGACCAACGCATGCACAACCCATTCGGTGAGCGCATCGTCATCGTATGTCGCGACCCAGTCTCCATAATGCTCGCGCAAGAATTGCGTTATGCGATGCACCAGCCGACGTCGATGTACTTCGGTCAAACCTTGGAATTGTTCAGTCGAAATCGTCAGTCCAGGCGAATGTTCGTCGATTTCTTCACGATCGATATGCACGAAAGATGGTCGTGCATCGGCACCTTCGTAGGCGCAGACATCAAACGGCGCAAACAGATGATTCTTTTGCCAATCCGCAGTCAACGGAACGAAATCCTGCAATGTTCGCGGATCGTAAAAACGAAAATACAGCCGCCGTCCGTCGTCGTGATCGACCATCAAATAACGTCGAAAATGCCGGCGCGCATATTCGAATTCCACATTGCCGCCAAGAAAAATCCCCCACGCGTCTCCCCAACCCTCCGCCAACAAGGCCTCGAGCAGCCGGGAAGAAGGCTCGAAGCCGATCAAATAAGGCGCAACATCATCCAAAGCGCGCCCCTCAATGCCTTCATACAGCGATCGATGCTGATCGACGGATTCCTCCACCAATTCGAGAATTCGCCGATCGCGCGCCGCATCCACGACCGCATACGCATAAGGACACGCCCGCAACGCTTCGCGGACTTGTTCGGCATGCGCAGACAACGCAAGCGGGGTCATGTACGAAAAACCCTCCCAGGTCAAACGTAATTGCAGGCCGCCGATTTGCAGAAAATCGCGATGCCGCATTTCCCCGCCCAGCACCGTCTTTCCATTGAGGTAAAACCACGGCGTCGGACCCAATCCGTCGACGCGTAATGCAAGACCATCCCATAACAAATCAACGCCGCGTGCGCCGCTTGGATACGGCATCTTGACCACCTCGTGGGCCCATGCGTCGTCCCCCAAACGTAGCGCTTGACCAGGCTCGAGCACCACTTTGCGAAAGACATCGCGCCCGTTCAGCCATTGCAAGATGGCCCGCCGCCCGCTCATCGCAACACCTCGTAACGTCGGTACACATAATCGAGCTCCGCCATTTGCTGCATCAAGGTCGAGTTTGTCCCCGACCAATTACGCACCGCGCGCATGGCCAGTTGAATGGCGGCTTTGTCTCGCGACGAGGGACGTTTGGCGCCGGTCGTCGTTTTGTGCATGCGGTCCAGATCCTCCTCGATCAACCGCGCCAAACTCCACGAAGGAACAATCTGCAAAATGGCCGCAAACGCGCCACGTACCTCGCCTAGCAATGTCGCAAATGCTGAACGCGTCAAGATGGAGATTCCCGACGTACCTTCGGTCCACGCCGATGATTTGGGAACGAACACCTGCACGACTTGGTCCGTGTGCCCGGACAAATCCGGGTCGGGTTTGGCGAAGCAAACGAGCGCCGGAGTCTCCGGGTCTTGCGTATAGGCGATGGGTATACGCACCCGCGGCACGAGTTTTTCCTGGATGAACGTTTCGGCGGCGATGCCGGCGTCCAACGGATGCGCCAACATATCTCGCGTGGCCCAAAGACTCTCGGCTTCCCCCGCTGCTCGGTGTTCGTATACGATGGCCCGGTTTTTTCCTGCGCCCACGCCCGGCAATACGCCGGTGCGAACAGGACGCCGATAATCGATGCTCGAGACAATCGCTTCCAATAAAAAAGTGGACCACGTCGGGCAATGCTGATTCAGGAACTGGCGCGCAACATATTCGGCAGCTTGTATTCGCACCGCGTCCAAGCCATCGTCGTCCGTGGTCTCGAGCGCCGCCAAGTCATCGAGGCTATAATGCGTCAACGCATAAAGCAATGGATCCTGATGAATCGACGCCGTGTCATCGTCCGTCTCGTAAAACTCGTTTTCATGTCCGGGCGATTCCATGTCCAGCCCCACTCAACCTTCCTCTTCGTTTGGTTCGGCGGAAGGCGGACGGCGCTTTAATGGACATTCTTCGGCAAACGGCGTACCTGATTGCGCGGCGTTGACCAGCGTCGTCGCTTGGTTTGTCTCGCCGATGTTGACCGTGGGACAACCGGTGGCAATCACGCCGGGGTGCGACGTTGCATCTCCAATCCGGGCGGCTTTTCGACCATTGATGAAGACGTTCACCGATCCCTGGATGATCATCGACCCGCACGAGATCAAATCTCCGATACGCGCCGCCGGTTGATATCCCGTATTGACGTTGGTGCTCCCCGTGACGACAATGCCGGGCGGATGTTTTGAACAGCCGTGAATATCCGTAATGCGTGCAGCTCGCGGCATGACTCACTCCTCGATGAGCTTGTGGTGGTCCTTCGGATGCGCCTCGGTAGCTTCTTTTACCGTTTCGTCGGCAACGACGCCTTGGCCATCCAGGGCAAACCCGCCGCTATTGATATTGACGACGTCACCCACGATATCCACACCGCCGGCACTGAAGGTAATGAATCCGCCTTTGCCCTTGAGCGTCATGTTCGTCGCTTCAATCACGATCGTCGGCGCCTTCAAATGGATCTCGTCCCCGGATTCAATCGCAGTACGGCCCTTGACCCGCACCGACATGATGCCGTCGGTCTTTTGCAATTCACTTCCTTCGATATGCGTGTGGACGTCTTGTTTTACCCGCTCAACCCGGTTTTCCTTGACCATCGTATGCTGATCTCGCAGCACCGTACGATAATGCGCCCGCTCGACTCGTTCGACTTGGTCGCGCTGAATCAATTGGTGATGGTCGCGTTGCGCCCTGAAATAGACCAATTCTTTTTCGGCCTGATCTTCGATTTTGAGTTCGCTGTAACCGCCCGTCGCGGGCGATGACCAGCTTTTCCAACCGCTGATCGTCTTGTCGTCGGGCAATTTGTACGGCACCGGATTGAGTTCATTGTAAGCCCGTCCGACGACGATCGGCGCATCGGGATCGCCGCCCAAGAAACTCACCAAAACTTCCTGTCCGACGCGTGGAATCATGATCATTCCATAATGCGGCCCGGCCCAACCTTGCAGCACGCGCATCCAGCACGAACTGTTGTCGTCCGATTTACCTTCGCGATCCCAAGGAAATTGCACGCGCACGCGCCCGTATTCATCCGTGTGAATCTCTTCCCCCGGAGGACCCACCACAACCGCGCTTTGCATCGATTCCATCCGCGGCTTGGGCGTAACCTTCGCCGGACGAATCACATCATTCGCAAAATACGCATCGACACGAAAGATCCATTCTTCGTTCGGATGACCTTCGATAAACATCGCCGCCACCACGAGTTTTTCCTTGATCGTCGGATGCGGATGGTCATAAATGGAAAAACCCGTCCCCGGAGCCAAATCCGGCACGTTGCACGTGAATTCCACGCGCCGTTTTCCCGTGCGCAGCCCCTCGAGTGTCACGGCCGCGAGTTTGTCTCCGTGAATGGTTTGTCGCCGGTAAATACCCTTGAGGTCGGCGACCGGCGTTGTCGAGCCTGCTTTCTTCGCCTCCGCCAAAAAGGCTCCCGGCTGATAATGAAAGTGCTCGTACCGCTTCTCGTTGAAACTCAAGAGCTGATTGACCGCCAACGGTTCGGCGGGACTGCGAAAATCGAAGTCCCGATGATGTGTTGCGCCAGGACGAACATCATGGCGCAGATGGAGTTTCGTGACGTATTCTTTTTCCGCGCTCGGGTCCGGATCGTCATGAAATGCAATGGGCGGATGTTCCCGATGCGGCTTCAGTCCCACCGCGTCGGAGAGAATCAGCTGCGCTTCCTCCTCCGTCATGCAAATGAACGTAATGCCGGCTTCTTCGAGCAGCCGACGGAAGAAATCGAAGTCGGTTTCTTCATATTGGATCTTGACTTCGAGTTTTGGGTAT